>JAUXOE010000289.1 GCA_030682415.1 Parvibaculum sp.
GAATATACCGCCACGACCACCGACGGCCGCGAGGCGACCTTCGAAATGGTGCTGCTGCCGCTGCTGCATGAAGACGGTGCGTTGACGCGCGTGCTCGGCGCCGCCGTGCCCGTCGACCGTCAGTCCTGGGTCGGCGACCGCCTGCTGGCGCGCCAGTGGATCGACCGCCTGCGCCGCCTCGACCCCGAACACATGCCGAGGCGCGAGCCCGCCGCCAAGACGGCCGCCCGCCGGCTTGCGGCCGAGAAACCGCCCGTCGCGGTCGCCCATATCGGCAAGCGTGCACCGCAGGGCGCGCCGCTCAGGGGCGAGCGCTCCTATCTCAGGCTGGTGAAAGATGCGCTGAGCAACAGCGGGGAACGCGGCTGACGCTCAACGCGCCGGCGTCCACGCCCGCCAGCCCTGTGTCAGCAGGTAGCAGAACAACGTCACCACCGAGAGCGTGCTGTCGACGACGATGGTGAGTTCAGGATCGGCGGCCTCGAAGACGAACACCAGCAGCACGACCTTGCCCGCCTTGTGAAGGAAGACCAGTTCCCACAGGCCCGGCAGCCGGCGCGGAAAAATCCCCAACAGAACGAAAAGCCCGGCGAAAACCAGATAGCCGAGCATCCGCCAGATCTCGACGCCGACGCGATCCGGCGCGAAATCGCCGATCGCCACGGCCGCGCCCGCAAAGGCGCCGGTGGCGGATAGACCGAGCAGGATCATCAATATTCTCGCAAGGCGGTCGCGGGCCGGCGTCATGCTGTTTTCTCCCGAGGGCAAACGATGTGTGCATTCTCGGCGCATGCGCCATGCGCCGGAAGCGCCATTGGCGTTTGATCGCTATACGGGAATGTATGGGTAACGCCCTGGGCCGGTATTGTGACCGGTAATGACGGCCGCATTCGCCCGTGCCTCACAAGGAAGGTTTGGCACGCGGAGACGCAGAGAAGAACGCAGCCAGACGCACCAAAGATCGTCATTGCGAGCGAAGCGAAGCAATCCAGAAGCCGCAAATTCGGTGTTTGTCGCTTCTGGATTGCTTCGTCGCTACGCTCCTCGCAATGACGACGATAGAAAAAAGCCGGTGTCGAAAGACACCGGCTTTTGCTTGTTCATCGGTAGAAAATCAGGCGGCGTGGCCGACCCGGTCTTCGGCGATGGTCACATTTTCGGGCGCCAGCGGCGCCTTGCCCAGCATGTCGTCGGAGATTTTCTCGGCGATCATGATGGTCGGCGCATTGGTGTTGCCGCCGACCAGTGTCGGCATGACGGACGCATCGACGACGCGCAGGCCTTGCAGACCATGGACGCGGCATTTCGTGTCCACCACCGCCATCGGATCCGAACCCATTTTGGCCGTGCCGACCGGATGATAGATCGTCTCGGCGGTTTCGCGGATCCATGCGTCGATATCGGCATCGGTCTGCGTGCCGGCGCCGGGCCAGAATTCCGGGCCGCGATAGGGGTCCATCGCCCGCTGGGCGATGATGTTGCGCACCATCTTGACGCCGTCGCGCATCACCCGGCGATCATATTCGGCTTCGAGATAGTTGGGCTGGATCAGCGCGTGATCGGCGGGGTTGGTCGACTTCAGCGCCACATAGCCGCGGCTTTCGGGGCGAAGCTGGCAGATGTGAACGGTGAAACCATGCCGGTCGGACTTCACACGCGCATGATCGCGCATCATCGCGGCGACGAAATGAAGCTGGATGTCGGGGATTTCGAGTTCCGGCCGCGTCTTCAGGAAGGCGCCGGACTCAAGTCCGTTCGATGTCGCCAGACCGGACTTGAAGAAGGTGTATTGCATGCCGGTCATGATCTGCTTCAGCGGATTGGAGACCTGGCTGTGCAGCGTGATCGGCTGCGTGCATTCATTGAGCACGACGCTGTCGAGATGATCCTGCAGGTTCCGGCCGACACCCGGCAGATCGGCGACGACATCGATGCCGAATTTGCGCAGATAGTCGCCCTTGCCGATGCCGGAGAGCATCAGCACTTGCGGCGAATTGACGGCACCGCCCGAGAGCACGATTTCGCGGCTCGCGCGCGCGGTCTTCGTTTCGCCCTTCTGCGTGTATTCGACGCCGACGGCCTTCTTGCCGTCGAAGAGAATGCGCGAGGTCAGCGCCTCGACTTCGACGGTGAGGTTCGGACGGTCAAGCACCGGCGTCAGATAGCCCTTGGCGGCGCTGCAACGCTGGCCGTTCTTGATGGTGAGCTGGTAGGGGCCGACGCCTTCCTGCTGCGGACCGTTGAAATCATCCGTATAGGGATGGCCGGCCTGTTTGCCGGCTTCGACGAAGGCCTCGAAAAGCACATTGGTCTTGCGCGGATTGGAGACGCCGAGCGGACCGTCGCCGCCATGGAAGGCGCTGTTGCCGTTCTCATTGCCTTCGGCGCGGCGGAAATAGGGCAGCACATCGGCAAAGCCCCAGCCTTCGAGGCCGAGCTGGCGCCACATGTCGTAGTCGCGCGCATGGCCGCGAATATAGATCATGCCGTTGATCGAGGAGGACCCGCCCAGCACCTTGCCGCGCGGCCAGAAGAGCTTGCGGTTGTTCAGGAAAGGCTGGCCCTCGGTGTAGTAGTACCAGTTGGCCATGTCCGTGCCGATCAGCTTGCCGACGCCGGCCGGCATGTGAATCATGAAATTCTTGTCCTTCGACCCCGCCTCCAGCAGCAGCACCTTGTTGGCCGGATTTTCGGACAACCGGTTGGCCAGCACGCAGCCCGCGCTGCCGGCGCCAATGATGATGAAATCGAAATCGCTCATGAAACTGTTCCCGCCCGTTGGATTTGATTTGCCAGACGCAGCGCCGCGCGGGACCGCAAGGTCCGCCATGCCCGGCTCCGGCCGCTTCTGGCCCCGATTCCCTGATTGATCGGAATTTAACGGCGATTGTCGGGAATCGCGTAAGCTGACGCAAGCGTCAATTTGGGCCGCCCGGCGGTAACGCCTTGCCGGAACGGGAAAAATAATCGTTTTCGGAAGCCGCCGCGGTAGAATTTCATTAACCGTGTCGGGGCTATCCTAGACGTGGAAAGACCGGTGCAGCCTGCGCTTCGCCGGTTCCGGGACAATCTGGGTCGAACAGATGCAATCCGACGATGTCGAGCACGAAGAACGCCGCAAACACAAGCGGGTGGCTTTTGAAGCCAAGGGCCGCTTTCTGGCGCCCGACGGCTCGGAGCATGAATGTTCGATCCGCGACATGTCGCTGGGCGGCCTGGCGCTGACAACCGACATCCCGGTCGGCATGGGCGAACAGGTGATCGTCTATCTCGACGAGTTTGGCCGTTTCGAAGGTAAAGTCGTGCGCTTCTATGAGGGCGGCTTTGCCATCGAAACCGCCATCAGCGGCCCGCGCCGCGAGCGCCTGGCACAGCGCCTCGAAGCGCTGGCGCGCGGCGAAAAGATCGAGGTTTCGGCGCGGCGTGCCTTTGCGCGCTATGCGCCGGGCGAGGCCGGACTTGAGGAAACCTCGGTGCTGACCATGGAAGACGGCACTTCCATTCCCTGCCGCCTTATCGACATGTCGCTGGGCGGCGCCCAGGTGGCGGTCGACGAGCGCCCGCCCATCGGCACCGGCGTTTCGATCGGCAAGATGACCGGCCGCGTGGTCCGCCACACCGAGGCAGGCGTCGGCATCCAGTTCACCAACGTGCCGGAACGCGCCACCGCCCTTTCCCGCCCCTTCGGCTGATCTTTGGGCTGATCTGACGGCTGATCGCCACTCGGCATTTCCATCGCCATCGCGCTAGACTGCCCCTCATATCAACAAGGGGGCCGCCTGTGAGCACGTCAATTCTAAACTATTCCGTCGAAAACGACATCGCCACCCTCGCCATGGATGACGGCAAGGCCAATGCGCTCGGCCACGCCATGATCGGCGAGATCAATGCCGCCCTCGACCGGGCGCAGAACGAGGCCAAGGCGGTGCTGATTTCAGGCCGCGACAAGCGCTTCTGCGCCGGCTTCGACCTCGAGGTGATGGCGTCGGGTCCCGACAATGTCCGCAAGCTGGTCGGCGCCGGTGCCGAACTGCTGATGCGGCTCTATGAATACCGGCTGCCGGTGGTGATGGCCTGCAGCGGCCATGCGCTGGCGGCGGGCGGTTTGCTGCTGCTGGCGGCCGACACCCGTATCGGCGCCGCGGGCGCCTTCAAGATCGGCCTGCCGGAAGTCGCCATCGGCATGACCCTGCCGATCTTCGGCATCGAGCTGGCCCGCGACCGCCTGGCCCGCAACCGCTTCAGCGAGGCGGTCACGCAGGCGCGCATCTACGGCCCGGACGAGGCCGTTGCCGTCGGCTTTCTCGACGAGACGGCGACAGCCGAAACGCTGATCGAAACCGCGAGCGCCCGCGCCGCGACGCTGGCCGCGCTGGCCCAACCCGCCTTCGCCAACACCAAGCGCAAGGAGCGCGCCGCGACGATTGCCCATATCCGGGAAACGCTCGAGGCCGATTCCGGCAGTTTCGACGGCGCCAAAAACGGCTGAGCGGCACATCTGAAAAAAAATTTCGACGAATTTCGGCGCCCGGTTTGCCCGGCCCGGTGCCGCGAGCGGCCTGGCCCGGATCGCCGGCACCGGGCCCGCATGCATCGAAAAAAGCCCGTAAATAAAGGCTTTTTCGCCCGATTCGATGGTTCGAATTTGACTAAAATTCGATTGATTCAAATTTGATCCAAAGACGACTCAAACTCGTCGCCAATTCATTTCAAATGCAAGTCCCGCGTTTAAACGGGCACAAATCCCCCGCTGTCATCCTGCGCTCATGAGCCCATCAAGCCGGGCTTGTGATGATCGGGGTGGCAAAATGTTGTGGCGTAAAAACATCCTTCTGACGACAGGTCTCGCGCTGGCGCTTGCCAGCTGCCAGGCACCGGATCGCGTGGGAAGCATCGGCTTCTTCGAAAATCATGGCGCCCGCGAATATCGCGTCGCCGCGGCGATGCCGGTCGGCCAGCAGGCCCCGCCCCCTTACGGCTATATCGGTTTCTGCATCCGCAACCCGGATGAATGCGCCGGCGGCACCGACGCGCCGCAAAAGATGGAATTGACGCCCGCGCGCTGGGCGGAGCTGGCCGAGGTCAACGACTGGGTCAACCGGACGATCCCGCAGGTCGACGACATGGTGCTCTATCAGCGCCCCGAATGGTGGGCGATCGCCGACGAACGCGGCGGCGACTGCGAAGACCTGGCGCTGCTGAAGCGCAAGAAGCTGATCGAACGCGGCTGGTCGCCGGATCAATTGCTGATCGCGGTGGTCCGCGAGTGGAACGGCGATGGCCATGCCGTGCTGCTGGTGAAGACCGACCGTGGCGAATTCGTGCTCGACAACAAGAACTGGGAGATCGTGGCGTGGAACGACGCGCCCTATCAATGGATCAAGCGGCAATCGCGCGAGCGGCCGTTCATCTGGGTCAATCTCGACCAGACGACGTTCCGCACCATCGCGCAGACCGGCTTTCCGCCGCTCGGCGAGCAGGCTCCCTTTCTCGCCGCGATCGAACGAAACATGCCCGCCGATCTGCGGCCGGGTATTGCCGAAGGCCAGACGGCGAGCCGTAAAGCGTTGAAGGAGGAACCTACCGCAGCGCTCGCTTTCAACTGACCTGCCGACCGGTCCCATTTGCCCCCCATTCGGGACTGGTCCTGTCGAGGCCGGCTCTGCTGCTCCCCCCGCAGCAGGGCCGGTACTTTTTGGGGCCGCCTATTTGCCCTTCCAGTTCGGTTTGCGCTTTTCGGCAAAGGCGCGCGGGCCTTCGATCAGATCCTCGCTCTTGAAGAGCGCGTTGACCGCCGGATATTTGCCCGTCACCGCCTCGTTGAGATTGGCGATGTCGAGGCCCTTGTAGACCGCCTCCTTCGAGGCGCGGATCGACATCGGCGAGCATTCCATGATCAGACCCGCCCAGCGCTTCGCCGCCGCCATCAGCTCGGCCGCCGGCACCACCTCGTTGACGAAGCCGAGTTCACGGCCCTCCGCCGCCGGCACCTGGCGGCCGGTCAGGATCATGCCCATCGCCCGCTTGACGCCGATCTGACGTGGCAGCCGGTGCAGACCGCCCGCCAGCGCCGCGAGGCCGACCTTCGGCTCCGGCAGTGCGAAGACCGCATTCTCCGAAGCGACGATCAGATCGCAGGCCAGCGCGATCTCAAAGCCGCCGCCCATGGCGACGCCGTTGACGGCGGCAATGACCGGCTTGGTGAGATCGAAGCGCGCGGTGAGGCCGGCAAAGCCGGTCGCCGGCACTTCGAGCTTGTTGCCCTCCGCCTGCCATCTGAGATCGTTGCCGGCGCTGAAGGCGCGCTCGCCGGCGCCGGTGATGATGGCGACCCAGAGATCGGGATCGGCGGCGAAATCGTTAAAGATTCCTTCCAGCTCGAAATTGGCCGGCGGGTGAAGCGCATTCATGCGCTCCGGGCGGTTGATGGTGACGATCAGCAGATGGCCGTCGCGCTCGGCGGTACAAAATTCGGTCATGGACGTTTCCCGGCAAATGAGATGTGCGTTTTCCGCAGGTTGCCGCGACTTTGCCTCGCCCGATGCGAGGCGGCAAGCGCCGGTTGTTGACGCAACGGTAACCAAACCGCTCTAAACATAGTCAGCGAACCGCGTGCAAAGCGCCCCAGTATCTGTGTGAAACAAGAGAAATGGCTCAGCTCAACGAAATCCTCGCGACAAGGCCGGATGGCCAGACGGACGAACCAGCGCTGCGCTGGGTCCTGAAACATGGCGACCGCGTCTATGGGCCCTACAGCTTTGCGGCGATGCAAGCCTATGCCGCCGAGGGCCGCGTCGCGCCGCACAGCCTTGTCGCCCAGGAAGGCACACCGGCCGGCGCCAGCACATGGAGTGCGGCCGCCGACCTGCCGCAATTCGCCGTGCTCTTCGGACAGGCGCCCGAAATCGAGCCCGAGCCGCAACCCGATCCCGTATCCACGCCCGCCGTCGAACAGGCGGTCGCCGATCTTGCGCCGGCAACGGAGGCGCAGGCCGAAACGATTGCCGACGCCCTGGCACAGCCCGCGCTCGAGCCTGCCCCGCAACCGGAGCCGGACACCGCCGCCCCGCGCGCCGGCGACCAGCGCCGCCAGCCCTATGGCTCGGGCAAGGGTCAGGTCGACCGCCGCGCGCAGCCGGAATCGGCGAACTTCTTGATCGTGCTCGACATCAAGGCGCGTTTCGCCGGACCGCTCGAACAGGCCATCATGTCGCTGGGACCGGCCTACAAGCTGGCGCCCAACGTCTGGTGCGTCAACACCGACGCCACCGCGCCGGGCCTTCTCAACGATCTCAGCGTGCATATCGGCAAGACCGACACGATGTTCATTGCCGACACGACGCGCGACCGCACGGCCTGGAGTTCGATGGGCCCCGAAGTTGACGCCAAAATCCGCCGCGTCTGGCGCCGCACCTACTGACATCGTTCACGACGCCGCGCGGCCGCGCCGCAAGGTGGCCAAATTCGACAACCGGTGTTAAAGTTCTCGCCATTGGGGCTTTCAAGCCATTCGCTTGAGAGCCCTTTTTTATTTTCACCCTTCCGGCTCATCGAATCGAAAAGGCAGAACCATGGCAGCAGAAAGCGGCAACACGGTGCGCGTGCATTACACAGGAACGCTGAGCGACGGCACCGTGTTCGACAGCAGCCGCAGCGGCGAGCCGCTGCAATTTTCGATCGGCGGGCGCATGGTCATTGCCGGTTTCGAGGAAGCCGTTCTCGGCATGGCGCCGGGCGACAGCAAGAAGCTGACAATTCCGGCCGGCGAAGCCTATGGCGAACACGATCCGCGCCTGGTGCAGGATGTGCCGCGTTCGGAGTTGCCGCAGGGCCTCGAACCGGCGCCCGGCATGCAACTGACCGCCAGCGGCGGCGATGGCCGCGAAATCGCGCTGGTCGTCACCGAGGTGACGAGCGACAGCGTGCGGCTCGACGCCAATCATCCGCTGGCCGGCCAGGACCTGACCTTCGAGATCCAGCTCGTCGACATCGCCTGAACCGCGTGCGCCGTCAGCGCGCCGGCCGGGCAAGCGGCAACGGCACCCGCTTCACGGCCGGGATCCCGCGCGTCGAAACATCGGGCTCGAAATCCGGAATGCCGGCGGCATCCGGCCGCGCCAGCGGCAGCGGCAGCGGTGCGGACGCGTCCGGCAGCACCGGCAGCACGGGTTCGGCCGGTTCCACGACCGGCACTGACGCGGCGTCGTCTTCCACCGGCTCGATCCGCACACCGCCAGCGCGCGCCGTATCGGTCATGATCGAATCGGCGCTGCGCCAGCGCAGGATCAGCGGCGCCCCGAGCGCGCTGACATCGGCGCATTTGGCCGCCGGCGTCTCGCCGCGATCGCACAAGGCCGTGGCGCGGACGATCTCGAACTGAAATTGCGCGCGGCGCAGAAATTCCGGAAAGACGCTGCTTTGCTGTGCCGCCTCGACCAGCGGCAGATAGCGCGCGCAGTCGCTTTGCTGGCGTTCCATCATCTCGGCAAGCCGCGCCGCGACGGGCGATCCCTCCGCCGGCGCGGCCATGCAGAGCCGCCACATCAACTCGGCCGTCGCGTGATCGTAAAGCAGGATCAACGCGCGACTGCGATCGTTGAGCCCGGCATAGAGCCGCGCCGTGTCGCGCGGGTCCCAGCGGCGAAACCCGTCGATGAAAGCGGTGATGTCGACGGCATCGGCCGGCGCCGGCAGAAAGCGGCTTTCGGCCTGCGCCGGCACAGCCGGACGCACGCCGCGCTTCAGAAATGAAAATTCGCGCGACGCCGCCATGTCCGGTCCGGAGGGGCCGCCGGAGGGTATGAAAAGAAACTGCAGACCGAGCGGGCGCTCCTCGATGTGAAAGATTGCTGCATCGGACGCGGCACCGGAGAGGCGCACCACGCCTTGCGCATCGCCCGTGTCAACGCCGGTCCGCTCACCATTGATCGTGTAGACACCGCCGCCGGGCGTCGTCAGCCGTCCGACGACGCGGGTGCCGACCTGCTGCAGCGTCAGCGCCATGCCTGCCGCCTCGCCGATGCCGTCATAGCCGCCGGTGAATTCGGCGGCCGGCGCGCGCACCGGCATCAGCAGCATGCAGAGCGCCACCGCCGCCAGTCTCGCCACCGATGCCGCCCGCCGGACGGCAAGCCTCCGCATCTTCTGTCCTTGTTCCCTTTCCGGATACCGTGCCTATCGCCCCTTGAAGCGCGGCTCCCGCTTTTCGATGAAGGCCGTCATGCCTTCCTTGAGATCTTCGGTCCGCATCAGCGGCAACAATTGCAGATAGACGTGATGCACATGTTCCGGGAACGGTTCGTTGAGCCCCATGCGCATCATCCGCTTGGCCGCGCGCACGGCCAGCGGCGCATTGCCGGCGATCTCGGCGGCAAGGGCGCGGGCGCGCGCCATCAGCTCGGCATCGGCGACGACTTCGGAGGCAAGCCCCCATTCGACGCTCTGCTCGGCCGACAAGGTGCGGCCGGTAAATATCAGTTCAGCCGCCTTCGACCAGCCGATCAGCCGCGGCAGGATCCAGGTGCCGCCCGATTCCGGCAGCAGGCCGCGCTTGCAGAAGGCGGCGGCGAACTTCGCCGACGTCGCCATCAGCCGGATGTCGCAGCCAAGCGCCGTGTCCATGCCGTAGCCGGCCGCGCCGCCATTGACGGCGCAGATGGTGGGCGTTTCCATCGCGTGAAGCACGGTCGGCGGCGTGTGATTGAGATCGAGCGTTGTCGAGGTGACGCCGCCGCTCTGCCCGATCGAAAGATTGCCCGATGCCTGCGGCCTGAGATCGAGACCGGCGCAGAAGGCCCGGCCGGCACCGGTCAGGATCACGCAGCGCACCTCCGGGTCCCGGTCGGCTTGCAGCAGCCGCTCGGTGAGCTGGTTCAGCATGACGCCCGAAATCGTGTTCATCCGCTCTGGCGCATTGAGCGTGATGGTCGCAACATGATCGGCAACCGCATAAAGAACTTCGTCCGCCGCTTCGGGCGCCTGTTTGGCCTGGCTCATCGGTTTCTCCCTGTCCGAAATATCGTTGCGGCGAGCTTAGCCCATATGCTCAGCCGCAAACAGCCGGCCCGCCCGCATCGAAAAACGGGTGGCGCACACGATCGCCCGGCTCGATACCCAGCGACGCGGCCCGGCCACCGGCGATTTCCAGCACCCCGTTGACCGGAACGCCCGATGTGTGGATGTCGAGCGACAGCGGCTCCGTCATTGCGGCGATGCGGGCAATACGGCCATCGGCTTCGATGAAGATCATGTCGAGCGGGATCAGCGTGTTCTTCATCCAGAAGCTGGCGATCCGGCATTGCGCATAGAAAAACAGCATGCCGGCATCTTCATCGAGGCGCTCGCGGAACATCAGCCCCTCCCGGATTTCCTCCGGGCTGACGGCAAGTTCGACCGTGAAGCGATGCATCGCGCCCGACGCCGTTTCGACGGTAACGACATTCTCCGCAGCCGCCGGCGGCGCGCAGGCACCGGCGGCCAGACCGAACAGCAGGGCGGCGGCGAGAGCGGCAGCACGCATCAGTCGAGGCGCTTCAGGCCGGCCGCGTAGCGTTTCCAGTTCTGGACATAGTGATCGGCGGAAAGCTTCAACGCCTCGGCCATTTCCTTGTCGAGCGTGCGGATGACCTTGCCCGGAGCGCCCAGCACCATCGAATAGTCGGGAATATCCTTGCCCTCGGCGATCAGCGTGTTGGCGCCGATCAGGCAGCCCTTCCCGATCCGTGTGTTGTTGAGGATGATGCTGCCGATGCCGACCAGACTGCCGGCACCGATGGTGCAGCCATGCAGCATCACCAGATGGCCGATGGTCACGTCGCGCTCGATGGTCAGCGGCGAACCGGGATCGGTATGCAGCACCGAACCGTCCTGCACGTTCGAGTTCTCACCGATGGTAATGAGCTCGTTGTCGCCGCGCAGCACGGCGCCGAACCAGACGCTGGCATTCTTCTCCAGTTTCACATTGCCCATCACCTGCGCATTGGGCGCGATCCAGTAGTCGCCCTCCGGCGGCAGGATCGGCTTCGCATCGCCGATCGCATAAATGGCCATGAATGCTCTCCCCGTCACTTGTTTGTTGTGGCGCGGACTATGCCATGGCTGGCGGCCGGAAACGAGACTTGCGGAACGCGCATCAAATAGGGTGTCATTCGCGCGTCAAGGGCCGCACCTGATGTCGGCCCGGCAAAACGGGCGGGAGATCGACAAATGACGCAGCGGAAAACATCGGAGACGGGCAGCATCGGCGAAGCGATGGAAGCGGCCGACGACCGGCCGGTGGCCCGCGCCATGGCGCCGACGCTGGGTGAGCTCTGGAACCGTCGCCTCGCCCGCCGCGACGTGCTGAAAGGCATCGGCAAGGCGGCATTGCTGACATCGGTCAGCGCATTGCCGCTGGCCGCCTGCAGCGATGCACAGCAGGGCTTCGCGCCTGACGATATTTTCGGTTTCGAGGAAGTGCCGCACGGCGTCGACGAAACGCATCATGTGGCGAGCGGCCATACGGCCGACATCCTGATCCGCTGGGGCGACCCCGTATTGCCCGGCGCGCCCGAATTCGACCCGCTGAACCAGAGCGCCGAGCGGCAGTTGCAGCAATTCGGCTACAACAACGACTATGTCGGCTTCGTGCCCCTGCCCTGGGGATCGGGCGCCAGCGATCGCGGCCTTCTGTGCATTCATCACGAATACACCAATGACGACCTGATGCATCCGGGGCTCACGCTGGTGCCGGGCCAGGATCCGCGCGATCTCTTCACCCGGGAAATCGTCGAAATCTCCATGGCCGCGCATGGCGGCACCATCGTCGAGGTCGCCCGCGGCAATGACGGCAAATGGAGTGTCGTGCGCGACAGCGCCTTTAACCGCCGCATCACCCCGCTGGCGACAGCGATGACGATTTCCGGCCCGGCCGCCGGCCATCCGCGCCTGCAAACTTCGGAAGACCCCGAGGGCCGCACGGTAATGGGCACGTTCAACAATTGCGCTGGCGGCATCACCCCCTGGGGCACATGGCTGATGTCGGAAGAGAATTTCAATTTCTATTTCAGCGGCATGCCCGCCGACGCGGCCGAAGCGGAAAATCATGCGCGCATCGGCATTCCGGCCGGCTTTGCCTATCCCTGGGGCCGCTACCACAAACGCTTCGATGTCGCGGCCGAACCGCGCGAACCCAACCGCTTCGGCTGGATCGTCGAGGTCGACCCGCTCGATCCATCGTCGACCCCGGTGAAGCGCACGGCGCTTGGGCGCTTCAAGCATGAAGGCTGCGAGAGCGCCCGGACAAGGGACGGCCGCCTGGCCGTCTATTCCGGTGACGATCAGCAATTCGAATACATCTACAAATTCGTCAGCCGCGACAAGGTGAACCTCGACGACCGCGCCGCCAATGCAACGCTGCTCGACGAGGGCATACTCTATGTGGCGCGCTTCGAGGACGACGGCAGCGGCCGCTGGCTGCCGCTGGTTCACGGTGCGAACGGTCTCGACGAGACGAACGGCTTTGCTTCCCAGGCCGATGTGCTGATCGAGGCCCGCCGCGCCGGCGACATTCTGGGCGCAACGCCGCTCGACCGCCCGGAAGATGTCGAACCGCATCCGGTCACCGGCAAGGTCTATGCGGCGCTCACCAACGCAAAAGAGCGCACGCCCGACAAGGTGGACGCCGTCAATCCGCGTGCGAACAATTTCTGGGGCCAGATTGTCGAACTGACGCCGGGCAATGACGATCATGCCGCGGAAACATTTTCATGGACATTGCTCGTCAAATGCGGCGACCCCGCCGACCCGGAGATCGGCGCGGCATGGAACCCCGAAACTTCGGAAAGCGGCTGGTTCGCCTGCCCCGACAATGTCGCGATCGACGCGAAGGGCCGCCTCTGGGTCGCCACCGATCAGGGCTCGGGCTGGCACAAGGCGTCGGGCACGGCGGACGGGCTTTATGCACTGGCCACCGGCGGCGACAAGCGCGGCATCGCCCGCCAGTTGTTCCGTGCACCGATTGGCGCCGAAGTCTGCGGCCCCATCTTCACGCCCGACGCCTCGGCGCTCTTTCTCGCCGTTCAGCATCCGGCAGCCGACGGAACGGCGGAATTCGCAGGCTTCAATCGCCGCTCGACCTATGCCGATCCGGCGACGCGCTGGCCCGATTTCGACGTCAACATGCCTGTGCGGCCGTCGCTTCTGGTCATCTCAGCCGAGAAGGGTGGCCCCGTCGGCGGCTGAAACCGGCCCGCGCCGGGTTGCGTCTGCGGCCCCGATGCCCCAAGCTTGGATCGCGGCGTTGCCGCCGATCGCCCAATGGCGCGAACGGCGATTGCAGTTGAGGGCGTAACGGCATGAGATTTCTGTTCAATCTGGCGCTCTTCCTGCTCCTCTTGCCGGTCCTTTTCATGCTGGCCTATCAGCACGGGTATCTTGACGATTACGTGCCGGAAGATGCCATCGACCCCGAGCCCTTCATCCAGGCCGAACTTTCCAGCGTCACCGATGGACCCGATCTGAGCCGCCGCATCGACAGCGCGCTCGACGAAAAGCTCTATGACGACGCCGTCATGTATGCCGAGATCGCCGACTACATGAATGTCGAACTCGAGGAATCGACACGGGCGCGCCTGCTCGATGAAGACGCGCCGGCCCGTCGCGCGGCGCGCGGCGCCGGCAGTTTCCTGGAAGGTTTTGTTACCGGTCATGGCAGCGACACGGCCGGCTTCATGGGCGCGATCGCCTCCGACCTCACCGTGGTCGGCGATGTGCGCGACATTGGCGCCGAAGGCTCCAAACTGGCGCGCGGCGAAGATTATTCGAAACTGATCCTCGGCCTCTCTGTCGTCGGCCTCGCCGCCACGACGGCAACCGTCGCAACCGGTGGCGGCGGGTTGCCGGTAAAGGTTGGCGTCTCGTTGCTGAAGGTCGCCGAAAAGGCCGGCACCATCACCGTGCGCTTCGCGCGCGACGTATCGAACGTGCTGCAGGAAGCCGTCAATTTCGAAAAACTGCGCGGCTTGCTGCGCACCACCGATCTGGCCGACAGCGCCGCGACGCGCCGTGCAATTCTCGAATATGCCGATGGTGTGTCGCTGGCCCGCGTGACGCCGATTCTCACCGACATGGCGGCCCTCGAGCGCGCCGTCGGACCGGCCGAGGCGGTGCGGTTGATGCGGCATGTGGATAGCACCGGCGACCTTGCCCGGGTCGGTCGCATGGGCGAAAAGCTCGGCACCAAGACGCGCGGCGTGGTCGAACTGACCGGAAAGACCAGCCTGCGCGCCTTCAAGACCGCATGGAACCTGATCCTGATTGCCCTGCAATGGGTGTGGGCGATTGTCGCCGGTCTCGGCGCATTGTTGCTTGGATCGCTCAGCCGGCGCGCCATACGTGGCCGGAAGAAACCGGCCTAGGCCGACAGCAACAGGCCGATCAGGAAAACGCCCGAGAGGAAGCTCCACATCACGGCAATGCAGCTTGAGAGCAGCATCCAGACCGGCGGCCGGTTCTCGAACACCTGGGCCCGCAGCGCATTGCGCAGGATCACCGTTGGGCCGGCAAAGACAAGCGTCACGACGCCGGCCAGCTGCAGGATCATCGGTTCCGATGTGAGCTGAAAGCTCGGTGGTTTGTTGGTAACCAGCCGATAGAAACTGCTGGTCAGTCCAGCCGCGATAAATCCGGTCGCGATCGAAAAGAGAAAAGCCCCGAATGCTGACATATGCCCCGCCACGCCCCTGTTATCGTCCGACCGGGCCGCGCACGGCGCGGTCGGTTTCGAATCCATCGATGAAATGAGATGCCGCGGCGGCCAGGCGCATCTGCGCAAAAGCCACGGCTGAGTCCGGAATGGCCTGCCGGTCGAGCAGGCTTGTAAACTGTGGATCGGTCAGCGCGGCCCGCAGGTCGGCGGCCGGATTGCCGCGCGCTTTAAGCGCAATCTCGGTCAACAGCGGTGAACGCGCACCGAGTTCGAATTCGGATCCGCCCAGCCGGCAAACCCCGAGATCGGCCTCGCAAACCAGCGACGGCAATGCGAGCGTCCGGTCGTCGCCCGGCAATGGCATGTAGCCGCCAAAGAACAGGAAGGCCCCGAGCACGATCAGCGATTTGAATACGAACTGGATCATGCCCCCGTGTCCGCAAGCGCCATACCAGCCCGGCCCGGCGGGGCAGAGTTTTGAAATGATCTTTTAATTTCAGTGGGTTATAAGGGTGGAGGTGGCCTGATCGAGCGGCCGCCCAAAAGGCGGAACAGCCGCCTTCCGTGCCGGATTGCGCCGTCGCTGTGCCAACCCGGCACAGCATTACGGGGCCGGTTCTCGGGCGACAGCAGGAGGTGAATTTGGCGCGCGGCAGTCAATCGGACGACGAATATGTCCGCGAGCGCCCGGCATGGATTATTCCGGCGCTGATCCTGATTGGCGTACTGACCTTTTCGGGCGCGTTTCTCTATTACTATTTCGGGCCGACGCCGAGCGAGATTCTGGGGCTCGACCCGCGTGCCAGTTCGGCCGACCGAAAGATCGACACCATTATTGCCGACCGGCGCTTCCTGATCCCGGAAAACTACACACGTTATCCAAGCCAGCGTGGTGGCGGCCGGCGCACCAACGTCGACATGCACGCATTGCTGCCGGGGCTGACACCCTACGGGGCCGATCTGCAGGAACGTTTCATCGACAACTCGGCCGGCTCCGACGTGATCTATTTCACGCTGGCCGAAACCGCGACGCCGCTCAGCTCGGCGCGCCGCCTGAAGGAAATCTATTCGAAATACCTGGCAGCCCCCGAACCCGAACAGGACCGGGCAGGATTGCAGCGTTTCACCTTCCGCGACGATTCGGGCTATGCCAATCAGGATTTGCTGGTCGGCACCGACGATGAAGGGCGCATGGTATTGTTGCTTTGCGACCGGCCGAGCAGGCTCGTCGACAGCCCGAACTGCGCACGTTCGCTGCTGTGGGGTCCGCGCCTCGAACTAAGCTATCGCTACAAGCGAAGCCATCTGGGTAATTGGCTCAGGATCGACGGCACCGTCATGAAGCTCGTCGGCGAGTTCGAAACCCGAGAACAGATTGACGGATTGCAGGGCCCGATCTTCGACTGACGTTTATTCAGGCAGATCGATGTCGAGGATCGCCATATTGAAGGCGTAGGAAACCTCGCCCTCTTCTTCGTCCTTGAAAATGACACCGATGAATTCATCGCCGATATTCACCTCGGCCGAATCGTCTTTCTGCGGCCGCGCCCTGACAGTGATCGACGGCAGCTTGAACTTCTCCCGCAAATAGCTCTCGATGCGCTTGATTTCGATCTTGTCCAAGAAGCTCTCCCGTCGTCGGCATTGCTGAATGGCCCCGCAAGAGGGCGTGTCCGGTCGTTTTAACCATTTGCCACCTCTGGCGCAAACCGGACCTGCGCCCGCTTGCCGCTGCGGCGCTTCGTCCAATTGGCCGCTGCAACCGTCCATGAGAGCCTGCCCTGTCGGAAATCCGGCTCGGAACGGGAAGCATGTCGGTACGCACACGAAAATGGCTGGCGGTCTTTACCGTGGTGCTGACGCTGGCAGCGCTGGCGGCACTTGTCGGCCCGGCGCACGACGCGACACCGGAAAGCAACGTGCAGGCCTTTGCCGTGGCGCCCGACCGCTAGCGCGCCGTGTAGCCGCCATCGATCACCAGTTCGGTGCCGGTCATGAAGGCCGCCTCCTCCGATGCCAGAAAGACGATCCCGTTGCCGATGTCTTCGGGTGCTCCGAGCCGTCCGATCGGATGCAGCATGGTCAACATCTCGACCATCTCGTTGGAGCCGATCTGCACACCGCCCATTTCGCCTCTGTCGATGACCGCCTGCACCATCGGCGTGCGGATATAGCCCGGATGCACTGAATTGACGCGGATACGATAGCCGGCCATCGCACATTCGAGCGCCGCCGACTTGGTGAGCAGACGCACGCCACCCTTGGCCGCATTGTAGTCGGACGCCCCGGGCTGGCCGACCAGGCCGAGGATCGACGACACATTGATGATCGAACCGCTCGGCCCGCCCTTCGCCGTCGTCTTCTTGATGGTGCGGATACCGTGCTTGCAACCGAGGAACACGCTGTCGAGATCGACGGCGATGGTATGCCGCCAGCTTTCAAGCGGCTTGTCCTCGATGGCGCTCGGCTCCGGCGCGATGCCGGCATTGTTGACGAGGACATGCAAGCCGCCGAACTTTTCTTCCGCCAGCGCCACCACGCGCTCCCATTGCGCTTCATCGACGACATCGTGCCGCGCAAACAGCGCCTCACCGCCGGCCCGCGCGATCTCGTCGGCCACCACCTGGCCCGCCTCTTCATCGAGATCGGTGCAAATAACTTTGGCACCTTCCTTGGCCAACAGCTTCGCGCTTACCGCGCCGATTCCCTTTGCCGCTCCGGTCACGATCGCGACCCTGCCGTCCACACGTCCCATTCGCTTCTTCCCTGTTTTGCGCCGATGTCGGATGCCCGGCTTTGCGGGCCATTGTGCCGCGCCTCGCGGCCATGCGCAAAGGGCGAAAGCGCCGCATCTCTGTGCTATAGAACCTGTCGGCCCGAACCTGCATCAGGAAGAAAAATGCCCGTCGCTCTCGAGATCACTTTCGAAACCGCACAAGCCGATCATATCATCACCCAGCTCCGCGCCTACAAGGAACGGGAATTCGACCGCAACCCGCCCCGTGGCTTTCTCGGCGCGACGATCGAGGATCGCCCGGAAAACGGTACCGTCGTTTTCCGCAGCGAATGGCAGGATGACGACGCGCTCGAATATACGCGCGACAGCGCCCCCTTCGAGGCCTGCCTCGATCTCTGCGACATCTATGCGGACGGGCGCGACGACCGGAAAATGGAAATCGGCTGACACGCATGAGAACGCCCGACTATCCACCCTCCTGGTATGCCGCAACGGCCGACACGACACCGCCGCTGGCGGCACTCGCCGGCGACGAGAGAGCCGATATCTGTATCGTCGGCGGTGGTTATACGGGGCTGTCCGCAGCGTTGCATCTGGCCGAGCGCGGCTATTCGGTCATCGTGCTGGAAGCCGAACGTATCGGCTGGGGCGCCTCGGGGCGCAATGGCGGCCAGCTCGGCACCTCGCAGCGCAAGGATCAGCGCAGCCTCGAAAAAATGCTGGGCCGCGAATGGGCGCGCCGCCTCTGGGACCTCGGACTTGAAAGCAATGCGCTGGTCAGGGAACTGATCGCCACCCACGACATCAAATGCGATCTGAAGCCGGGCCTCCTTCATGCTGCCTGGAAGCGTGGCGACGCGGCATGGCTGAAGGACGACGTCGAATATCTCGCCGCGAATTATGGCTGCGACAGGTCGCGTTACGTGCCGCGCGACGAAATGCGCGGGATGGTGGCGAGCGACTGCTATTGGGGCGGCGTTCTCGACGAAGACGGCGCGCATCTCCATCCGCTGAACTATGCGCTCGGCCTCGCCCGCGCCTGTCTTGCCAAAGGCGTCCGGATTTACGAAGGCACGCGCGCCATCGACATTTCCCGCACCGGCGTCAGAACCGCGCAAGGGGCCGTCAGCGCGTCCCATATCGTGCTGGCCTGCAACGCCTATCTCGGCCGCCTCGAACCGCGCATCGCCGGCGCCATCATGCCGATCAACAATTTCATTGTTGCGACGGAGCCCCTGGGCGCCCGCGCGCGCGAATTGATTCGCGACGATGTCTGCGTGCAGGACACCAAATTCGTCATCGACTACTACCGGCTGTCGCCCGACGGTCGCCTGCTCTTCGGCGGCGGCGAAAGCTACTCGCCGAACCTGCCGAAAGACATTGCAGGCTTCGTCCGCAAACCGATGCTGCGCGTCTTCCCGCAGCTTGACGATGTGCGCATCGACTATGCCTGGGGCGGCACGCTGGCGATCACGCTGAAACGCATCCCGCATTTCGGCCGCCTCGCACCCAACATCCTCTTCGCGCATGGCTATTCGGGCCAGGGCATCAATATCGCAACGTTGGCCGGCAAGCTGATTGCCGAAGCCGTTGCGGGACAAGCCGAGCGTTTCGACTGGATGGCCAACATCAAGACGCCGGATTTCCCCGGCGGCACATGGCTGCGCTATCCGGGGCTTGTTGCCGGCATGATTTTCTATGCGATGAAAGATCGGCTGCCCTAGAGCGTTTTCAGCAAAAGTGGCCGCCGGTTTTGCGGTTCGAAAACGCGACAAAACAAATAACATCGATCCGTTTGTCGTCTCTTGAAACGACGAATGGATCGAAGCAGCTAGATGCCGTCGCCTTCGTCCTGGATCATCTGGTCCATGGCATGGGCCGGCTTGTCGCAGCCCGCGCAGCCGACGATCTTGGCCGGCACGCCGACAGCCGTGCAATGCGCCGGCACATTGTGCAGCACCACGCTGCCGGCGCCGATGCGGCTGTATTCGCCGATCTCGATATTGCCGAGCACCTTGGAACCGACCGAGATCAACACCCCGCGCCGGACCTTCGGATGACGGTCGCCCTGCTCCTTGCCGGTGCCGCCCAGTGTCACGCCATGCAGCATCGACACATCGTCTTCGACCACAGCCGTCTCGCCGATGACGATGCCGGTCGCGTGATCGATGAAGATGCCGCGGCCGATCCGCGCCGCCGGATGGATGTCGACGGCGAAGAGGTCGGAGACGCGGTTCTGAATATAAAGCGCCATCGCCTTGCGGCCCTGCCCCCACAGCCAATGCGCCACGCGGTAGGCCTGCAGCGAATGGAAGCCTTTGAAATAGAGCAGCGGCTGGATGTAGGAGTGGCAGGCGGGATCGCGCTCGTAATAGGCAACGATATCGGCGCGGTAGGCCTCGCCGATTTCCGGCGCCGCGCGCAACGCTTCGTCGAACAACTCGCGCAGCTGCATCGGATGCACTTCCGCATTGCCGAGCTTCTGCGCCAGGTGATAGGCGACCGCGTCGTTGAATTCGCGATGATTGAGAATGGTCGAATAAAGGAAGCTGGCGAGAATGGGCTCGCCCGCCGTCATGTCCTCGGCTTCGCCGCGCACGCGCTCCCAGACGGGATCGCAAACGGCAAGCGGCTGGTTCCTCTCGACGGACTTCGACATGGGTCCACTCCTCGCCCGTTGGATGCGGGGCAGCACGTCCTCCCACGGGACAGGCCCTCACATGGCGAAATGCCGGCATATCGAAGCATGCCGGCGGTTTCTGCGAGCCTAACACATGGGCGGCATCGGAGCGAGTTCAATAGGGGAACCCGCTTTTCCAGGCCGCCATGTTAAGCTTTTTCGAAATGCCATTTCGGGGAGCCCGCCCATGCCTTTCGCCACCGTCGGCGACATCGAGATTTACCATGAGCGCATCGGCGCCGGCCCGCGCCTGCTGTTCATTTCCGGCACCGGCGGCGATCTGCGCCTCCGCCCCAATGTGCTCGACGGCCCCTTCCCCAGGCATTTCGACATGCTGGCCTATGACCAGCGCGGCCTCGGCCAGACCTCGAAGCCGGACACCCTCTACAGCATGGCCGAATACGCCGAGGATGCCGTCGGCCTGATGGCGGCCATCGGCTGGGGCTCGGCGCTGGTCGTCGGCGTCTCATTCGGCGGCATGGTGGCGCAGGAGCTGGCGATCCGCCATCCGCATGTCGTCGAGGGCCTGGTGCTGGCCTGCACCTCGCCGGGCGGCGAAGGCGGCGCATCGTACCCGCTCCACACGCTGCAACACCTGGACCGCGAGGCCCGCGCCCGCTACATGATCGGAATTTCCGACACGCGCTACGACGCTGCATGGGCCGCCGCCAACGAAAAAACCTACGAACAGATGGTCGCCTTCGCCGCAAACGATCCCTATGCGGACGAACCGGGCCACGCCATGGGCCAGCGCCGCCAGCTCGAGGCCCGCGCCGCCCACGACACCTGGGATCGGCTTGCCGACATCCGC
>JAUXOE010000291.1 GCA_030682415.1 Parvibaculum sp.
GAAGATTTTCCTGGCGACGCGACCTTCCGTTCTCTCGATGAAGACGGACACGACGTTTCGCCGCTTTCCGAAACCGAGCAGCGCCGGGTCGCGCTCCAGAACATTCTGGACGCGTGGGACGAGGCGCTGGGCGAAGGCGTCGATGCCGATATTCTGGCGACGACGGCAATTTTCGCCGCGCTCTCCGACATGGTGGAAGCCTATGGCGAGGAAGCCGTGGCCGACATGGCCGACGGTCTGTCCGACCGTGTGCGTCAGGGCGAGTTCACGCTCAACCGGACGATGAACTGAATTATCGCGATGGCGATACGAAAAGGCGGGCCCGAAGGCCCGCCATTTTTATTGCCGGTGCGATGCCGCCTTACAGCATCACTTCGATCAGGCGCGGGCCCTTCTGCTTCATCGCCGATGAGAAGGCTTCAGCGAATTCTTCGGCCGTTTCGACGCGGACGGATTCCACGCCCATGCCCTGCCCCAGTTGCACCCAGTTCAGTTCCGGATTGTGCAGATCGAGCATCGAGAGCGCCTTCGGTCCCGGATTTTCGGCGCCGACGCGCATCAGCTCGATGTTGAGGATCGCATAGGAGCGGTTGGCGAAAATCACATTGGTCACATCGAGTTTCTCGCGCGCCTGTGTCCAGAGTGCCTGCAGCGTGTACATCGCGCCGCCGTCGCCATGGAGACAAACAACCTTGCGATCGGGACAGGCAACCGCGGCGCCGGTGGCGAGCGGCAGGCCCTGACCGATGGCGCCGCCGGTCAGCGAGAGATGATCGTGCGGCGCAGCGGTTGCCGTCGCGATCGCCGAGCCGATGCCCGAGGTTGCCGCTTCGTCGGAGATGATCGCGTTGTCGGGCATGTAATGCGCGATAATGGCGCCGGCCGTGAACTGGTCGAGATTGCCTTTGGGCAGATCGGGCTTCTGGAGCGGCGCAACATTGGCCGGGTCCTTCGGCGCACCGATGGCGGAGGCGACCGCTTCAAGCGCGGCGACGCCATCCTCATGCGGATGGGCCAGATAGAGAATCTCGGCGCTGTCCGGCGTGCACCAGCTCGGCTTGCCCGGATAGGCGAAGAAGGAGACCGGCGGCTTCGAGCCGACGAGAATCAATTGCTCGACGTTTGCCAGCGTCTCGACCATCTGCTCGGCGAAATAGGGAATGCGCTCGATGACGACGCGGCCCGCACCGCGCTGGAGGCGCGGCGTGAAGGTGTCGCACATGATGCGCGCGCCCGACGCGGCGGCGATGCGGCCGGCGGCAACAAGGCCCTGTTCCTTCAACGCCGCACCGCGCACGAGGATTGCCGTCTTCTTGCCGTTCTTCAGCGCCTTTGCGGCGGCATCGATGGCGGCGGACGAGACCGTGGCCGGCGCCGTCTGGGGCAGCTTCGGCGCCGGATGCTCGGCGTCGAGCCAGGCGGTGTCGGCGGGCAGGATCAGCGTCGCGATCTGACCGGGCGGCTGCATGGCGGCATGAACGGCGCGGGCGCCATCGGCGGCGACGGTTTTCGGACTGGTGGACGAATGCACCCAGCCGGAGACAGGGCGCGCAAAGCCGACAAGGTCGGAGGCCAGCGGCGCGTCATATTGCGCGTGATAGGTGGCATGGTCGCCGACGATGTTGACGATCGGCGTCGAGGCGCGGCGCGCATTGTGGAGATTGGCCAGGCCATTGGCGAGGCCCGGTCCGAGATGCAGGAGCGTGGCGGCCGGCTTTTCGGCCATGCGGCCGTAACCGTCGGCCATGCCGGTGACCGCGCCTTCGAAGAGCCCCAGGATTGCGCGCATGCCGTCGACCTTGTCGAGCGCGGCAACAAAGTGCATTTCCGAGGTGCCGGGATTGGAGAAACAGACCTCGACGCCCGATCCCACCAGCGTCCGCACCAAACTTTCCGCACCGTTCATTTGCGCTCTCCCTGTGTTCGTTTTCCTGCAATCTAGACCATCAGAAGAGATGCGTCACCGCCACGCGGATCAGCACCACGGCGCCAAAGACAACGATCAGCCCGCCCGAGACGCGATTGACCAGCGCGAGCAAGCGGTCGGTCATGCGGTGACGGAACAGGCTGACGAAACCCGAGACACTGGCCCACCAGAGCAGCGAGCCGACGGCAACGGCAACGACGACCGTCGCCGCATGGACATAGTCGTCGCCCGCCGAAGCAAGACCCGCAACGCCGCCAAAAATGGCGAGAAAGCCCAGCATGGTCGCCGGGTTGGTGACCGTCAGCACGAAGGTCGTGGCAAAGACCTTCGCCGTTGCCGCCGCCATGGCCGCCGAGACGTTCGCATTCTCGTTCTCATTGGAGCCTACAGCCGCATGCGGACGCGCAAACCATGTGCGCAAGCCGAGGCCGAGGAGAAAGCAACCGCCGACGATCTGCAGCAGGGTTTCAATCCGGAAAACAAAATCGATCGCCTGGGTGATGCCGAATGCCGCGATGACGGCAAACAATGCGTCGCCGGCCGCCGCCCCGCAACCGGACAGGAAACCATTGATCTGGCCGTAGCGCAGCGTGCGGCGAATGACGATCAGATTGACCGGTCCGATGGGCGCGGCGACCGCCAGTCCGATCGCCACGCCATTTACCACCAGACCGAGATCGATCATTCCAGGTTCCGTTCTCGTTGCTCAGGCAACGACAATGTCGTTGCCCGGCGGATCAGCATAGAGTTTTTCGACCAGCGCGGCGCGGCGGCCGAGCGCCACGGCCTGATTGATATAACCCTTGTCGGTGAGTTCGCCGGCATCGACGCTTGGCGGCTCGGTCATCAGCAACGCGCGGACAACGCGCGTGCTCGATCCGGGGTTGCCCTTGTTGTGGGCGCGCAACCCTTCGGCCAGACGTTCCAGCACCGCCGGATGATGCACAATGTCCTCGACCGCCAGCGCCTGATCGCCGGCAATGTTGCGGCAGGCCGGAATGTTCGGGAAGCCGAGCAGACCGATATATTCGCGATCGAGGCCGGCAACCAGCGCATCGGCCAGCACGCCGTTCGAGGCCGCGACCGCGTCGACGCGCAGCTTGCCGGCGCTGACCCAGGTGCCGGTCGAGAGTTTGAAGTCCTCGGCCACACGGCCATCGAACACAAGCCCTTCCAGCGGATTGTCGGGATTGACGAAGCGGGCGCCGTCGCCGAGGCAATAGAAGCCTTCCGCGTCATAGGCTTCGGCCGTCTTTTCCGGGTTCTTGTAGTAGCCGGGCGTGATGCAGGCACCGCGCACGCGCACTTCCATTTTCTGGCCGACGGGCGCGAGCTTCAATTCAATGCCGGGCAGTGGCAGGCCAAGGAGGCCCATACGCTCGGTCGGCCAGTGGACGTTGCAGATGGTGGGTGCGGTTTCGGTGGCGCCATAGCCCGACGAAAAGACGATACGCTCGCCGACGGTGCGTATCGCCACACGCTGGACGCGCTCATAGAGATCCTGGCTCAGCGCCGCGCCGCCATAGGCCAGCGAGCGAAGACGCGAGAAAAAGTTTTCCGCCAGGGCCGCGTCGCGTTCCAGTTCGTCGGCCAGCATGGTGTAGGCGGCCGGCACATTGGAATAGGCGGTCGGCGCGATTTCGCGCAGATTGGCCACGGTTTCGGCAAAGCCGCCGGGAACCGGACGGCCGCCGTCGATATAGAGCGTGCCGCCGGCGACCAGCAGGTTGTTGAGGATCGCGTTGCCGCCGAAGCAGTGGTTCCAGGGCAGCCAGTTCAGCAGCACCGGCGATTCTTCGCCTTCCTGATCGATGGTGACGCTTTTCGGCATCACCGAATTGACGCACATCATCTGCTGCGTCGTGATGACGGCCTTCGGCATGCCGGTGGAGCCGGAGGTGAAGAGATATTTGGCGACCATCTCGCCCGACAGCCGCGCATAGCTCTCCTCGACAGCGGCGCCCAGCGTCGTGTCCGTGAGGTCGGCGAATGATGTGCCGCGCGAACCGTCGACCGTCACCAGTTCGACGGTTTCGTTGAAATCGGGATTGGCGAGAGCGAGCGCCGCGAGACCGCGGGCGAAAGGCGCGCTCTCCTGCATGAAGATCAGCTTCGGCTGGATGAGATCGACGACGTAACGCAGCTTGTCGAAATCGGAGCTCATGGTGCTGTAGGAGGGCGAAACCGGGGCGACGGGAACGCCGGCCAGGATGGCGCCATAGGTCATCAGCGCGTGTTCGATCGAATTGCCAGAAAGGATCATCACCGGCGTCTGCTGCGTGAAACCGCGATCGAGCAGCGCTTGCGCGATGGCGTTGACCTTGCGGTTTGCGTCCGCATAGGTCAGCAGTTCCCATGTGCCGAGGCCTTCATTGACGACACGCCGCTTGCCGAGCCAGACACGGTCCGGCGCTTCGGCCGCCCATTTGCGGATCGGTTCGATCAGATTGGCCGGCGTGGGCCGCAGCGGATGCGGATTGCGCAGGACGATCGAACCGTCGGCGCGGCGCTCGACCTCAACTTTCGGTTCGACATAGTTGGCGTCGCGAAAGGGCGGGAGATTCATGTCCAAGGCTCTCGCGCTCCCGCTCAGGCGTTGACGTCGATGATGGCGCGGCCCCGTACTTTGCCGGCGATGATTTCTTCGGCAAGACGCGGCACATCGTCGAGCTTCGCGCGGAAGCTCATCGCCTCAAGCTTCTTCATGTCGAGATCCGTGGCGAGGCGTTTGTAAGCCTCGATGCGAATGGCGCGCGGCGCCATGACGCTGTCGATGCCGGCCAGCGTGACGCCGCGCAGGATGAACGGGGCGACGGAGGCCGGCAGGTCCATGCCCTGCGCCAGCCCGCACGCGGCAACCGTGCCGCCATATTT
>JAUXOE010000292.1 GCA_030682415.1 Parvibaculum sp.
CAGCGGCGACAGCATGGCGCCGGTCTATCGCGATGGCGACATCATCGTCGTGTCGCCCGCCGCCGGCATCAGACGTGGCGACCGCGTTGTGGTCAAGACGATCGCCGGCGAAGTGATGGCCAAGGTGATGGCACGGCGCACCGCCAAAAACGTCGAGCTGCATTCGTTCAATCCGTCGCATGACGACCGGATATTGAAGAACGACGAGATCTTGTGGATGGCGCGGATTATCTGGGCCAGCCAATAGCGCTCAACGCGTGCGGCCGATGGGCGGCCGCGGGACGACACGCGAACCGGACGGCGCGGCGCCAGCCTCTGCGCGGCCGAGACGCAGCGTGACGATGCGGAGAATTTCAGCACGATCATCATTGTCGACCGCGGCGGCGAGTTCGGCGGCATGGCCGCGGAGCAGGACGTCGAGGGCCGTGGGCGACGGATTTTCCAGAATGGCCGCGAGCAACTGGCGGGCACGGGTGCGACGGGCCTCGCCGCTCATGCCGGCGATCTGAAACGCATATTGCCAGGCTATCGAAATGTTTTCTGGGTCGAGCGTCAACGCGCGTTCATAAGCCGCCTCGCCCTCGGCCGCGCCGGCGCCATAAAGCGCCGCGCCAACAAAACCGCCTGTATGCGCGATTTCGAGATGCCAACCGCCCAGGGCTGCGTGGGCCCAGGGGTTTTCCGGCTCGAGCTGCAATGCCGTGTCGATGTGCCGGCGCGCTTCGCCGCCATAGCCGGCCAGATGCGCGGCCAGCCCGCCCTCACCCCGCGCAATCAGGCCAAGCGCCACGGCAAGGTAGAGATGGCCTTCGGGACGCTTGGGGTCGCGGGCGATGGCGCGGCGGGCATCGGCGGCGGCCTTGTCGAGGGCCGCGCGGCGGGACGCCGGCACGGCGATGAATTCACGCCGCGCCAGTTCCGCGCGGGCGGCAAAGGCGTCGCCCTCTGCCGTCCCCAGATCGCGGGCGAGACGCGCGGCACGCGCGAAGACCCCGTTGTCGAAGGCGGTTGCGGCCGGTTCGAGATCGCCGGCCATTGCGATCACCGGCATGGGCAGCGCCGCGACCAGCCAGACGAGGATCAAAGGAACGAGCGCCCTCATCGTGCGAAGGCTCCCTCGAAAAGCCATGGATCATCGAAATGGCGCTCACCGACAAAGGCCGTCGCATGCGTGCCCCATTGGCGCATGGCGCCGGGACTTTCGATGCCGAGCGGCCAGAGCGTGAAGCGTTCCAGACGCTCCGTGTGCGGGACGATGCCTGTGGGGCCATAGAAGCTGCGGCGGCCGCCTTCCGGCAATGGCAGGGAACGCTCACCATAGGTGGGTGGGAGGTGGGTCGATCGGAGTTCATAGAGCACGGCACCGCCGGACGCCCTCTCTGCAGCACCGAGATTGAGAAGATAGTGACTGGTGGCGGCGAGGCGGAGATGCATGCGTTCGCCGGGCGCGAGGCGCGGAGCGGATTTCGGCGACAGCGGCGCTTCGCGCGTGTCGCGGTCTTCGGGCACGGAAACGCGCACGAGCGGCGCGACGGGGAAGAACATGTGGTAGCAGCCGCAGGCATGGATCGCGTCATAGATGAGCGGCTCGCCGCTTTCGTCGAGCGTCACGCGCCAGATGAACCCGTCGATGCGGCCGCCGAGAAGATCGAAACGTCCCTGCAGCGTCCGCGCCGGGAACCAGACAGTGTAAGTCAGCTGGGGCAGCACCCTGCCCTCGAAACGCGTATAGACGAGGCGCGTCGTTGCGACCGGGTGCGTCACGTCGACACCCGGCAGCAACTTGCCATCTTCATGCCGCCAGACGGGGCGACCGAGGCGGTCGTCGTTGCTTTCGGTTTCGATTTCAAAGACCGGCGCGAAAGCGGCTGTGAGATGCGCCACATCGCTTTCGGAGAATCTCGGCAAGCCAAGAACGGAGCGCGGCGCGGCGCGGACGATGCGGGCCGCCTCGCCTGCATCCGCGCGCGGAGCGGGTTTGTAAATCGTGACGTCGTCCGACTTTGCGGCGGGCACGAACGGCGACGCAAAGGAGCGCGTGTTCTCGTCTTTCCAGCGCGCGTAGCCGATGACGGCGCCGAGATTGGTGAGCGGATAGAGGCCGATGGCGCGCTGCCATTGATTGTAGTGGCTGGGGGAAACGGCGGCATGGATCAGCGCGTCACGCGCTTTCCCGGGCCCCGGCATGATTTCGGCCTTCACGAGGAGATCGCCACATCGATTGGCGGCGGTGGCGAGGTCTGCGGGTTCGGCAATGCCGTGGTGCGCGGCAATCGACGCGCGCTTCTCAGCCGGGAGATTCGCCGCCTCGATTTCCCGCGCCCTGGCGTCGAGCCAGCGAAGATGGCCGACCCATTCCTCGAAGGCGCCAGGCGCCGCCAGTTCATGGCGGAAGCTCGCGAGGAAACGGTCGATGCGGAGATAGGGAAAGGTCTTCACGCGGGCGGCACCGGCATCGCCGACATCATGCGCGGCGACGGCCTCGTCCATCTCGCCGATCAGCGCCAGACAGTGCGCCTGCGGCGAAGCCGCTTCCGGTTCGGCGCGCCAGTCCGGCACGGCGACGCAGCCGCCGGACAAGCCGAATGCGAACAACACGCCGATCCATCGCGCAGAACAACTCAACGGTGCGCACCTCTGGTTGACGACAAACAGCCCCCGCCATGTTCAGCCATGCCGCGCGGCGCCGCAATGGCGCGCTGGCAGGTTGCCGGGCGCGCCACGACAAATTTTCGCGATCAGGCCTTTGAAAGGTCCTCGCCGGCAAGCGCGCGGCGGATGAGCGCGACCGTTTCCCTGACGCCATATAGCTTGGCGAAGGTGCCGAAACGGGGGCCCTGTTCCTCGCCAAGCAGAACTTCGTAGAGCGCCTTGAACCAGTCCCGCAGATTCGCAAATTCATGCGCCTTGCCGATTTCGTAGACGATGTTCTGCATATCCTCGGCGGATGCCGACGCGTCCACCTTCTCGAAGCGCGCTGCCAGCTCTTCCAATGCGGCCCGCTCCTGATCGGTCGGCGCCCGATATTTCTTCGCCGGCCTCACAAAGTCGTGGAAGTAGTTGATCGCATAGCCGACGAGCTGATCGAGACGCGGATGATCTTCGGGGGTTGCGTCGGGTGCATAGTTGCGGATGAAGCCCCAGAGGACATTGCGGTCTTCGGAATGGCTGGCGCTGGCGAGGTTCAGCAGCAGCGAGAAAGTGATTGGCAGGTCCTGTACCGGCGGATTGCCACCGTGAATATGGAACGCCGCGTTGTTGAGACGTTCGCGCTGATCCTGCTTCGGGTAAGCCGTCAAGGCGCCCAGATATTCATCGACATTGCGCGGGATCACGTCGAAATAGAGCCGCTTGCCAGCGCGCGGGCTCTGGAACATGAAATACTGCAGACTTTCCGGGCTCGCATAGCGCAGCCAGTCTTCGATCGAAAGTCCGTTGCCCTTCGACTTCGAAATCTTCTTGCCTTCCTCGTCGAGAAAGAGCTCGTAGTTGAAGCCTTCCGGCGGGCGCTGATTGCTCAGCACACGGTAGATGCGCGAGGCAAGCTTGACGGAATCGATCAAATCCTTGCCGGCCATTTCGTAGTCGACGCCGAGCGCGACCCAGCGCATGGCCCAGTCGGCCTTCCATTGCAGCTTGCAGTTGCCGCCGGTGACCGGAACCTCGACGATTTCGCCGGTCTCGGGCTCGGCGTAACTGACCGTGCCCTTTTTCGCGTCGCGGCCAACCAGCGGCACCAGCAGCACGTGGCCGGTGCGCGGGCTGACGGGCAAAATGGGGCTGTAGCTCTGCTGGCGCTCCTCGCGCAGGCTCGGCAGCATGATTTCCATGATCTCGTCGAACTTCTCGAGCACCTTCAGCAGCGTCGCATCGAAGCGGCCGGCCTTGTAGTACTCGGTCGAACTGGCGAATTCGTATTCAAAGCCGTAGCTGTCGAGGAAGGCACGCAGACGGGCGTTGTTGTGCTCGCCGAAGCTCGGATGGGTGCCGAAGGGATCGGGCACCTTTGTCAGCGGCATGTTGATGTAGCCGGCCAGCATGTCCTGGTTCGGAACGTTGGTCGGCACCTTGCGCAGGCCATCCATGTCGTCGGAAAAGCAAAGAAGGCGGGTCGGGACGCCCGGCGCCAGTATTTCAAAGGCGCGGCGGACCATGGTGGTGCGCGCCACCTCACCGAACGTACCTATATGCGGAAGGCCGGAAGGGCCGTAGCCCGTCTCGAACAGGACCGGGCGGGTGGGACCGCCCTCCTTCTCCAGCCGGTCGACGATCTTGCGCGCTTCCTCGAAAGGCCAAGCCTTGCTGACGCGGGCGGCCTCAAGAAGCGTGGTCGGTGCTATCGCCGTTGTTTCTGCTGGCATTTTTCGACTCGAAAGGATGATTTAAGGCTTTATCAAGCGCGCGGACCCTATGCTTACCACACCCCTCCGT
>JAUXOE010000011.1 GCA_030682415.1 Parvibaculum sp.
GAACAACACCGCCAGCGCCCTCGGCGTGTTGAGGTCGTCGGTCAGCGCCGCCATGAATTCGTCCGGCGCCGCGTCGTTGGTCGGCTCCGACTTGACGTCTGCCAGCCCCTTGAGCGCGCCGTATAGTCGGTCGAGCATGCGCTTGGCTTGGCCGAGCCCTTCTTCCGTCCAGTCGAGCGGCTGCCGGTAATGACCGTTCAGAAGCGCCAGCCGGATCGCCTCGCCGGGTGCGTGGCTGATCAAATCATGCACCAGCAGCACATTGCCGAGCGACTTCGACATCTTCTCGGCGCCCATATTGACGAAGCCGTTATGCAGCCAGAAGCGCGCCAGCGGCACACCATGCGTGCATGTCGATTGCGCCAGCTCGTTCTCGTGATGCGGGAACTGCAGATCGATGCCGCCGCCGTGAATGTCGATGGTCTGCCCGAGATGCTTCTCGATCATCGCCGAGCATTCGATGTGCCAGCCGGGCCGCCCGCGTCCCCAGGGACTGTCCCAGCCGGGCTGGTCCGGCGCCGACGGCTTCCACAGCACGAAATCGGCCGGGTCTTTCTTGTAGGGCGCCACTTCGACGCGCGCCCCGGCAATCATGTCGTCGCGCTCGCGGCCCGAAAGCTTCCCGTATCCGGCAAAGCTCGGCACATTGAAGAGCACATGCCCTTCCGCCGCATAGGCATTGCCACTGGCGATCAGCCTTTCCATCATCGAGATCATTTCGGCGACGCTCTCCGTCGCCTTCGGCTCGATGTCGGGCGCCAGCACACCCAGCACACCCATGTCGTCGCGATAGATCTGAGCGTATTTTTCGGTCACGACCGAAATCTCGACGCCCTGTTCCTTCGCGGCGGCGATGATCTTGTCCTCGATATCGGTGATGTTGCGCGCATAGACCACATGCGGGTAAAGCCGCCTCAAGAGCCGAGCCAGCACGTCGAACACGACGGCCGGCCGCGCATTGCCGATATGGGCGTGGTTGTAGACGGTTGGTCCGCAGACATACATCGTCACGCGGTTCGGGTCCGCCGGCTCGAAGATTTCCTTCTTGCGCGTCAGCGTGTTGTAGAGCGAAAGCTTGTGTCGGTTGGGTTGGGCGTTCATCGGGCAGGCCTTTGTGTCGTCATGGGCTTCGCGAGGCGGCCCGTGCGACGACGGGCCTCAGGCGACCGGACAGCCGGCCGCGCAACGGGTGGTCGTGCCACCCGTGGTCGGCGAAGTTCGACAACATGTCGTCCTGCGAACCATGGCCCTGAAAACTCCGAAATCCGCGAATCGCGGCCCGCCTGCGGGGACGCTTCGAGCCCCTTATTAAGCGAGCCGATCTTGCCCGGCAAGCCTTTAAGAATTGACCAACCGCCCCCACTGACCCACGCATTTAGCGGTGCCGCGCGATCCGCCCACCCTTGATAGGCCGTTTCCGCAAGGCTATATGCATGGTTGAGACGATGTCACATCAACTTCAGCATGGCATAAGACCCCGTGCTTGATGGGCAAAATAGGCAGCTTTTCCCCGGAATTTCGATGGAAATCGGCCTGTGACTTGAACCGGCAGCCCGTCCTCTGCGTAGAGGGAAGACGGTCGGGAAACCCCTAACGAGATTGGTCGAATGGACATGAATGCTGTAGTTGACGGGCTGCGCGCCCGGACGGACGACGACCGCCTGACAGCGGTCACCAAGCCCAGCCGCGACGAGGCCGAGGCCGCCGTCCGCACCCTTATCGCCTGGGCAGGCGACAATCCCGACCGCGAGGGCCTGATCGACACGCCCGGCCGCGTCGTGCGCGCCTATGAGGAATTCTTCGAGGGCTACAACGAAGATCCTTTCAAGGAATTGAGCCGCACCTTCGAGGAAGTCGAGGGTTACAACGACATGGTGATGCTGCGCGACATCAACATCGAGTCGCATTGCGAACATCACATGGTCGCCATTCTCGGCCGCGCGCATATCGCTTATGTGCCGACCAAGAAGGTCGTCGGCATTTCGAAGCTGGCTCGCGTCATCGAAATCTTCGCGCGGCGTCTGCAGACGCAGGAAACCATGACGGCGCAGATCGCCGACACGATCAACGCCGCGCTGCATCCGCAGGGCGTCGCCATCCTGATCGAGGCGAAGCATCAATGCATGACGACGCGCGGCATCAAAAAGCCGGATGTCGCCACCATCACCACGCAGTTCACCGGCGTCTTCCGCGACGATCCGCGGATGGAAGCCCGTTTCATGCAGATGATCCGCGGATACTGAGCCGGTCGAGACGCAGGTTTTGACAAAAGGCCCCGCCTTCATCTGAATGGCGGGGCCTTTTCAATTCGGCCAAATGAAATCTGGAACGACGACATGACAGGCACACCTCCCTTCGCGCCGCGCGGCACCGCGCAGGACATAGAAGAAGGCACGGCCTTCGCGCCGAAATTCGACCGCGACGGCCTCATCACGGCGGTAACGACCGATGCAAAATCCGGCGAACTCCTGATGGTCGCCTGGATGAATGCCGAGGCGCTGGCCCGCACCGTCGAAACCGGCGAAGCCTGGTACTGGAGCCGTTCGCGTAACGAACTCTGGCACAAGGGCGACACCAGCGGTCAGATCCAGACCGTCATCGAACTCCGCACCGACTGCGATCAGGACACGGTCTGGCTGAAAGTCGAAGTCGGCGGCGACGGCGGCTGCTGCCATGTCGGCTACCGCGCCTGCTTCTATCGCCGCGTGCCGCTCGGCAAGCTTCCCGCCACGCTCGAACACACCGGCGCCGAAAAATTGCCGCGAGGCTGAGCGGCGCTGAAATTCGGTCACATTTTCCGCCCATAAGACCGGCGCCGCCTTTCCCGCGAGGCGGCGCTGTTGCATTGTCTGACGAGCATCGAGTTTCACCATGAAGTCGTTTCGCATGCCCAAACCGAAAATCGGCATTGCCCTTGGCGCCGGCGTGGCGCGCGGCTGGACGCATATCGGTGTGCTGCGCGCCTTGTCCCGCGCCGGCATCGAGGCCGACATTGTGGCGGGCACGTCCATCGGTGCACTGGTCGGTGGCTGCCTCGCCGCCAACCGCCTCGATCCACTGGAAGATTTCGCCCGCTCGCTGACGCGGCGGCGCATGCTGAGCCTGCTCGATCTGCGCTTCCGTTCCTCGGGCCTGATCGGCGACACGAAACTCGCCGAGCTGATGCGTGAACAACTTGCCGATCTGCGCATCGAAGATCTCGAACGCACCTTTGTCGGCGTCGCCACCGAACTGACCACCGGCCACGAACTCTGGCTGCACAAGGGCGATTTGACCCAGGCGATCCGCGCCTCCTATGCGCTCCCCGGCGTCTTCGCGCCGGTCGCCATCGATGGCCGTTGGTTGATCGATGGCGCGCTGGTCAACCCCGTGCCGGTTTCGGTTGCGCGCGCGCTCGGCGCCCGCGTCGTCATCGCGGTCAATCTCAACAACGATCCCTTCGACCCGTCGATTCATCGTCAGGCGCGGGCCGCACGTTTCCCCGGCTATGTCGGCGGCACGCCTCCGGCCCTGCCGGAAGACGAACTCTTCCGCGAATTGCAGGAACGCATCGAGGAGGAAACGACGGCGGAGGAGGATGCCTCGCTGACGCAGGGCGAGGCCACGCCCGTCGCCGCCCGCATCCGCGAAAAGCTGAAGACACTGCGCTGGAAACGCACGCCCGAGCAGGAACTGTTGCGCCGCGTCATCGGCGGCCGCAAGCGCGGCCCCGGCATCGCCAGCGTCATGCTGGCCTCACTCAACATCGTCCAGGACCGCCTCGGCCGTATGCGCATGGCTGGCGATCCGCCAGACGTGATGATCGCGCCGAAGGTCGGGCATCTCAGCCTGCTCGATTTCGACCGCGCGGACGAACTGATCCGCCTCGGCGAGGAAGCGGCCGAAGAAGCAATCCCGCATATCCGCGAGACGATTGAATTGATGCAGTAGGAACCGGGCGGCCGGCGGTCAGCCAGTGGCGATATAGAGCTTCAGCGCCTCG
>JAUXOE010000012.1 GCA_030682415.1 Parvibaculum sp.
CAACCGCGCGACGCCGGAAGGCGTCGGGGCGAAGGACAAGCTGTTCGTGCAGGAAGGCCGCAAGGTCTTCAAGGAAGTGGTGCCGATGGTTTCGGCGCTGATCCTCGAACACATGGCGGATGCGGGGCTCGACCCGAAAGACTTGAAGCGGATGTGGCTGCACCAGGCCAACAAGAGCATGAACGACATGATCGGCCGCAAGGTGCTGGGCCGCGATCCGGAACCCGGCGAGCAGCCCAACATCCTGCAGGAATATGCCAATACAAGTTCCGCCGGCTCGATCATCGCCTTCAGCAAGTACAGCGAGGACCTGAAGCCCGGCGATCTCGGCCTGATCTGCAGCTTCGGCGCCGGCTATTCGGCCGGCAACGTGCTTGTGCGCAAGCGCGCCTGAGCCTCAGCCTTTCAATGGCTCCACCGTGACGATGCGGAACGTCTGCATCTCGCCGTCCCGTTCCGCAACGGAGAGATATTCGCCCGACTTGAATTCGTGACGGTCAAGCTTGAAGAAAGGTTCGTCGGCCTCCGGCGTCGACAGATCGTAATCGATCGCCCAGCCGCGGCCGATATGCCGCAGCAGGCCCTTTTCATCGGGCTCGCCCTGCCAGAAGCGGCGCACGACGCATTCTTTGGCATGCTCCTTCCACGCCACGGGATCGAGTTTCATCGACGCATCGAGCGGCACGACGAGGTCGTAGCCATGTGCGGGCGAGCCATTGGGATGATCTTCGTTGCGGGCGAGTGTCATGTGGACGCGATAAAGTGTCATGGGGCTTCCGTTTTCTTTCTTGCAGTTCCGTGGGGATACCTAGTGCGCCATCAGCACCGGGATGGTGGCGTGGGACCTGATGTGCTGCGTGACGCCGCCGATGATGAATTCAAGCAGACGGCTGTGACTATAGCCACCCATGACGAGGAGATCGGCTTTCGATTTCTCCGCCGCTTCGAGCAGCACCTCGCCGGCCGCGCGTCCCTGTGCATCGATCAGATGCACATCGGCAACGACACCGTGCAGCGCCAGATAGTCGGCGAGCGTTGAGCCGGGGCCGGGATCGAGCTCCTTGTTGCCGATGCAGAGGACGGTGACCTTTCGCGCTTTTTCGAGGAAGGGAATGGCGGCCGTGACGGCGCGCGCGGCTTCCGCGCTCTCGTCCCATCCGATGGCGACCGAGCCGCCGACCGGCGCCCAGGATTTTTTCGGCGCGATCAGCACCGGACGACCGGCGCTCATCATTGCGGCCTCAAGCGCGGTTCCGCCGGCGATGCCGGTCGCACTTTCGCCGAAGACGATCAGATCGGAGAGGCGGCTATGGGCGGCGACCACCTCATCGCGGCGGCCGGTCACATCGAGGAAACGAACGGAGGGCAAAGGTGGCTCGGCGCCCTTGCCGACCAGCGGGAAGCCCGCTTTCGCCGCCGCATCCGTCAGCGTCTTGAGAACACGGGTCGAGGCCTCATCGGCGCCTTCGCGCGCCGCCTGCAGCAAATCCTCGATGACCTGACCCGAGACACCGTCGCCAAGATAGGGCAAGGCTTCGGTCGGATCGGGCCGCGCGAACAGCGCCACGATCTGCGCACCGAAATCTCCCGCGATGGAAAGCGCCGTGCCAAGCACCTCGTTGTCCGACGGGCGGCCGGCAAGCGGCACCAGAATTTTTTTCACGGACATGGATCAGTCTCCCTTTTCCGCGGGTGAAGATACCGGGCGCGGTTCGCGCTCGGCACCGAGAAGAAGTATTGGACATCCGGCGGCGGCCGAAAGACGCGCGGCATCCTCGTCGTCGCCGAACCATCCGGCATTGACGATCAGCAAACCCACGCCGGCCGCCCTTGCTGCGGTGGCGATGTCGGCCGGGCTGCGGCCACGGGCGTCAAGGCGACGAAACGGCATACCGATGCGGGCGGCAAGCGTTTCGGCAAAGGCGGTGCAGCTCTCCGCCAGGCTCGACCCTTCGTCCACCGACGCGACGCCGCGGCCGGCCATGCCCGTCGGCGCAGCAGCAGTTCCAAAGGCGCTTTTCAGGCCGACGCTGCGTGCCACCAGCAAGACGTCGGCATGTGCATCCAACGTTGCCGCACGCACCGTGCGCCCGACCTCGTGCGCAGAAGCTGACGCCGAGCGGATGACCAAAGTGTCGTCGGCATTCGCGCTGGCCGCGATCGAAGAGAGCGGGCGGCCTCGCTTCACGTCGAAGCTCCAGTCGACATGCGCGTCGGCGGCGACACGGGCCAGCACGCGGCGCGCGCTTTCGGCCTGGGCGCGCATCGCGCGAAGCATGCGTTCGGGATCCAGTTCGCGCACCTGTCCGGAAAATGAAACCTCACACGCGAAGGGGAGGCCTGAAAGCGCCAGCAAATTCTCGTCCTCGACGAAAATGCCCTTCAGACGCGCATCCATGGACGCCGCCAGCCGCGCCGCCATCGACAAGGCCTCCCGCGCCAGGAACGAGGTGTCGAGCCCGATGACGATTCGCGTGACGTCGGCGTCTTCCGTTTGCGCCGCCGCGGGAGATTGCCGATTGTCGCGGGTGGCCATCATGCTCCCTTCCTGCCGCTGTCGTCGGACCGCTGGGCGAAGCGTCGCTGATTGTCTGCGAAGGCCGCAAGCCGGTCTTCGGTGCGGGCATAGATTGTGCCCGATGGAAAGTTTCCGTCGGGACCGCGCACCCCTGCAGGGGCACCCATCAGAAGCTCGACGCCTTCCTCGACATGCTCGATAGGATAGATCGCAAACATGCCGCGTTCCACCGCGTCGACAACGTCCTGACGCACCATCAGATGTTTCACATTTGCGGCCGGGATCAGAACGCCCTGGTCGCCGGTCAGGCCACGGCGCATGCAAATGTCGAAAAAGCCCTCAATCTTGTCGTTGACGCCGCCGATCGCCTGCACTTCTCCCAACTGGTTGACCGAGCCGGTGACGGCGATGCCTTGGGTAATCGGCGCCTCCGCCAATGCGGAGATCAGCGCATAAAGCTCGGCGGAAGAGGCGCTGTCGCCATCGATGCCGCCATAGGATTGTTCGAAAACGATACTGGCACTCATCGAGAGCGGTATTTCGGGCAGAAACTGGCCGGACAGATAGCCCGACAGGATCAGCACGCCCTTGGTGTGGATGGGGCCGCCCAGCGCGACCTCGCGCTCGATATCCATGACACGGGCACTGCCAAGACCCATACGTACGCGTGCCGTGATGCGGCTCGGCCGCCCGAAGGAAACGCTGCCCATCGACAGCACCGACAGACCGTTGACCTGGCCGATGCGTTCGCCCTCGGTGTCGATCATCACGATGTCACGTGTGATCATTTCAAGGCTGCGTTCGCGCATACGGTCGGCGCGCCCGATTTGCGCGTCGACGGCGCTGTCAATGTGGCCGGCGGACATCGCAATCGCGCCTTGGCTTCGGGCAATGTGATCGGCTTCGCGCAAGAGATCGACGATAGGCCGCAGGACGGTGGTGAGCTTTTCCGCATCCTCTGCCATGCGCGCCGAACGTTCGATGACCCGGCCGACGCCTGTACGGTCGAGCGGCAAGAGGTTTTCCTCGCGACAAAAACCTGCAAGCAACCGCGCATAGAGCAATTCATTGTCAGGCTCGCGGTCGATCTCATCTTCGAAATCGGCGGCGACCTTGAACAGTTCGCCGAAATCCGGATCGAGTTCACTCAGCATGTAATAGAGATAGCGATCGCCGAGCAGGACGATCTTGATATCGAGCGGGATTGGATCGGGTTCCAGTGTCACGGTACTGATAAGGCTCAGATATTCGCCAGCGCTTTCGATCACGATCTTGCGGCGGCGCATAGCACGCTTCAAAGCCTCCCAGGCCAGCGGCTCACGCAACAGCTTCAGGGCATCAATCAACAGGTAGCCGCCATTCGCACGGTGCAACGAGCCGGATTTGATCAGCGTGAAGTCGGTGACCAGCGCGCCCATTTGCGGCATGTGCTCGACGCGGCCGAGCAGATTGGCCATGGTCGGATGGTCTTCATAGAGGATCGGTGCGCCGCCGCCGATATAGCCGCCGGCGTCGGCAAGATCCTGTGCCTTGAGCGAGGCCGAGCCATGACGGCGGGCGACTTCGCTGTTTTCGACAACGATATTGACGGCGTAGCGTCGGAACTGGTCTGCCGACGAGAAACCGGCACCCTGCCCCTGCGCCATCGCCTGCATGGCGAGCATCGCCTGCGGCGGCTGGGCCGATGCGTCGGTCCCCGCGAAAAGACCGATGTTCTCGATCAGGTCGGCCTTCACCGCGTCGAGCCAGGTCCTGGCCGGCATCACGCCGTCGAAAAAGGTGCGTAGCTCGCGCATGACGCGCTCCACCTCGCGTTCGGCGACCTCGCGATTGAGCGACTGGATTCGCTGGCGGTGCTCCTTCTGCCAGCCGGGAATATGTTCGATGGTGTCGGCGAGTTCTTTTTGCAGACCCTGTATGACGTTTTCGATGCGCTTGCGTTCGTCTTCGGGGAGCTTGTTGAATTCCTCGGGTTTCAGAACATTTCCTTCATGCAACGGCGCCAACGCAAAGCCGGCCGGCGTGCGCAACAGCGCAATGTTTTCCGCCTCGGCGTGAGTGCGCAGCTCCTCGAAGGCCTGCTCCTGCTTTTCCTGATATTCCTCGTCGATCGACTGACGACGGTTCTGATATTCCTCGCTTTCGACGATCGCCGGCATCGTCGCCTTCAGATCGTCGACAAGCCGGGCCATGTTCTCTTTCAGCGTGCGGCCCGTGCCGGCGCCGAGCTCCAGAGCAACCGGCTTGTGGGGTGTCTCGAAATTGTTGACATAAACCCAATCGGACGGCACGCGCTGGCTCAGCGCCACGCCCGACAGAAAACGGAGCACCGCCTCGTGCTTGCCGGCGCCGTCGGGGCCCAGCACAAAGAGGTTGTAGCCCTGATGGCGGATGCTCGCGCCGAAGCGCAATGCCTCCAGCACCCGCTCCTGACCGACAAGACCGCCGTGATCCTCCAGCTCGGCCGTGGTCGCGAAGTCGAATTGTGCCAGTTCGCAAGCGCGATAGAGAAGTTCCGCCGGAACGGGTTCTACTGCCATACTTCTGTGCTTTTTCCTCACCGCGTCATTTGGTGCCGCCGCGCGGTCCCTGCCGAGCATATCCGCACTTGGATCATGGACAAAGCTCCGTGCCGCACAACCGGGCATCGCTACACGGGGGTGCGGCAGATGCGCCCGACCCCTGCACTCGCCCTTGTCGACAAGGGGAATGGCGCGCCCTAAGTTTCGCCTCTCCAATCCAGATGGCGAGATCGTATGGACACCTCCCGACAGAAGCATGGAAACGACCGGATCGGTGCCACATCGCGCGCGTGGCAGCGGATGCTGAGCGGCCGCCGGCTCGATCTGCTCGACCCTTCTCCGCTCGACATCGAGATCGAGGACATTGCACACGGGTTGGCGCGTGTCGCGCGGTGGAACGGGCAGACGGACGGCGATCACGCCTTCACGGTCGCCGAACATTGCGTGCTGGTCGATGACATCTGCGCCCGCTTCCGGCCCGGCTGGCCGGCGAAGTGGCGGCTGGCGGCGCTGCTGCACGACGCGCCCGAATATGTGATCGGCGACATGATCAGCCCGTTCAAGGCGGCCCTCGGCATCGACTACAAGGCCTTCGAACATCGCCTCGCTGCCGCTATTCATATCCGCTTCGGATTGCCGAAGGACCTGCCACAGAACGTCGAAGAGCTGATCAAACGCGCCGACAAGGCGTCCGCCTTCCTTGAGGCGACGCAGATCGCCGGCTTTTCCGATGAGGAGGCGGCGCGGATATTCGGGCGGCCGCGCGGCCTCACGCCGATCCCGATTGAGCCCCTGTCGACGAAGAAGGCGCAAGCGCGCTTCCTCGCCCGTTTCCGTATGCTGACCGACGACCGCTGACGGCCTAAACACTGGCTGTGCTTCAATTTAAGCCCGAGTTTGCACAAATCTGTGTTATTCAGGTCCTATGATCGATTCAGGCCGATTTCGTCACGTGGCGAGCTACCGATGATCTATGTCAGTCCCCTCAGCGCCGTCGAAGATGCGATCCAGACGCTGAAGCCGTCGCATCTTGTCAGCTTGCTCGATCCCGAAACCATGATCGGAACACCGCAAGGCATTGCGCCGACGCGACACCTCCGGCTCGCCGTCAACGATATTGCCGAACCACTTCACGATCTCGTGCCGCCGGGCGCGGCGCATGTATCGGCGTTGATCGATTTCGTGCGCGGTTGGGACCAGCAAAGCCCGTTGCTGGTTCACTGCTGGGCCGGGATCAGCCGGTCGTCGGCGGCCGCCTTCATCGCGCTCTGCACGCTCAACGAGGGGCACCCCGAGGCCGAACTTGCGCGGCTGATCCGGGCGCGCGGCGCCCATGCGCATCCCAACCGGCTGATGGTGCGTATCGCCGACGAGTTGCTGGCACGGCAAGGCCGCATGTCGGCGGCGGTCGATGCCCTTGGACCGGGCCGCGCCGTCTGGGAAGGCGAGATTTTCTCGGTACCCCTCCGGCCAGGTGCGGATTGACGGCCTCGCATATGTCGAAAACACCGGGCAAAAGCACCACCCAACAAGCCGAAGCAACCATGCACGCCGACAAGGCGGTGGTGATCGGCCTCAATGCGGCCATCGTCACGGTGTCGGACGACCAACCGAAAATCCTTGTGGTGCCACATGAAGAGACCGACGGCGCCAGCGGCTGGGACGCGCTGCCTTTCGGTCCCTTCAATCCGGTGCGGCACCGGACGCTCGAAATCGGCCTGCGCTCATGGGTGCAGGAACAGACGCAGCTCGAACTCGGTTACGTCGAACAGCTCTACACATTTGGCGACCGCGGGCGACATTCGCTTGAAACCGATGCGCCGGGCGAGCATGTCGTCTCGGTCGGTTACCTCGCTCTGACGCGCGGATATGACGAAACGCTGAAGGGGGCAGCGTGGTGCGACTGGTACCGCTATTTCCCGTGGGAGGACTGGCGCGAGGGCAAGCCGCCGATCATCGACCAGGCGATCGTGCCGCTGTTGCGCGAATGGGCCGGGCGGCAATCGGAGGCGCCGCCCGAAGAACTTGCTCGCGGCAAACGGCGCGATCGGATGCGACTCTGCTTCGGCGTCGATGACGTCGCATGGGACGATGAAAAGGCGCTGGAGCGCTATGAACTTCTCTATAGCGCCGGTTTGCTGCTGGAAGCGGCGCGAGACGGCCGCCCCAACGCGCGCGGCCTTACCGGCAAGCATGCGCCCAATCTCGGGCGGCCGATGCAGTTCGACCATCGGCGGATCCTGGCGACCGCCATGAGTCGATTGCGCGCCAAGATAAAATACCGCCCGGTCGCCTTCGAGTTGATGCCACCCAGCTTCACACTGTACGAACTGCAGAAGACGGTTGAAGCATTGCTCGGGCTTCACGTTCACAAACAGAATTTCCGCCGCCTGGTCGAGAATGCCGGGCTGGTGGAACGCACCGGCCGCATGTCAACGCGGACCGGCGGCCGGCCCGCCGAACAGTTTCGCTTCCGCCGCGAGGTGCTGAACGAGCGTCCTGCGCCCGGGCTCAAACTGGCGCCGTCGCGCAGCCGCGCCAATAGCTGACGGCACGTCTCCGGCCCGAGACGGCTATAAACCTCCCTCTTTCTGCCGAATTTTCGTGCTCTGGCCGCATTCCGAAAGCTGTTGACGTGTCTAATGCTCAGTTGTAGCATAAGCTCAATTGAGAGCCCGGCTTCCTTTCCGGTCCGCTCGCGACATGAAAATGGATGCCGGTGTTTTTGGTACCTTATATATGCTCACAATGAGTATATTTAGGCAGCAAGATGGAGGCCGACATGGCCCTTGCAGGCGAGATACGGAAGACAGGCGCGGCGCAACCGGCAGGGCGCGCGTTCAAGCCGCTTGAGATGCCCGAGCTTGAATATACGCCGGGCCTGGCGAAGGAAATGGCGCCGCTTTACGAGAAAGTGAAGAATGTCATTCCGTCGATCGAGTGGCCTTTCTTCGCCCCCTATATCCATGCGATCAACCGCCTCAAGAAAGAGCGCAATGCGGTTGTGCTCGCGCATAATTACCAGACGCCGGAAATCTTCCACGGCGTCGCCGACATCGCCGGCGACAGCCTGCAGCTTGCCAAGGAAGCCGCCAAGGTCGACGCCGATGTGATCGTGCAGTGCGGCGTCCATTTCATGGCCGAGACGTCGAAGCTCCTGAACCCGCACAAGACCGTACTCATTCCGGATTTGAAGGCCGGCTGCTCGCTGGCCGACTCGATCACCGGTGCGGATGTGCGTCTGCTGCGCGAGACCTACCCGGGCGTACCAGTCGTCACTTACGTCAACACTTCGGCCGAAGTGAAGGCCGAGAGCGACATCTGCTGCACCTCGTCCAATGCGCTGCAGATCGTCGAGAGTTTCGGCACGGACCGCGTGCTCTGCATTCCTGACGAGTTCCTCGCCAAGAACATCGCCAAGCAGACGAAGGTGAAAATCCTCACCTGGAAGGGCCATTGCGAAGTGCATGAGCGCTTTACGGCGGAGGAGCTGCGCCAGTATCGCCGCGACGATCCCAACATCGTCATCATCGCGCATCCCGAATGCCCACCCGAAGTTGTGGCCGAAGCCGACTTCTCCGGCTCGACCTCCGGCATGATCAAGTGGGTGAAGGACAATCAGCCCAAGCGTGTCGTCATGGTGACGGAATGTTCGATGAGCGACAATGTGGCGGTCGAGAACCCCAATGTCGAGTTTGTGCGTCCGTGCAATCTCTGTCCGCACATGAAACGCATCTCGCTGAAGAATATTCTCGAGAGCCTCGTCTATATGCGTGAGGAAGTGACGGTCGATCCGGCGATTGCGGCGCGGGCGCGCCTTGCAGTCGAGCGGATGATCAATCTCGGCAACTGATCCTTTCGGGAGAGCCACATGGCTCACGGCAATATTGTCGATGCCGGCGACGTTCTGATCGTCGGCGCGGGGCTTGCGGGCCTCTTCACGGCGCTGAAGCTCGCGCCTCGTCCGGTTACCGTGCTGGCGAGCGCCCCGATCGGCGATGGGGCGTCGAGCGCCTGGGCGCAGGGCGGGATCGCCGCTGCCATCGAGCCGGGCGACACGCCGGCGTCGCATGCCGCCGACACGATCGCAGCCGGCGCCGGCACCGTCGACGAAGAGGCCGCTCTTTCGATTGCGCGCGAGGCCGCCATTCGCATCGAGGACCTGCTCAGGCTCGGCGTGCCTTTTGACCGCAACATCGAAGGCAAGCTGGCAGTCGGGCGCGAGGCTGCGCACAGCCAGCGCCGCATCGTCCATGTGAAGGGCGATCAGGCGGGCAAGGCGATCATGCAGGCGCTTGTCGCCGCCGTGCGTGCGACGCCATCGATCCGCGTAATGGAAGGCCTGTCAGCTTATGAGCTCGCCATCGAGGACGGGCGCGCTGTCGGTATTTTCGCGCGGCCCGCCCATGCCGCGACCGCGCCCATGCCGCTTCTCATCAAGGCGCGGGCGCTGGTGCTGGCGAGCGGCGGGGTCGGCCAGCTTTTCGCCGTGACCACCAATCCGCTGCAGGCGCGGGGCGAAGGCGTTGCCATGGCGGCGCGCGCCGGTGCGCTGATCGCCGATCCCGAATTTGTGCAGTTCCACCCGACCGCGATTGCCGGACAACACGACCCGGCGCCGCTGGTCACCGAGGCGTTGCGCGGCGAAGGCGCGATCCTTGTTGATAACGCCGGCCGGCGCTTCATGCCCGCAATCCATCATGACGCCGAGCTCGGGCCCCGTGACATCGTGGCGCGCGCCATCTTCCGCGAGATCGAAGCCGGGCGCGGCGCCTTTCTCGATACACGCGCGGCGCTGGGGACACGGTTCCCGGAAGCGTTCCCCACCGTCTACAAGAGCTGTCTCGCGCTTGGCATCGATCCTGTACACCAGCCGATCCCCGTGGCGCCGGCGGCGCATTATCACATGGGCGGCATTCATGTGGATATGCGCGGCCGCAGCAGCATCGAAGGCTTGTGGGCCTGTGGCGAGGTCGCTTGCACGGGCATGCATGGCGCCAACCGGCTTGCCAGCAATTCGCTGCTTGAGGCCATCGTCTTCGGCGCACGTATCGCGACCGATATCGACGGCTCCGTGCCAGGTGCGCGGGCGGGCCGTGAAGTCGCGCCGCCCGTGCTTGCCTCCGCATATGCGCTCGATGCACCGATGGTGGCGCAATTGCGCCAGATCATGACGGCACATGTCGGTGTCGAACGCGACGCTAACGGCCTTGCCTTCGCGCTTGGCGAAATCGCGCGCCTCGAACGCGCAGCGGGCCCCGCCAGCCTTTTCGGCAATATTGCAACCACTGCAAAGCTGATTGCGGCGGCGGCCTACGCGCGCGAGGAAAGCCGCGGCGGGCACTACCGCAGCGACTTCACGCGCACCCGCGCACCGTGGCGTCACCGGACTTTCATCACGCTGAAGGAAGCCTCGCGCATCGCGGATGCCGCCATTGCCGAAGCGTCTGCCACCGGCGAGATTGCCGCGCAGGCCGGCGCATGAGCCTGCCTCTCGAGCCCCTGTCGGCGCTTCTGATCGAACCGGCGGTGCGCGCGGCACTGGCTGAAGATCTCGGCCGTGCCGGCGATATCACCACCATGGCGACGGTGCCGGCGGCCGCAAAAGCGCGCGTGCTTCTCAACGCGCGGCAGTCCGGCCGCATCGCGGGGCTCGATTGTGCGCGCATGGCATTTCGCCTTGTCGAGCCGGCGCTGAAGGTCGCGGTGCTGAAAGGCGATGGTTCGGATGTCGAACCCGGCGACAGCATTGCTGCCATCGAGGGGCCGGCACGCGGTATTCTCACCGCCGAGCGCGTCGCATTGAATTTCCTCGGCCACATGTCGGGCATCGCGACGGCGACGCGCGAGATCGCGCAGGCCATCGAAGGCACGCGTGCGCATGTCTGTTGCACGCGCAAGACGACGCCAGGCCTGCGGATTTTCGAGAAGTACGCCGTGCGCGCCGGCGGGGGCATGAACCATCGCTTCGGGCTCGACGATGCCGTGCTGATCAAGGACAACCATATCGCCATGTCAGGCGGCATCGCCGCCGCGATCCGGCGCGCCAAGGCCGCCAGCGGCCACATGGTCAAGATCGAGATTGAGGTCGATACGCTCGACCAGCTTGATGAAGCGCTGGCGGAGGGCGTCGACGCGGTGCTGCTCGACAACATGACGCCGGCGATGCTTGCCGATGCCGTGCGCCGCATCGGCGGGCGGGCCATCGCCGAAGCATCCGGCCGAATCACCGCTGAAACGGCAGCCGCTATCGCCGCCTCAGGCGTCGATCTGATCTCCTGCGGCTGGATCACCCATTCCGCACCCTGCCTCGATATCGGCCTCGACTTCGATTCCCTTACGGCATCGTAAGCGCTCAACGATCGTCCTTCCCCGCACGCTGAGACTGGACTACGGTCCATAAAATCAGAACAGCATCAGCGGGAAGCATCATGGGACAGGCGAACGGGCGGCAGAGCATTTTCATCACCGGCGCAGCTTCGGGCATGGGGCTCGAAACGGCGCGGCTTTTCCATTCGAAGGGCTGGTTCGTCGGCGGCTATGACGTCAACGGCGTCGGCCTCGTTGCCCTCGAAAAGGAACTCAGGCCGGAGAACTGTATCGTCCGCAAACTCGATGTCACCGACAAGGCGGCCTATGACGATGCCGTTGCCGCATTCGGCGAGGCGACCGGCGGCCATATGGACATCCTTTTCAACAATGCCGGCATCGGCAAGGGCGGGCTGTTCGAACATATGCCGTTCGAGGACATCATGGCCGTCGTGCAGGTCAATTTTGTCGGTGTGCTGAACGGCATTCACACGGCGCTGCCGCTCTTGAAGGCGACCAGGAACTCGCTCTGCTTCACGACCTCGTCCTCCTCCGCCACCTATGGCATGCCGGGCATTGCCGTCTACTCGGCAACCAAACATGCGGTGAAGGGGCTGACCGAAGCGCTCTCGATCGAATTCCGGCTGATCGGCGTGCGTGCCGCGGATGTGCTGCCGGGACTGATCGACACGCCGATCCTGCCTGAAGGCACGGCCGCGAATGCGCCCAAGGAAGGCATGTTCCGCGCCATACCGCCGGTCGAGGTCGCCAAAGTGGTGTGGGAGGCCTACGGCTCGGACAAGCTGCACTGGTATGTGCCGCCGGAGCTTGTGGAACTCGACAAGATGGCCGGCAATGCACCCGAACTGGTGCGCGATCAGATCGCCAATTCAGGGCCGCTGGCGCCGCTCCTCAAGGAGATGGAAGAAGCAGCGAAGGGCTGAGCCTTACGAGCGCTTTTCGCGGTTGGGCTTGCTGTAGAAGATGTGACGGCCGATCTTCGCCACTTCGACCATGCTCGACGCCCAATAGGGCTGCACATAGTCGGCGTGGTAGAACATCGCCGGGCCAACATCCGCCTCGTCGAGACGGCCCATCGTCACAAATTCCGCCGTGCGCATCGATTTGGCCCAGGCGCGGCGCTCATTCGGCACCTTGCTGAGCGAACGGTCGCAGGTAAACGAGAACTGGCAGCCCGTGCTGCGGCTGGCGCCCTGATAGACGACGCCGCAAATCGTGTCCGGGTAGTTTTTCGAACCGACGCGATTGAGGATCACGCGCGCCACGGCTTGCTGGCCGCGCGCGCTCTCGCCGCGTGCTTCGAAATAGATGCCGACGGCAAGACAACGACGCTCCTCTTCGAGCATGCGCGCTTTCACCTGCAGCAACGGCGTATCGACATCCATCGGACGGCCGTTCGCCGGCAGGATCAGGCTCGCCTGCTGGAACTCGGCATCGAAGAAAAGCGTATCGTCGCTGAAGGCGCCGGCAAGGTCGCGGCCATGAACCGGCGCGAAAGCCAGCATCGGCGCGTCATCGGCACGGGCCTCGATCACGGGCGTGGGGGTCGCCATTGCGTTCAGCACGGTCGCCGAGACGGCGCCAAGGCACACAATACCGAATGCCGAATAGGCAGCCCCGGAAAAGATGTGGCCCAGATCGAGCCAATCGAAGAGTTTACGCATCGTTCTCTAAACCGTCTGCTTTGTTGTTCATTCAGATCCCGGGACTGCACCCCTCTGATCGGGGGCTTCGATCCGGTTCCTTTTCGGGAACCTTGCAAGATCCACGGACAGCACCGCTATACGTGCCAGAGCCCGATGCCGCTTCGACACCTGGGCAACTTCCTAACGCATTCATCAGCCGTCGGGAGGTAACATGCTGATTCAGGGGTCACAATGTCATAGTTGCCACATCGTTAGTGGAAACGCCTATGTCATTGGCTGCAAAAGAGTTTTCAGGTGCGACAAATCGCACCGCAGCATGATTTCCGGTCAGCGTGATTCCATAATCGCGGTAAAGACAGACATTCCACCGCGACTCAATGCTTAACAAAACTGTCGCAATTTCGACACAGTTGTTAATCGTCTGTACACGCTTGAATCCCAAAACGGGATCGTCCGTTTACGGAATTCTCAGGCCGTGCTGCCTTCGCTCCCGGCCGCGGAACCGACATGCAGGGCCGCCTGGGCGGCGGCGAGACGGGCGATCGGCACCCTGTAGGGCGAGCAGGAGACGTAGGTAAGGCCCACTTCCTCGCAAAACCCGATCGAGGCGGGGTCGCCGCCATGCTCGCCGCAAATACCGAGCTTGATATCGGGGCGGGCGGCCCGCCCCCGCTCGGCGGCGATGCGGACAAGCTCGCCGACGCCATCCCGGTCCAGCGAAACGAAAGGATCCTGCATCAGGATTTTCTTGCCCAGATAGTCGTTCATGAACTGGGCGGCATCGTCGCGGCTGATGCCATAGGTCGTCTGCGTCAGATCGTTGGTGCCAAACGAGAAAAATTCGGCGGACTCGGCGATCTCGCGCGCCATCAGCGCCGCGCGCGGCAGCTCGATCATGGTGCCGACATGATAACGCAGGCTGACGCCCTGCTCCTTCTCGACTTCGGCCGCGACGGCGACGATCCGCGCTTTCAGGAAATCAAGTTCGGTCTTCATGGCGACCAGCGGCACCATGATTTCGGGGATGACGGCGGCGCCGGTTTCCTTCGCGGCCAGCAACGCGCCTTCGAAGATGGCGCGGGCCTGCATCTCGTAAATCTCGGGATAGGAAATACCGAGGCGGCAGCCGCGATGACCGAGCATCGGATTGGCTTCGGCAAGTTCGGCGAGGCGGCGCACCAGCTTGTCGGCGGACATGCCGGTGTCGGCGGCGACCTGCGCGATTTCGGCCTCGCCTTTCGGCAGGAATTCGTGCAGCGGCGGATCGAGCAGGCGGATCGTCACCGGCAGCCCCTGCATGATCTCGAACAATTGCCGGAAGTCGTCGCGCTGCATCGGCAGTATCTTGTCGAGCGGCGCGCGGCGGCCCTTGGCATCGTCGGCCAGAATCATCTGACGCACGGCGACAATGCGGTCCTCGTCGAAGAACATGTGCTCGGTGCGGCACAGGCCGATGCCTTCGGCGCCGAATTTGCGCGCCGTCTCGGCATCATGCGGCGTTTCGGCGTTGGTGCGCACTTCCATGCGGCGATATTTGTCGGCCCATCCCATCAGTGTCGCGAAGTCGCCGGAAAGTTCGGGCTGCAGCGTCGGGATCTGGCCCTTGAGTATCTGCCCGGTCGAGCCGTCGACCGTGATGACGTCGCCCTTCTTCACGGTGACGCCCGAGGCGGTGAAGGTTTCGGTCTTGTAGTCGATGCGGATCGTGCCCGCGCCCGAGACGCAAGGCCGGCCCATGCCGCGCGCCACCACGGCCGCATGGCTTGTCATGCCGCCCCGCGTCGTCAGGATCGCCACGGCCGAGTGCATGCCGTTGATGTCTTCGGGGCTGGTTTCGATACGCACCAGCACCACGCTCTTGCCGATCTGGCGCAGCGACGCGGCCTCTTCCGAGTTGAACACGACCTCGCCCGAGGCTGCGCCGGGCGACGCCGGCAGCCCGGTCGCCAGCACATCGCGCGGCGCATCGGGATCGAGCGTCGGATGCAGCAGCTGGTCGAGCGATGCCGGGTCGACACGGGCAATCGCTGTCTTCTCGTCGATCAGACCTTCCGCCACCATTTCGACGGCGATCTTCAACGCCGCTTTCGCCGTGCGCTTGCCGGCACGCGTTTGCAGCATCCAGAGCTTGCCATCCTGCACCGTGAACTCGACATCCTGCATGTCGGTATAGTGCTTTTCGAGACGATCGAAGACGGCGGCCAGCTCGGCAAAGGCCGCCGGCATCGCTTCTTCCATCGACGGCTTCTTGTCCTTTGCCGCCGCGCGTGCCTCTTTCGTCAGGCTTTGCGGCGTGCGGATTCCGGCCACCACATCCTCGCCCTGCGCGTTGATCAGGAATTCGCCGTAGTAATCCTTCTCGCCGGTGGAGGGATTGCGCGTGAAGGCGACGCCCGTCGCCGAGGTCTCGCCCATATTGCCGAAGACCATCGCCTGGATGTTGACCGCCGTGCCCCAGCTTTCGGGAATGTTGTGGAGACGCCGATAGGTTTCGGCGCGGCGGTTGCGCCACGAACCGAACACCGCTGCGATCGCGCCCCAGAGCTGTTCGTCGACGTCCTGCGGGAAGGGCTTGCCGAGTGCTTCTTCCACGCACGCCTTGTAGAGTGTGACGATGCCCTTCCAGTCTTCGGCCGAAAGCTCCGTATCGAGACTGAACTCCTGCTCTTCCTTGAAATATTCGAGGATCTCCTCGAAATTGTGGTGCTCGACGCCGAGCACGACATCGGAATACATGGCGATGAAGCGGCGATAGCTGTCATAGGCGAAGCGTTCGTCGCCGGAACGCGCGGCGAGCCCCGCCGCCGTTTCGTCGTTGAGGCCGAGATTGAGCACCGTGTCCATCATGCCGGGCATCGATGCGCGCGCGCCCGATCGCACAGAAACCAGCAGCGGATTTTTCGCGTCACCGAAAGTCGCGCCCATGACGCGGCCGATCTCGGCAATGGCCGCCTCGATCTGTTCCTTCAGGCCGGCCGGAAAGGCACGGTCGTTTTCATAAAAGGCGGTGCAGACTTCGGTGGTGATGGTGAAACCCGGCGGAACGGGAAGACCGATATTCGACATCTCGGCCAGATTGGCGCCCTTTCCGCCCAGCAGGTCGCGCAAGTTCGCCCCGCCTTCCGCCTTGCCGTCGCCGAAGGAATAGACCCACTTCTTCTCTGTCATCGCACTTGCCTTTGTTGAGGCCTTCGATGAGGAACTAGCCCTCGACCTTCGAGAAATCCGCAACCTCGTGCAAGGCCGCGCGAATCTGTGCCAGCAGTTTCAGCCGGTTGGCGCGCAGGCCCGCATCGTCGGCATTCACCGTCACCTTTTCGAAGAAGGCATCGACCGGCGCCCGCAATTTAGCCAGCGCCGACATGGCGGCGGCGAAGTCCTCGCGGGCAATCGCATGGCCTGCCTCGGCACGCGCCGCCTCGATACGATCGAACAGCGCGCGCTCCTCGTCTTGCGCAAATGACGCCGGATCGGGCATACCGCCATAGGTCGCCTGATCCTTCTTTTCCTCGATATTGAGGATGTTGTTGGCGCGCTTGTAGCCGGCCAGCAAGTTCTTGCCGTCTTCCGTAGCCAGAAATTCCGACAATGCCTCGACGCGCTTGACGATCAGGACAAGATCGTCCTGAACCTGCCCCATCTCATTGAGCGCAAACACCGCATCCACGAGATCATGACGCGCACCGCGATCGCGCAGATGGACTTTCAGGCGGTCGGCGAAGAAGGAAAGAAGATCCTTTCCCTTCGCTTCGACCAGCGTCAGCAGATTGATGCGGATGCCGCTCTCGAGAATGATCCGGATGACGCCCAGCGCTGCACGACGCAGCGCAAAGGGATCTTTCGAGCCGGTCGGCTTTTCATCGATGGCCCAGAAGCCCCACAATGTATCGATCTTGTCGGCCAGCGCGACGACGCTTCCCAGCGGCGACGACGGGACATCGTCGGAGGGTCCGAGCGGCGCGTAATGTTCAGCAATCGCCTGCGCGACATCGTCGCCCAGCCCGTCATTGCGCGCGTAATATGCGCCCATCAAACCCTGCAGCTCCGGAAACTCGCCGACCATGCCCGAAGTGAGGTCGGCCTTGGCGAGTCGGCCGGCCAGTTCGGCCTTGTTCGGATCGACACCCGGCACCAGTGCCGCCATTTCGCGTGCGAGGTCCGCAATCCGCTCGGCCTTCTGACGCACGGTACCGAGCTTGGCATGAAAGACGACGTCTTCGAGTTTTGGCAGACGGCTTTCGAGTGTTGCCTTGCAATCCTGATCCCACAAAAAGCGAGCATCGGCGAAGCGGGCGCGGAGCACGCGTTCATTGCCGTTGACGATGGCCTTGCCGCCGTCTTCCGCTTCGAGATTGGCGATCACGATGAAGCGGCTGGCGAGTTTCCCCGCCTTGTCGTGCAGCGCGAAATATTTCTGGTTGGCGCGCATGGTCGAGGTCAGCACTTCCTGCGGCACCGACATGAAGTCGTCGTCGATACGGCCGATCAGCGGTACCGGCCATTCGACGAGACCGGCCACTTCATTGAGCAGCGCCTCGTCATCGACCAGCGTCAGAGCTTCCGCTTCCGCCAACGCCTTCGCGCCGGCATGGATGAAATGCGCGCGCTTGGCGGGATCGAGCACGACCTTGGCGTCGAGCAGTTTCACCTCGTAATCGGCGAAGTCCTTCACCGCGAAGGCGCCGGGGGCCATGAAGCGATGGCCGCGCGCCGTATTGCCGGATTTGATGCCATCGATCTCGAACGGCACGAGCTTGCCGCCGAGAATGCAGAGCACCGAATGCAGCGGCCGCACCCAGCGCAGGCTGCCCGCGCCCCAGCGCATCGATTTCGGCCAGGGGAAGGCGCGGATCGCAGCCGGCACGATCTCGGCGATCAACGCGCCCGTGTCGCGTCCCTTTTTTTCGGTGACGGCAACATAGAAGGCGCCCTTCTTGTCTTCCTGTACGGTCGCCTGATCGATCGAGGAGAGACCGGCGGCACGCAGAAAGCCGTCGATTGCCTGTTGCGGCGCGCCGACCTTCGGGCCTTTGCGCTCGTCCTTGACGTCGGGTGTCTTGTCCGGCAAGCCGTCGATCACCAGCGTCAGCCGGCGCGGCGTCGCGAAGCTGCGCGCATTCTTGCCCTCGACGCCCGCTTCCTTCAGCGCATCGGTGACGAGGCGCACAAGGTCCTCGCCGGCGCGCTTCTGCATCCGCGCCGGTATTTCCTCGGAGAAGAGTTCGAGCAGAAGTTCGCTCACGCCCCTCCCCCCGCTTCGGTCTTCAGCCAGGCTTCGGCGCAGGCTTTCGACAACGCGCGGACGCGGCCGATATAGGCTTGCCGTTCGGTGACCGAAATCACGCCGCGCGCATCGAGCAGGTTGAAGTTGTGGCTGGCCTTGATGACCTGGTCATAGGCCGGCAGCGGCAGCGGCTTGTCGCGTTCCAGCAGCGCCTGACACTCCTTCTCGGCGTCCTCGAAATGGCGGAACAGCATTTCGGTGTTTGCCGCTTCGAAATTGTGCGCCGAGAATTCGACTTCGGCCTGATGGAAGACATCGCCATAGGTAACGCGGTCGGCACCCTTGGCACCGTTGAAATCGAGCTCGTAGCCGTTGTCGACGCCCTGAATGTACATGGCGAGGCGTTCGAGGCCGTAGGTCAGCTCGCCCGAGACCGGATTGCAGTCGAAGCCGCCGACCTGCTGGAAATAAGTGAACTGCGAGACCTCCATGCCGTCGCACCAGACTTCCCAGCCGAGCCCCCAGGCGCCCAGCGTCGGGCTCTCCCAGTCGTCCTCGACGAAGCGGATGTCGTGGTTCTTCGCGTCGATGCCGAGCTCCGCCAGGCTTTCGAGATAAAGCTCCTGCAGATTGTCGGGGTTCGGCTTCAGGATTACCTGAAACTGATAATAGTGCTGGAAGCGGTTGGGATTCTCGCCATAGCGGCCGTCGGTCGGGCGGCGCGAGGGCTGCACATAAGCCGCCTTCCAGGGCTTCGGCCCCAGCGCGCGCAGCGTGGTCGCCGGGTGAAACGTGCCCGCGCCCATCGACATGTCATAGGGCTGCAGAATGACGCAGCCCTGACGCGCCCAGAAGGACTGGAGCTTCAGGATCAGGGACTGGAAGGACTGGTCGGGCTTCGCCGTCATTTTGGCCTGTCGCGCTTTTCGCCCCATGCGGGCGGCGCGCACCGCCGCTCAAAGGCGCGCGCAAGTTAGCCGCGCGCCCCCGGAGGGTCAAGCAAACGGACGGGTGCCGCCGGTATGCGACCGGCGGTCAAGTTCCGGGAATCACTCGAAAATCAGATGTCGCGGCGGCTGTGGTCGGGCACATAGGTGCCGTCGCCCCGGTCGCGCAGCGTGCCGAGATCGCGCGGTTCGACGCGCGTGCGCGATTGCGTGCGCGCAAAGGCCGCCCGCTGCCGCTCAAGCGAGCGCTGCAGGGCCTTGTAGGCGGCGTAGAAGGCCAGAATGAAAACGGCCGCGAAGACGATCTTGGTCATGGACGAGACCCTCTCGAATCCGCCGGGAAACGGCCCCGGCTTTCTGCATTAAAGGCCAAAACGGCTCCAAAGGGAACGCCTCTCGGCCGCGGCAATCAGTCCGTCGGCCAGCCCCGCCCCCATTTCGGCGGTAAATCCGCCGCCAATGGCCGGAAACGAGGCCCCGAACCGGCTCGCCATGCCGCCGCCGGGACGCCACCAGGGGGCCCGTGAGGCCACCAGGCGCAATCTCACCTTGTCGCCATAGAGGCCGCGCATATGGGAACGCAGATCGGCCAGACCGTCGATCAGCCCGCGTGCCAGCGCGCCCTCGCCGGCCCAGAATGCGCCGGAGAATATCTCCGGATCGTCCGCCTTCAGCCGTGCGCCGCGCGCCTTCGCGACCAGCGATTTGAAATTCGTGTGCACTTCTTCCTGCAGCGCCTTGAGGCGCGCCACATCGTCCGGCTTTTCGGGCTGGAAAGGATCGAGCATGGCCTTGCTCTCGCCCGACGTGTGCACACGGCGTTCGACGCCCAGCTTTTCAATCAGCCCGGTGAAGCCGAAGCCCGCCGAGACAACGCCGATCGAACCGATCACGGAGCTTTCATCCGCATATATCTCGTCGGCCGCGCAAGCGATCATGTAGCCGCCGGACGCCGCCACATCCTCGGCAAAGGCATAGACCGGCAGGCTCTTCTCTTCCGCCAATGCGCGGATGCGCTTGTAGATCAATGAGGATTGCACCGGCGAGCCGCCCGGCGAATTGACGATCAGGGCCACGGCCTTGACGTTTTTCATCGTGAAGGCCGCTTCGAGCGCCGGCGCAACGGCGGCGAGGTTCAACCCGCCGCGAATGGGCTGGGTCGGGCCGATGATGCCGGCGAGCCGCACCACGGCGACGACCGGCTTCGGCGTCCAGTCGGGTGCGACATGCTTGCGAAGGGGCGCGGGGAGAAAAGGCGCAATGAGGTTTTTCATGAAATTCCAGATAGGAACACTTTGCGGCAACAGCAAGGCACGGCGCGGTCTATCCCGGTTGGTCGAGCAGCAATGCCTCGCCGCCGCGCAGGATCGCTTCGGCGCGCTCGGTGAACCGGCCGTCGCGGCCATGCAGCACCAGCCCCGGACGGATAACAAGCGGCGCCTTCGAATCGCGCTGGCCACGGATGATGATCCGCGAGGCCGGCTTGCCGGTGGCCGGCCAGAGCGGAAACACCTCGATACCGCCGAGATGCCCTGTCATCGTGGCCAGAAGCTCGGCCAGCGCATCGGCGCGGTGGATGAAGGTCACGGTGCCCTTGGGCCGCGCCATGGTGCAGCAGAAGCGCACCCAGTCATCCAGATCGGAGCCCAGCGTCAGATGCGCCTGTGCCTTGCTCGCATCGGGCGGCGCGGGGCTGTTCACAGGATCGTGATAGGGCGGATTGGCAAAGACATGGTGCCAGCCATTGGGCTCGAGACCCAGCGCCGCCAGATCGCGCGGCGTGAAGCCGATATTGCCTTCGAGAATCGAAACGCGCCCGTCCATGCCATTGCGCTCGATATTGCGCGCGGCAAGGGCGACAAGTTCGGGTTGCAATTCGAGGCCCGCCACTTCAAGGCCCGGTACGCGCGCAGCAAGACAAAGGCTCGCCACGCCGACGCCGGCGCCTGCATCCAGCGCCCGCTCGCCGTCGCGCGCCGGCACCGAAGCTGCCAGCAGCACCGCATCAAGCCCGGCGCGATAGCCTTTTTCCGGCTGCAGCAGTTTCAGCCGGTTGCCGAGAAAGCCGTCATCCGTGGTGTTCTGTGGAATGTCGTCTGTCGCGCTGCCGCTCATCCTTCGCGCCTCACCTCGTCGAGAATCCGCTGCGCCTCGTGATAGTCCTGGTCGGCCACCATGATACGCTGCGGCAGGATGCCGAGCGAGTTTTGCATATGGGCATCCATGCCGAAGCTCTCGATGCCGGCCTCGGAAAGCCGGTGTGTCAGATAGGAGATAAAGACCCGGTCTCCCGTTCTGATCAGCTCTTTCATGCCACCTCCGTTGCATGCCGGTCGCGGTTGCGACAAATGGCCCCCGGCACTTGCCGCTCCGCGGCCGTCAACCTATGCTCCCTCTTGCGACAGCATATCACATGCAGGCACTGGAGATTCAGCCTGCATGTCGAATTTTGAGGAGCGGATATTGGGTGTTGTAGTTCCCCTCGAGGAAGAGCGCGGACGCGATCAGAACGCGGTCAAGCAACTTCAGACGCTGGTCGCGCAGGACATGGAGGCCGTTAACGAATTCATCCGTGAACGGATGGCATCCGAAGTGCCGATGGTCCCCGAACTTGCCAGTCACCTCATCAATTCGGGTGGAAAACGGCTCAGGCCGATGCTCACCATCGCCGCGTCCCGTATGTGCGGTTACAATGGCGACGACCACATCAAGCTCGCCACCTCCGTCGAGTTCATGCACACGGCCACACTTCTCCACGACGACGTGGTCGATGAGAGCGACATGCGCCGCGGCGCCAAGACGGCACGGATGCTCTGGGGCAATCAGGCGAGCGTGCTTGTCGGCGACTTCCTGCTTGGCCGCGCCTTCAAGCTGATGGTCGAAACGAAGTCGCTCCGGGCACTCGAAATCCTGTCCAACGCGGCCTCCATCATCGCCGAGGGCGAGGTGATGCAGCTCGCCGCCGCCAAGGACACCGGCACCACCGAGGACGCCTATCTGCGTGTCATTCAGGCGAAAACCGCCGCGCTCTTTGCTGCCGCCACCGAAATCGGCGCCGTCGTCTCCGGCAAGAGCAGCGGCGAAGCCGCTGCGCTCGAATCCTACGGCCGCAATCTCGGTATAGCCTTCCAGCTCGTCGACGACGCGCTCGACTATGGCGGCCGCGCAGCGTCGCTCGGCAAGAATGTCGGCGACGATTTCCGTGAAGGCAAGATCACGCTGCCTGTCGTGCTCGCCTTTCGGCGCGGGTCGGCGGACGAACGCGCCTTCTGGCAACGTACGCTGCAGGACGGCGAGCGCAGCGACGGCGATCTCGAAAAAGCGATCGAGATGATGCAGAAGCACGATGCGTTGGCCGATACGATCCTCCGGGCACGCCATTACGGCGCCAT
>JAUXOE010000015.1 GCA_030682415.1 Parvibaculum sp.
ACCATCGACATTCACGGCGGCGGCATCGATCTGCAGTTCCCGCATCACGAGAACGAGCTGGCGCAATCGACATGCACGCATGGTGTGCCGCTGGCGCGCTTCTGGCTGCATAACGGCTTTGTGAACATGGGCACCGAGAAGATGTCGAAGTCGCTCGGCAATGTGCTGCTGGTGCACGATTTGATCAGCCACGCACCTGGCGAGGCGATCCGGCTGGCGCTTCTGAACGGCCATTACCGGCAGCCGCTCGACTGGACGGAAGAAGGGCTCGGCCAAGCCAAGCGCATGCTCGACCGGCTATACGGCGCGCTCAAGGGGCTCGCCGACGTCAAGTCGGAGCCGACCAACGACGCGGCGCCGGACGAATTCATGGCGGCGCTGACCGACGACCTCAACACGCCGAGGGCGCTGGCGGTGTTGTTCGATCTCGCCAAACAGGCCAACACGGCGACCGATCCCGGCACGCGGGCACAGCTCAAGGCGGCGCTGATCGGCGCCGGGCGGCTGATCGGCCTGCTCGAAATGACGCCCGAGGCCTGGTTTGCAGGGGCGGGCGGGGCTTCCCATATCGATGGGGAAGAGGTCGAGCGGCTGATTGCGGCGCGCAATGCCGCCCGCAAGGCCAAGGACTTCGCCGAGGCCGACCGTATCCGTGGCGCGCTTGCCGATCTGGGCGTTGCCATCGAAGATGGGCCGCAAGGCACAAGCTGGAGAGTGGCGGGCTAGATGCTCAACGAGATCTACAACAAGCGCATTCTCGAACTCGCGGCGGATATTCCGTTCAGCGAGCGGCTCGACGCGGCCGACGCCTCTGCGACGGCGGTGTCGAAGCTCTGCGGCTCGAAGGTGACGGTGGATATAAGGCTCGAGGGCGACAAGGTGGCGGCTTACGGCGCGGATGTGAAAGCCTGTGCGCTGGGGCAGGCCTCGTCGTCGATCATGGCGCGGCATGTGATCGGCGCCAGTGCGGCCGAGCTGCACGAAGTCGGCGCCGCGATGCGGGCGATGCTGAAAGAAGGCGCCGAGCCGCCGCGCGAGATTTTCGGCGGCAAGTGGAAAGACCTCGAAGTGCTGGAGCCGGTGCGCGACTACAAGGCGCGCCATGCTTCGACGCTGCTGGTGTTCGATGCGGTTGAAGAAGCGGTCGAGACCGCCCTTGCCGCCAAACGGGGGAGTGGGACTGCCGCGCAGACCGGCACCGCCACTAGCACCGGCCCGGCCGCCTGAAGCGCCGGGCCCTGCCGCTCCCGCGTCTCCCGTCCGGGCGGTTTTTCCTGACGAATCAATCGGTCACAGGCAATCGGGCGCCCTTCGGCGCTTGGTTGTGCCCACTCCGATTAAAAGCTAACAAGTGCGTGTCATAACGACGTGGTTTCCCATGCGGCGCGACCTCCTTTCGCTCCCGATGCGCGGCCTGATCCGGTTCTATCAGTGGTTCATTTCGCCGCTGCTGGGGCCCTCCTGCCGCCATCTGCCGACCTGCTCGGATTACACCCTGCAGGCGATCGAGCGGCATGGGGGGTGGCGCGGCTTCTGGCTGGGGCTTTCGCGCATCGCGCGGTGCCACCCCTGGGGCAGCCATGGTTTCGACCCGGTGCCGGAGCGGCTGGACGACCAGCCCTTCTGGGCGCCGTGGCGATATGGGCGTTGGCGGATGCCGCCGGCGCCGTCGGCATGCACGCACGGAACGCATTGAGAGAAAGACAATGATCAAGCTGAAACTTCCCGACGGTTCCGTCCGTGAACATGAGAAGCCGCTCGACGGGCTGGCCTTTGCCGAAAGCATCGCAAAGTCGCTGGCCAAGAAGGCGGTCGCGATCAAGCTCGACGGCGAGATGAAAGACCTTTCCACGGTCATCGACCGCGATGCCGCGGTGGAAATCGTCACGCGCGAGACGCCCGACGGCGTCGAGCTTTTGCGCCATGACGCCTCGCATGTGATGGCCGAAGCGGTGCAGGAGCTTTTCCCGGGCACGCAGGTGACGATCGGGCCGGTGATCGAGAACGGCTTCTATTACGACTTCGCGCGTGCCGAGCCCTTCAAGGCCGAAGATCTCGAAAAGATTGAACAGCGGATGCGCGAGATCGTCGACCGCGACGAGAAGATCACGCGCGAAGTGTGGACGCGCGACGATGCGGTGGCGCATTTCAGGAAGATCGGCGAGCACTACAAGGCCGAGATCATCGAGGGCATTCCGGCGGGCGAGGATGTGTCGATCTACCGGCAGGGCAACTGGCTCGATCTCTGCCGGGGCCCGCATCTACCGTCGACGGGCAAGCTCGGCAAAGCCTTCAAGCTGACGAAGCTTGCCGGCGCCTATTGGCGCGGCGACAGCCGCAATGAAATGCTCCAGCGCATCTACGGGACGTGCTGGGCCAACGAGAACGACCTCAAGGCTTACCTGACGATGGTGGAGGAGGCCGAGCGCCGCGACCACCGCAAGATCGGCCGCGAGATGGAGCTGTTCCATCTGCAGGAAGAAGCGCAAGGCTCGGTGTTCTGGCATGCCAAGGGCTATCGCATCTGGCAGGCGCTGGAACAATATATCCGCCGCCGCATCGACGCGGCCGGCTATATGGAAGTCAAGACGCCGCAGCTGCTCGACTCGAAGTTCTGGGAGCAGTCGGGACACTGGTCGAAGTTCCGCGAGAACATGTTCGTGGTGCCGGACGAGATTCCCTCGACGGACGAGGATGCGCCGGTGCTGTCGGGCAAGGCGAAGCTGATGGCGATCAAGCCGATGAACTGCCCGGCGCATGTGCAGATTTTCAAGCAGGGCGTCAAATCCTATCGCGACCTGCCTTTGCGTATGGCCGAATTCGGCTGCTGCCACCGCAACGAACCGCATGGCGCCTTGCACGGGCTGATGCGCGTGCGGCAGATGACGCAGGATGATGCGCATATCTTCTGCCGCGAGGATCAGATCACGGCGGAGAGCGTCGCCTTTTGCGAGTTGCTGCTCAGCGTCTATCGCGATCTCGGTTTCCCGGAAGTGAAGGTGAGGCTGGCGACGCGGCCCGATCTGCGCGCGGGCGAGGATGCGGTCTGGGACCGGGCCGAGAAGGGGCTGGCCGATGCGGTCGAGGCGGCCGGCCTCGACTACACGGTGGCGCCGGGCGAGGGCGCATTTTACGGGCCGAAGCTCGAATTCCATCTGAAGGATGCGATCGGGCGGACCTGGCAATGCGGCACGATCCAGCTCGATTTCGTGTTGCCGGAACGGCTCGACGCTTCTTACATCGGCGAGGACAGTGCGCGGCACCGCCCGGTAATGCTGCATCGGGCGATCCTGGGCTCGATGGAGCGCTTCATCGGCATCCTGATCGAAAACTATGAGGGCCGGTTCCCGCTCTGGCTGGCGCCGGTGCAGGCGGTGGTGACGACGATCACGTCCGACGCCGATGCTTATGCGGAAGAAGTGCTGCAGGCGATGCGGGCGGCGGGGTTGCGCGTCGAGATCGATCTTCGCAATGAGAAGATCAACTACAAGGTGCGCGAACACTCGGTCGCCAAGGTGGCGGCGATTTTCGTCGCCGGGCGGCGCGAGGCTGAGGAGCGCACGGTGTCGATCCGCCGTCTCGGTTCGCAGCAGCAGGAAACGCTGCCGCTCGATGCGGCGATTGCCGCGCTGGTGCAGGAGGCGACGCCGCCGGATCTGCGCTGAGGCGTGCGCGGAAAATCGAAAGCCGCCAGCGGGAAACCGTTGGCGGCTTTTTTCGTCACGGCAGGTTCAACTGCCAGGAGACGCTGAAGCGGTCGCTGAGCCAGGTGAAGCGGCGGCTGAAGCCGTAGTTGTCGAGCGGCATCATGATCGTGCCGTCCTTGCCGAGAATGGCCGCCAGTTTTTCGAGTTCCTCGCCGGTCTCGACGTCGACGAAGAAGGAAAAGGACGGCGTGAAGGTGAAGGCGTGCTTCGCCGGGCTGTCG
>JAUXOE010000244.1 GCA_030682415.1 Parvibaculum sp.
ATGCTGGAACTTGGCGCAATCGGCACCGGCTTCCTTCGCGCGCCAGATCAGGTCTTTCGCCCGCCCCAGATCGCCGTCGTGGTTGGCGGCAATATCGGCGATGAAATAGGTTGGCGACTCGAGGGAAATCTCGCGGGTGCCAATGCGAAGCGAGGTCCGATAGTTCATGGGCGGCCTTCCCCGTGCTGTTTCAGGACTGAGGCAACGACTTCTTCAAGCGTCGGCAAATGATAACCGAGAATCTGTTCGGCGCGCCCGACGTCAAGTCCGAGCTGGCTGGCGCGCCGTGTTGCAAGTTCGCCGATGGAACCGGCAACCGCGGATGTCAGCGTAACATCGAGTTGGCGCGCGATCTCGCGGAGAAACGCCTCTTTTGTGTAGACTTCGCCGGCGGCGAGGTTGAAGAGCCCCGTTGCTCCAGCCTCGATCATGTCGAGCGCCGCGCCTGCAAATGTCCGGACATCAATGGATGATGACCACGCGTCGTTGAAGAGCGTGGCGGGGCGGTCATGCACCGCCACGTCGATTGCCCATTCGGCGAAAGTCGGCCGCTCCCATCGACGAATGCCAACGATGCTCGTGCGCAGGACCAGCGCAAGTGGCGCGGTCAGGGCGAGGGCTTCGCCGGCATATTTCGTGCGCGCATACTCGTTCACGAGCATGACGGGTGCCCGCTCGTCATGCGCTGCGGCCCGGCCGTCCAGATAATAATGGTCGGTCGAAATGTGGACCAGCCTGCCCCCGGTTCGTGACGACCAGTCCGCCAGAAAGGCAAGCGGGCGGGCGTTGATGCGCCAAGCAGCTGCCGGGTCGTGTTCGCAGGCGTCGATATCCGTGAGGGCAGCGGTGTTGACGACGATTTCGGGCGCTTCGGCCGCAAGCGTCGAGGCCAGAGCGGCCTCATCGGCAATATCGAGCACGATCGGCGCGTCCCGCCGGGCCGCCTCAAGAATTGTGTGGCCGCGCCGGCGCCATTCGGGCGCGATGGCCAGACCGAGAAGACCGGTGCTGCCGAGCAGGAGCACTTTCATTCAGGTTTTGCTCTCGAATTGGAGAAGCATATGCACTTCGGAGGACAGATGCCTGTTGTCGAGACTTTCCTGCATTCCATCGACGACCGGCTTCAGCATGTCCTGCCAGATGGCGGCTGCCCCTGCCGTTGCCTCGGTTTGCGCCAAGCGTATCAGGACGCTGCGGTAAAGGTCGACGATATCACTGCCGAACCACCATTCGGCCACGCGGCGCAGGCCGAACTCGCGACATGTCCAGTCGAGCGACGTTTCGGTGTAAAGATGGGTGTGGGCGCCCGATAGATGCCGCTGCATGACATCGGGAAATGCGATCTCGAAGAAGACACTCGGGCTGAACAATGGAACAGAAATATAGATATACGAGACCGACGGATTGGATTTGAGCGCCGCCAGCAACTGCCGCGGTTGCTGCAGGTGCTCCAGAACGCCGATCAACGAGACGACATTCGCCTGAAGCCGTCCGGCGAGCGCGAGTGTTTCGTCAAGCGCATGCGCTTCGATCAATTCTTCGCCCACCATCTCATTGGCCAGGGCGACCTGGGTTGTGGATACTTCATGGCCCCGCACCGCCGCGAGACCTGTCGAACGCAAAGCTGCAACGAAATATCCGGATCCGGCGCCGAGGTCCGCATAGGACAATTTGCCAGGGTCCTCGCCGAGCGCCGCAAGAGATTCGACGAGAAACCGGGCCTTGGGAATGTAGATGTCACGGGTGCGGATGCGATACGCCTCGCGGTCGGCAGCGCTATAGGCGCGGGCATATGCCGCGCCGGCGGCGTCTGTGTAAACGGCGGTGCAAAAGGCATCGCTGTCCTCATGCGCGCCATTGAGGTGACCGCAGCGCGGACAGATCATGTAATCGACGCCGAGCTTGGAGAAAGCCACCTTGTCGATCGTGTTATCGCATGCCTTGCAGCGTGTCCGGCGCGGTTGATCTGCATAGAGAGCGGCGAGTTGAAGCTGTTCATCCAGCAACTCGTCGTTGTCGCTGAAGAAATTCGACTTGAGCGTCAGCAATGGCCCGCTCGGTTTGCCGTATCGGCGAATCATGAATTGACCCTCAACCATATCTGGAGAACAGGAGACTTGGACGGCAATCGGAGATCAACAAACGGATGGGTGGTTTTGTTTCTGCAGGTCAGCGCTGCCGGCGCATGGCATTCAGGCCTTCGAGTTCGGGATGGGCGCGACAAATTTTCAATGTCTCGTTCCACGGCAAAATGTCCGGACCCAGATGAGCGAACAATGCGCGGCAGAATTCGAGGTCCTCGGGAAAATCGAGTGTCCAGCGAAGCTTGCCGAGCTCAGGGTCCGAACCATCAAGCGACAGGCGGCGAATGCCGGGGGCACGGCGCAGCCATGGCGTCACATGCTCGCGGTCATATTCCTCGGTCGCTTCCTTCCAGGCGCGCGCCAGCGCGTCTGCCTTGAAGACTTCGCAGTCGAGGCCGTGCGGGTAGCGATGCGAAAAATTGTTGGCGGCATAGTCGGCGCTGTCGTCGGCGAGCAACATGGCAAGAACGTCGCCGCAAAGTTCGGGATCGATCAGCGGACAATCGCTGGTGACCCGCATGACGATATCGGCCTTGAGGTTCTGCGCGGCCTGGTGATAGCGGTCGAGGACGTCGAGCTCGGCGCCGCGAACCACTACGGCGCCACAACGCTCCGCTTCGGCGGCAACGGCGTCGTGACGATCACCTTCCGGAATGGCGCAACAGACCTTGTCGATGCCCGGAATGGCGGCGCATCTTGTCAGGACATGGTCGAGGACCGTCGTGCCGCCAAGCTCCATCAGCACTTTTCCTGGCAGGCGTGTCGATGTCATGCGCGCCTGAACGATCACCGCCTTTGTCATTCCGCGGCTCGTGCGTTGTAGGTCGCGATCTCCTCGGCCGTGAGAAAGCGATGGTTCGTGCCTGAATTGTATTCGAAGCCCTGTTCGACAACCTTGCCTTTTTCGCCGCGCCGGTTCGTCAGGTAGTCGGCGTCGCCGTTGAAGAACTTGATTGTCGGGCGGATGACATAGTGATCGTCGAATTCGACGGTGAGATGTGAATCGTCGGCCGGGCACATGATTTCATGCAGCTTCTCGCCGGGGCGAATGCCGATAACCCTGGTCGGCATTCCCGGGGCCATGGCGGCCGCCAGATCGGTGATCCGGATCGACGGGATCTTGGGTACAAAGATCTCACCGCCATGCATGCGCTGAAGATTGTCGAGCACGAAATCGACACCCTCCTGCAGCGTGATCCAGAAGCGCGTCATCCGTTCGTCGGTGATCGGCAGTTCCTTTGCACCGTCCTGGATGAGTTTGGCGAAAAAGGGAACCACCGAGCCGCGCGAGCCGACGACATTGCCATAGCGCACGACGGAAAAACGTGTCGGCGCACTGCCAACCATGTTGTTGGCCGCCACGAAGAGCTTGTCGGAAGCAAGTTTGGTTGCGCCGTAGAGATTGATCGGGTTGGCGGCCTTGTCGGTCGACAGGGCCATGACATGCCCAACCCCGTTCTCGATCGCGGCCTTGATCACGTTTTCGGCGCCGTGAATGTTGGTCTTGATACATTCCATCGGGTTGTATTCGGCGGCCGGGACCTGCTTCAGGGCCGCCGCATGGATCACGATGTCGACACCCTGCATCGCCTGACGCAACCGCTCGCCGTCCCGTACGTCACCGATGAAGTAACGCATTTCCGGTCCGTCGAATTGCTGAGCCATCTCGAACTGCTTCAGCTCGTCGCGGGAGTAGATCACGAGGCGTCGTGGTCCATGCCGCTCGATCAACGTGCGGGTAAACTTCTTCCCGAACGATCCCGTCCCGCCCGTAATCAGGATCGATTTTTTTGCAATCATGGCCTCGGCTCTGCCTTTTCCCGAATGATTCGCGCTTTGGCACCCGCCCATAGTCGCACGGTGTGCCCCAACGGACCCTTCATTCTTGCCTTAATTAGCCTTTCCGAAAGGTTACCAGCCATCGGTCACATGCGCCGCGCGCGGTCGATGGTCGCTGACGGGCGGGACTAACCCGCTGATTTTATTGTCCTGGAGAGCGGAATGGAAAAGCCGGCGACCTTTCGGTCGCCGGCGCTGTCATTGTTATGGCCGTTCGGCAGGGTCCGGTGCTTCAGCAGGCTCCCTGGCGCAGAAGCACGGCGGGCAGCGTCTTGAACATGATCGCGATGTCCTGCCAGAGCGACCAGTTCTTCACATACCAGGCGTCGAGCTGAACCCGGCGCAGATAGGTCGTATCGTTGCGGCCGCTGACCTGCCAGAGGCCGGTGATGCCGGGTTTGGCCGAGAGGTAATATTCCGCGTCCTCACCGTAGCGCAGTACTTCCGGGTAAGTGACCGGGCGCGGACCGACAAGGCTCATCTCGCCGCGGATCACGTTCAGGAGCTGCGGCAACTCGTCGAGGCTGGTCTTGCGCAGGAAGGCGCCGACCGGCGTGATGCGCGGGTCGTCGCGGAGCTTCTGGTCGCGGGCCCACTCGGCGGCGCGCAACGGATCGCTTTCGAGGATTTCCTTCAGGATCGCATCGCCGTCGACATGCATGGTGCGGAATTTCCGGCACAGGAACTCACGGCCTTTCTCGCCGACGCGGCGGTGACCGAAGAAGGCCGGCCCGCCGTCGAGGCGGATCAGCGCCGAAACAGCCCAGAAGAAGGGCGACAATGCCATCAGCGCCAGCGAGGCGACGACAAGATCGAAGCTGCGCTTGACGAGGCGCGCCATCGGCCGGTTCAGATTGTCGGCCAATGTCAGCATGACGAGGTCGTGGCTGAAGAAATTGCCGGTTTCGAGCGCCATCACGCCGATGCCCTTGACCGGCGGAATGATCGAGAAGGCGATGCGGGCGCGGTGCAGCGCGCGTAGAATGTGGTCGAGTCTGGCCATTTCCTCGGGCGAGGGCGCCAACACCACGAACCGGGCGCCATAGCCGTTGCAGGCAAGGCTCAGCGCCGCCGAGAGCTGGCCGCCGGCGCGGTAGAGCAAGCTGCCGGGATTGACGGCATTGGTCTCCGACGTCAATTCGGCGAGGTCGACCGTTCCGGCAATTTCGTAGCCCAGATAGGGCTCCGATTCGAGTACCTGCGCGGCTTCATCGGTGTTCTCTTTCGAGCCGATCAGCAGCACCGGCGCGGTCCAGCCGCCGTACCGCTTCAGCACATGTCTCATTGCGATACGCGCAACCGGCACCAGGATCAGCGCCCAGAACCATGCCTGGAGCATCCAGAGGCGGGAGAAGTAGTCCTTGGTCAGATAAAGCAGGAAGCCATCGACCAGCGCGACCAGGGCAATCGCCTTGACGATTTCCTTGGCTTCCGCCCAGAAGGGGGTGCGCTTCGAATAATGGCCTTTTGCTGCCCACCAGAGGACCGGCAGCATCAGAAGGAAGCCGATACGGATCAGGCGGCCTGTCAGTTCCTCGGCGCCCAAGGCACCGAATTCAGTGTTAAAGAGCTGAATATTGACGCCAAAAGCGACCAGGCCAGCAATCAGTTGCGCCAGCACCAGGGCGCCCACGTCGCCCATCAGCAGCATGAAGCGGTCGGCCAACGGTGTCAGACGCGAGCCTGCGGCCTCGGTGCGCGTGGCGGCATCCGCGACAGCCGGAAATGGCACGGCAACGGGGGTTGCGGCCTCGAAAGCGGAAATCTGTTTTTTCAGTGCGGTCACGATACTCACGCCAACAATGTGTCCGAATGCGACAATTGCTTCGTGAGTGCGCAAGTTGTGCGCCAGAATAGCCCCGTGCTGATTTGAGCTTTCGTTTCCGGTTAATGCCGGGTTAATGCAAGGGCGGAGCCACCGATTGTTTACGTTCAGACGACATGCGATGCCGGGCGGGCGGGAGCTTTTGCTCTATGGCCGCCAGCCACACGACATGCAGCCTCTTGCCGCCCTGCCAGCCGAACCGCCAGCCAGCGCACCCTATCTGCGCTGGCATCCGCTTCTCGGCGAGTGGGTTGCCTATGCCGGCACGCGCCAGGGACGAACCTTTCTGCCCGACATGTCGGCCTGTCCGTTATGTCCGGCGGATGCCGGGCGCCTCGGCGAAATTCCCTTTGCCGACTTTGAGATCGCCGTCTTCGAGAACCGGTTTCCGGCGCTGACCGCCGGAGAGGATGGGGTTCCGGTCATTGACGGGATCGCCGCAGCGGCGGCAAAAGGGCGCTGTGAGGTTGTGGTGTTTTCGGCCGATCACGGGTCGGGGTTGGGGGCGCTTCCGCTTGATCGGCTGGCGCTGTTAATCGAGGTTTGGGGCGCACGGGTCAAGGCGCTGCGCGACGAAGCGGGATTTGCCTTCGTGCTGCCGTTCGAGAACCGGGGCGAGGAAATCGGTGTCACGCTGCATCATCCGCATGGGCAGATTTATGCTTTCTCCTTCGTGCCCCAGCGTGTCTTGAGGGCCGCCAAAGCGCAGGCAGAAGCGCCCGTCGTCGTTCGTCTTATCGACGAAATGCCGCGCGCGCTGTTGCTTGACGAAGAAGCAGCAGCACTCTCTTTCGTCCCGCCCTTTGCCATGTATCCGTTCGAGACCTGGCTGGCGCCGCGCCGCCGCGTCACGGGTCCGGATGCGCTTTCAGAGATCGAAACGGAAGCGCTGGCGCGTCTCTTGGGTCGCGCTGTGCGGCGGCTTGATAAGCTCTTCGGCCGGCCCATGCCCTATATTCTGACGGTGCAAGCCGCGCCGCGTGGTTTTGAAGACAGCTTCCATATGACAATCGAGATCCGGCCATTCCGGCGCGACAGCAACAAGCTGAAATTTCTTGCCGGCGTTGAACTCGGCGCCGGGGTCTTTCTTGTCGATGTCTTGCCGGAGCAAGCGGTCGCGCGGCTGAAAGCCGTCGATCCGGAGGCCGGCCAATGAGGGAAGCGTTCGCGCGTGCATTCGGCCGTTCGCCCGCCGTGGCGGCGTCGGCGCCCGGCCGGGTCAATCTGATCGGCGACCACACTGACTATGCGGAAGGTTTCTGCCTGCCGATGCCGCTGCCGCTGGAAACCCATGTGGCGTTGGCGCCCGCTGCAAGCTTTCGTGCCCGGAGCGAGGCGATGGCTGCGACACTTGCCTTCGATCCCTATGGGCCGCCGCGCGGCGATTGGACCGATTATATCGCCGGCCCGCTGGCTGAACTGGCAAAGACCGGTATTGAGGTGCCTCCGGTCGAGATTCTTGTGCGCTCTTCGGTCCCGGCGGGCGCCGGTCTCTCGTCCTCGGCGGCACTTGAGGTCGCCACGCTGCGCGGCATGCTGGCCCTGACCGGTCAGCGTCTTTCCGATGGTGAGATTGCGCGCCTTGCGCAGGCGGGAGAGAACAATTATTGCGGTGTCCAATGTGGCATTCTCGATCAGATGGCAAGCGCTGCGGGGCGGCCCGGGCATGCATTGCTGCTCGATTGTCGGACAAATGCTGCCCGGCGCGTGCCGGTACCGTCGGCGTTCCATTTCAGCATCGTACATTGTGGCGTGCCACGGCGTCTCGTTGACGGTGCCTACAACGCGCGCCGCAAGGCGACGGCCGACGCCGCCCGTCATCTCGGCCTGCCGATGTTGCGTGATGCAGATGTGTCAGCCATTGCAGCCTTGGCGGATGGCGAGATGCTGAAGCGCGCGCGTCATGTCGTGACCGAGAATGCGCGTGTACTTGCGGCGGTCACGGCACTGGAGGCCGCGGATCTTCACAGCTTCGGTGCACTGATGAATGAAAGTCACGCTTCTCTGGCGGGCGATTTCGATGTGTCGACGCCAGCGCTCGACCGGCTGGTCGAAAGTGCGCGCAGCGCTGGCGCCGTCGGTGCGCGTCTCACGGGCGCGGGTTTCGGCGGTTGCATCGTCGCTTTGGTGCCGGTCGGTTTGGCTGAATGGTGGCCACGCGTGGCGGCGGCAAATCCTCACGCCCGCCTGGTTTGATCGTGAAGCCGGGCGCGATCTGCTCATCGAATGGCGTGGATTTTCGCCGGGTTTTTTACCGAGATTCTTTCTTCGGGGAAGCGCAGGCTGACCGTGGTTCCGCGGCCGGATTCGCTTTCGATTTCGAGTGTGCCGCCGTGATGCTCCATCAGACATTTCGACAAGGGCAGTCCGAGGCCGGTACCCTCGTACTTGCGGGCAAGGTCGGAGTCGATCTGACCGAATCGTTCGAGCGCAACGGGAATGTCTTCAGCGGCGATGCCAATGCCGGTATCGATAACACGGATCACGAGCCCACCGTCCTCGATCGCCGTTGTGACGTGAACATCTCCGCCGGGTGGCGTGAATTTTACCGCGTTTGACAGCAGGTTCAGCAGAACCTGACGGACGCGCCGGTGGTCGGCGCGCATATGAGGTAACGTCTCGTCAGTTTCGATGTGCAGTGTGACATTGCCGTTCGTGGCCTGCGCTTCGATCATGCGCGCCGCATCGGTGATTGCTTCGGCGATGTCGATATTTTCGTCGGTGAGCAGGAGTGCACCGGCGTCGGCGCGGGTGAAGTCGAGAACGTCGTTGATCAAGGAGAGCAAATGTCGTCCGCTCTTGAGAATATCGTCGGCATAGTTCTTGTAGCGCGTGCTTCCAAGCGGACCGAAGGTTTCGTATGCCATGATTTCCGAGAAGCCGAGTATCGCGTTGAGCGGCGTCCGTAATTCATGGCTCATCGTTGCCAGAAATTGCGATTTGGCCTTGTCGGCGGAGGCGGCGGCGCCAAGCGCCACCAGAAGTTCTCGTGACGTAACTTCAAGCTTATCCTTCGTTTCTTCGAGCTCGGCAACGTATGCGCGCAAACGCTCGGCTTCCTTCACCGAGCGGTCGGCCAGATGACGGTCGACCGCCGATCCGATAAAGGCAAGCGCGATGATCAGCACG
>JAUXOE010000025.1 GCA_030682415.1 Parvibaculum sp.
CTGCTGGCCGCCATGGGCAAGCGCATCCGCGACGTCCGCGCCGGTCCCGACGGCGCGCTTTACCTCCTCACCGACGCCGCCAACGGCGAACTGATCCGCATCACGAAGGCGGAATAGGGCGCCTCACGCCGCCGTCAGCCGCCGCGCGAAGAACGCCAGGATCTCGTCGCGTGCGGCCACTGTCGGCTCGCCCGCCGCGTCGATCAGATGCTGCGTCACCACGCTGTGCGGATAATTGACATGCCGGGCGAAGAAGGGCGCGACATCGCTGTTGGCCGCCTCGTCCGGCAGCACCCGGCCGATGAAGCGGTCGCCCAGCGCTTCCGTGTAGGCCGCGAAGCGTTCGGCCCGGCAGATCCTGTCGCCGGCAAAGCGATAGGCGAGCACGGTCAGATCCTCGCGCTCGAGCCGCGCCCGGACCGCCGCGAGTTCATCGGCCGCGATTTCAAGCCCCGCCGGCTCGTCGAGCGGCAGCGACGGCTGCGACAGCACCGGCGCCAGCACCGCCGGTTCCAGCATCATCGTCAGCGCGAAATTGCCCGTGAAGCACATGCCGATCGCGCCGACGCCCGCGCCCCCGCATTCTTCATGCGCCGTCCGCGCCAGCGCCATCAGCCATTGCGTCACCGGGCTCGATCCGCCGCCACCAAGCGCGCGGAACTCGGCGCTGATACAGGCGCGCTGGAACACCGCCACGCCTTCCTCCGCCATCGGCACGGCGCCGTCGCGGCCGAACAGCGATGGCAGGTAGACGGTGAAGCCCGCATCCCGGACCCAGCGCGCGAACCGCGCCACATGCGGGCTGATGCCGGGCATCTCGGTCATCACGATGACGGCCGGCCCGGCGCCCGCCACATGCACCGTCTTGGTCGCGCCGTTGAGCGTGATCGCGCGCGGCGTGAAATCGTCCAGCGCATCGTCCTGTTTGAGATCGCGCACCGCCATCCGCCCTCCTGCTGCATCCATTTTATGGACCTTGATCCGGGCATCCTGACAGGCTGGATACGGATATGCAACTCAGATAGGCTGCGGCCATGAAGGAAACGCCCCCCATCCGCCGCTCACCGGTCGCCGCCGCCGATTGCAACCTGTCGCGCAGTTTCGAGCTGATCGGCGATCGCTGGACGCTGTTGATCCTGCGTTCGGCGCTTCACGGCATCCGCCGCTTCGACGATTTCCAGGCCGATCTCGACATCCCGCGCACCGTGCTCAGCAACCGGCTGGCCGGTCTCGTCGAAAGCGGCATCATGAAGCGCCGCAACTACCGCGAAGAGGGCCAGCGCAGCCGCGTCGAATATCCGCTGACCGAAATGGGGCAGGCGCTGGCGCTGCCCTTCATGGCGATGACGCAATGGGGCGACAAATATCTCGGCGAGAAGAAGCTGCCGCTGACGCTGCGCGCCAGATCGACCGGCGAAAAAATCACCGTCGCCTATGTCGATCGCAAGGGCCGGCGCAGAAAAGCGTCCGATGTCGAAGCGGTTATCGATCCGGCCTTCCGCCAGCCCGAGACCGACTAATCGGCAATCGTCGCCCGCCCGATCTCCGAAACTTTCGTGTGCCCGGTCAGCGCCATCGCGACATTCATTTCGCTGCGCATCGTCCCGAGCATCGCCTTGACGCCGGCCTCGCCGCGTGCCGCCAGCGCAAAGGCCCAGGCGCGCCCCAGCAGGCAGGCATCGGCCCCCTGCGCCACCGCCTTCACCACGTCGAGCCCGCTGCGGATGCCGCCATCGACAAACAAGGTCGTCGCCTCGCCCACCGCCTCGCGGATCGCCGGCAGCGCATCGAGCGTCGCCGGTGTGCCGTCGAGCTGCCGCCCGCCATGATTGGAAACGACGATCCCTTCGGGCGCCACTTCCTTCATCGCGATGCGCGCATCCTCCGGGTCCATCACCCCCTTGATGACGATCTTGCCCGGCCAGTTGGCGCGCACCCATTCGAGGTCTTTCCAGGTCATCGCCGGATCGAGATTCTGGGCGACCCACATGCCGAATTCGCCGAAGCCCTTCGCATCGGGCACCGCTTCGCGCAAGTTTCCGAAATCGAGCGGCTTTCCGCCCAGCGCCACATCGCGGATCCAGCCCGGCCGCCGCGCGAAATCGGCCGCCACCTTCAGCCGCTTGCCGAGCGACATGGCGACATTCATGCCGTTGCGGGTGTCGCGGTAGCGCGCGCCCAGCACGGCGAGATCGACCGTGAACACCAGCACCGGACAGCCCGCCTCATGTGCGCGTTGCATCAGCGCGCGGGCATAGCCGCGATCCTTGATCACATAGAGTTGAAACCAGAAAGGCTGCGTCGTCGCCGCGGCCACTTCCTCGATCGAGCAGATGCCGACCGTCGACAGCGTGAACGGCACACCGAAACTTTCGGCCGCCTTTGCCGCCTGCACCTCGCCGCGCCGTGCATACATGCCGGCAAAACCGACCGGCCCCAGCGCCGCCGGAATTTTCCAGCGCGTGCCGAAAATCTCGGTGCCGGTGTCGATGCTTGAAACGTCGCGCAGCACGCGCTGGCGAAGCTTCAGCCGCTGAAACGCCGCCACATTGTCGCCAAGCGTCGCCTCGGCATAGGAGCCGCCATCGATATAGTCGAAGAGCTGCGTCGGCAGCCGCCGCCTTGCCAGTTCCCGGTAGTCCGACACCGAAACCGGATTGAGATCGAGGCTCATGGCTGGTTCCCCCTGTCCTGTTCCTTCCACCCGCCCCTGGGGGGCGGGTCGAAAAATTCGAAGAATTTTTCGGGGCGGGGGCTCTGCCTTGCGGCGAACCCCGCCTCCCTAATCCTCCACCTCCAGCGGCCCCGCGCCCTCGCGTTTGCTGTCGATGATATAGGCAAGCTCCGAAAACGCATCGAGCATGGCGTCGGCGTCGCCCTCATCCAGCAGCGACGGCAGATAGCGCGCCAGCGCCTCCTCG
>JAUXOE010000030.1 GCA_030682415.1 Parvibaculum sp.
GTTTCGTGGAGGAAGCCGAGGAGGTAGATGCCGAGCGTGGTGGCGACGACGGCGGTGAACATGCGTTCGATGCGGTTAGTGTGGGTCATTGGACCGTTCCTTTCGTGAAGAGTGAGGGAGAGAGGGACTCGTCTGCGGGATGCAGGTCGCCGGCACCAAGGCAGCCGAGGGCGGCGAGGCTTTGCCGCACGGCGATTTCGAGAGGTGTGTGAGGCTCGTGGCCGAGGAAGGCGGCGAGTTTCGCATTGTCGAGACGGACAGGTTTTTTCCAGAGGTAGCGCATCTCGCGCATCTCGCGGAACGTCTCGACAAAGGGTGCGAGCAACGTCAGCGCAAACCAGGGCAGCTTCTTCACCGGCGCGTCGGGGCGCCGCGCCACCGCGCGGATCGCGTCAGCCATTTCGATGCCCTGTTCGAGCCAGTGGCCGCCGAAATGAAAGGTCTCGAACGGCTTGAGATCGTTGGCACGGTCAAGAAGACGCGCCGCCGTCTCGGCCATGTCCGGCAGATAGGCCCAGGCGTGACCGACCTTGTGCGGCCCCGGATAGGTGACGGCGCGGATCGGCGTGCCGGGTTTGACCAACCCTTGCGCGAACCAGTTGTTGCCGGCGTAACGGCTGCCGAAAAAATCGCCGGCGCGCAGGATCAGTACCGGCAGACCTTCGTCAGAGGCGGCTTTCAGGCGGCGTTCCATCACGACGCGCAGCGCGCCCTTGCGGGTTTTCGGATTTTGCGGCGAGGCTTCGCCGAGCAGCGGAAAAGCATCCGGCCCGAAATTGTAGACCGTGCCCGGAAAGAGGATGCGTGCACCCTCGGCCTTCGCCGCCGTGATCGTGTTGTCGAGCATCGGCACCACGGTGCCCGCCCAGTTGCGGTAGCCGGGCGGATTGACCGCGTGAACGATCAGGTCGGCATTGACGGCCGCCGCCTTCACATCGGCGGCGTTCATGGCGTCGCCCTTCACCCAGTCGATGAACGGCATGTCGGCCAGTTGCCGCGCCGCCACCTTCGGCTTGCGGTGCATGGCGCGTACCTGCCAGCCGTGATTGCGGAGGGCGGCGGCCATTTCGCTGCCGAAACCGCCAGTTGCGCCGATGATGAGTGCCGTCGAGGCCATGTTTCCGTCTCCAGTTCCGTGTTTCGTTGACTGGAGAATGGGATATTCATATTCGAATATGAATTGCTTAAATTCGGGGATTCTATATACATTTTCGTATGACACATGCAGCGCCCGGCTGGGAACTCTATCGCTCCTTCCTTGCGGTCGTCCGGGAGGGCAGCCTCTCGGGTGGGGCGCGGTTGCTCGGCCTCACCCAGCCGACCGTCGGCCGCCATATCGACGCGCTGGAGCAGTCGCTCGGTACCGCCCTCTTCACTCGTTCACAAGGCGGGCTCGCGCCGACGGAGCTGGCGCTCGCGCTCGTCCCCCATGCCGAGGCCATGTCGATGGCGGCAGAGGCGCTGCAACGCGCAGCCTCCGGCGAGGCGGAGGAAGACCGCGGAACGGTGCGCATCACCGCCAGCGAAATGATCGGCGCCGAAGTCCTGCCGCCGATCATCGCCCGCTTCAGCGAGGCGCATCCGCGCATCGCTGTCGAGCTGGTGCTGTCGAACCGGTCGGACGATCTCATCCGCCGCGACGCCGACATCGCCATCCGCATGATCCGGCCGACGCAGACCTCCCTTGTCGCGAAAAAATGCGGCACGATCGAGCTCGGCCTTCATGCCCACAAGAACCTGATCCAGCGTTGCGGCATGCCGCAATCGGTCGAGGAACTCACGCAATTTCCGATCATCGGCTTTGATCGGGAATCCTCGATCCGGCGGCTGAAGGATCTCGGCGGCTTTCCGCTCAGCCGCGAGCTGTTCGCGTTCCGCTGCGACAGCGATATCGGCCAGTTTGCCGCGCTCAGGGCCGGCGTCGGTTTCGGCATGTGCCAGTATCCGCTGGCGCGGCGCTACCCCGATCTCGTGTCGGTGCTGCCGGGGGCCATCGAATTCGAGCTCGATGTCTGGATCGCGATGCATGAAGACCTGAAGACCAGCCGGCGGATGAGGCTGATGTTCGACCATCTGGCCGAGGAAATGACGGCCTATACGCGCGACGCGGCGCGCTGACGCAAACAAGCGGGTGCGGGGCGCCTGCTTGCCTGCTATATCCTTCGGCAACCCGCCCTTCCCCGACGTTTCGAGGACGATCCGATGTCGAATGCCGCCGAAGTCAAGACGCCCGCAACCGGCGAGAAGCCCAATCCGCCGCTCGCCTCCTTCAACTGGCAAGACCCGCTGCTGCTCGACAGCCAGCTCACCGAAGAAGAGCGGCTGGTCCGGGACAGTGCGCATGCCTACGCGCAGGAAAAGCTGATGCCGCGCGTCAAGGAGGCGAACCGGCATGAGGTTTTCCACCGCGAGATCATGAACGAGATGGGCGCACAAGGATTGCTCGGGCCGACGCTGCCGGAGAAATACGGCTGCGCCGGGCTCTCCTATGTCTGTTACGGGCTGGTGGCGCGCGAAATCGAGCGCGTCGACTCGGGCTATCGCTCGGCGATGAGCGTGCAGTCCTCGCTCGTCATGCATCCGATCCATGCCTATGGCACCGAAGCGCAGCGCGAGAAATATCTGCCGAAGCTTGCGACCGGCGAGTGGGTCGGCTGTTTCGGCCTGACCGAACCCGATCACGGCTCCGATCCGGGCTCGATGAAGACGCGGGCCAAGAAGGCCGATGGCGGCTATGTGCTCAACGGCGCCAAGATGTGGATCACCAATTCGCCGATCGCCGATCTCGCGGTCGTCTGGGCGAAGACCGAGGACGACGTTATCCGCGGGTTCGTCGTCGAGCGCGGCTTCAAGGGTTTCGAGACGCCGAAGATCGAAGGCAAGTTCTCGCTCCGCGCCTCGATCACCGGCGAGATTTCATTGCAGGATGTTTTCGTGCCGGAAGAAAACCTGCTGCCGAATGTGCGCGGGCTTGCCGGTCCTTTCGGCTGCCTCAACCGGGCGCGCTACGGCATCGCCTGGGGCGCGATGGGGGCGGCGGAGTTCTGCTGGCACGCGGCGCGGCAATACACGCTCGACCGCAAGCAGTTCGGCCGGCCTCTGGCGGCCAACCAGCTTGTCCAGAAGAAGCTCGCCGACATGCAGACCGAAATCACGCTCGGCTTGCAAGGCTGCCTGCAGCTTGGCCGCATGTTCGATGCCGGCACGGCGGCACCCGCCTCGATCTCGCTGATGAAGCGCAACAATTGCGGCAAGGCGCTCGACATCGCCCGCGTCGCCCGCGACATGCATGGCGGCAACGGCGTCTCGGACGAGTATCACGTCATCCGCCACGCAATGAACCTCGAAGCCGTCAACACCTATGAAGGCACGCATGACGTCCATGCGCTGATCCTCGGCCGCGAGCAGACGGGCATTCAGGCTTTTTTCTGAGGCGATGCCGCGGCCGAGCCGCCATTGCGCAGGAAGAGCATGAACAGTGCCATGGGCCGTTTGAACGCAAGAAGATAGGCCACGTGCAAGATGACGAAGAGAACCAGAAGGTTCGCGGTCGTCTCGTGAATTTCTTCGAGTGCTTCGTTCTCTTTGCCGTCCCGGTCGTGCTTGCGGTCCCGGTCATCGTCGGCCAGTGCCGGACTGATGACAGTCCCGGCGGCAAAGGCGGCGACGGGTGGCGGTTCCATCACAAGACCGGTCGCCGTCACCAGCAGCAGATTGATGACGATACCTGCGAGAAGCGTCCGGCTCACCATCGGATGGTTCATGCGCCGAATTTTCGCAAGCTCCATCAGGTGCGGGAAGAGCCTCGAAATACCAAGCTGCCTCGAACCGACGGCCGCCCAGAGAATCCGAAAGAGGATGACGACGGCAACGGCGTAGCCAAGCCAGACATGCAGGCCTTCAAGTTCGTCGCCTGTGAGATAGGCCGCGGTGACGAGCA
>JAUXOE010000034.1 GCA_030682415.1 Parvibaculum sp.
CTGCGGCTGGCCGCTCCAGAGCACCGCTTCGCCGGGCTGGAGATGAGCGCGAAGCTCTCGTTGCAGTTCCGGCTTTGAAATTGCTGCGGTCATGATCGCCCCCGCTTCATTTTTCCCACAAGTGTCGTCCCGGCGAAAGCCTGGATCCATCGGCCTTTCCGCATCTGGGGCTTCCGCCCATGGACCCCGCATGCGCCCTACGAGATTCACACATCTTGCGTGCATGCGGTCAGCTGCTTTCTTCCCACCCTCCCCTTGGGGGAGGGTCGACAATTTGTGAGCGGGAGCGAACAAATTTCGGGGCGGGGTCGCGGCGGTGGCGGCGTCACTAAACGACAGAGGGGGTGCGCTGACGCGCTTCAGCGCCCCCGCCCCGAAAAATTCTTCGAATTTTTCGACCCGCCCCCCAGGGGCGGGTGGGAAGAAAGAGTTGCCGCTGCCGTTACCGCACCCTCGGTTCATATGGATAGAGCAAAGCGGATATGTGAATCTCGTAGGCTTTCGCCGGGGTGACACAATTGTTTGAGGTGGCGCGGTGCTCAAAATTTGCGCAGCAACGACAACAGTCTCCCGCCTTGCCGCTGGCTCAGCCCCTTAGTAACGTCGGCGCAACATCCCCTCCCCCGCGCCACGAGGCTCCCATGACCAATCCCTATGAAACCGGTCTCGACAAGAACCCGGCCAATCACCAGCCGCTGTCGCCGCTGAGTTTCCTGAAGCGGGCAGCCGAGGTTTATCCGGAGAAACTCGCGGTGGTGCATGGGGATTTGCGCCGCGACTATGCGACGCTTTATGCGCGCTGCCGCAAGCTCGCCTCGGCGCTTTCGGAACGCGGCATCGGGCTTGGCGACACGGTGGCGGTGATCGCGCCGAACATTCCCGAAATGCTGGAACTGCATTACGGGCCGGCGATGACGGGCGCCGTCGTCAACACCATCAACACGCGGCTCGACGCCGCCGCCATCGGCTTCATGTTCGATCATGGCGAGGCGAAGGCGCTGTTTGTCGACCGGGAATTTGCAGGGTTGGCCAGGGAAGCGCTGGCGCTGGCCAAGGTCAAGCCCTTCATCATCGACATCGACGACGCCTTTTACGACGGGCCGGGCGAGAAGATCGGCGAGACGGATTATGAAAGCTTCATCGCCGCGGGCGACCCGCATTTCAACTGGCAATTGCCGGCCGATGAATGGCAGGCGATCAGCCTCAACTACACCTCGGGCACGACGGGGAACCCGAAAGGCGTCGTCTATCATCATCGCGGCGCTTACCTGCTTGGCATGGGCAATATCGTGACGGCGGGGATGACGGGTTCGTCGGTCTATCTCTGGACGGTGCCGATGTTCCATTGCAACGGCTGGTGCTTTACCTGGTCGATGAGTGTGGTCGCGGGGACGCATGTGTGTTTGCGCCGCGTGACGGCGGCGAACATTTTCAGCGCGATTGCCGAACATAAAGTGACGCATATGGCCGGCGCGCCGACCGTGATGGGCTTCCTGATCAACGCCACGGCAGAAGAAAAGAAGAAGCTGCCGAATGTGGTCAACTATTTCGCTGCCGCCGCGCCGCCGCCTGCGGCCACCATCCGCAAGCTCGAGGCCGAGGGCTTCAACGTGATCCATGTCTATGGCCTGACCGAAACCTATGGGCCGGCGGTGGTGAACGCCTGGCACGACGAATGGGACGAGATGGAGACCGGCGCGCGTGCCGAGGTGAAGGCGCGCCAAGGCGTCAACTACGTGGTGCTGGAAGGGATTTCGGTGCGCGACCCGGAGACGATGGAGGAAGTGCCGCGCGACGGCGCGACCATGGGCGAGGTGATGTTCCGCGGCAATGTGGTGATGAAGGGTTACCTGAAGAACCCGAAGGCGACGACCGAAGCCTTCGAGGGCGGCTGGTTCCATTCCGGCGATCTCGGCGTCTGGCACAAGGACAATTACATCCAGCTCAAGGATCGCTCGAAGGACATCATCATTTCGGGCGGCGAGAATATTTCCTCGATCGAAGTCGAGGACGCGCTCTACAAGCACCCGGATATTCTGGAAGCGGCCGTCGTCGCCAGGTCCGACGAGAAATGGGGCGAGACGCCTTGCGCCTTCGTGACGGTGAAGGCGGGGGCGAGCCTGAGCGAGAAAGATGTGATCGACCATTGCCGCGCCAATCTCGCCCATTTCAAATGCCCGAAAACGGTGATCTTCACCGAGCTGCCGAAAACCTCGACGGGGAAGGTGCAGAAATTCAAGCTGCGCGAAAAGGCGGAAGGGCTTTAGGAAGGAAGAATTTTCACGCGGAGACGCGGAGGCGCGGAGAAGAGGAAGAATTGGTCACGCGAAGGCGCGAAGACGCGAAGGAAGAATTTTCACGCGGAGACGCAGAGATGAAAGAGGGCGTTTTTCTACACGGAGCGACCGGATAAAGAGAAAACGATTGCGCCTTCGGCGCGAAGATTCTTCCGGCGCGAAGCGCCATCAAACCTTCTTCGCGTCTTCGCGCCTTCGCGTGCAAACTCTTCACTTTAGCTTCCTTCTCCGCGCCTCCGCGCCTCCGCGTGCAAAACCTTCCTTAAGACCCCCGAAATGCAAAGCGCCGGGCTTGGGAGCCCGGCGCCGGTATGATTTATCTGCTGTCTGGGGGTCAGGCCGCGGATCGTTCGCCGCTCAGCCTTTCGATTTCCTCTTTCAGTCGAAGCCTCTGCTTTTTCAACTCCGCGATATGCAGATCGTCGCTGCTCGGGTGGTGAATCTCGGCCTCAATCGCATCTTCCAGCGTCTTGTGGCGGTCGCGAAGCTCGGCAATGTGAGACTCCAGAGCCATTCCATTCCGTCCTTTCGTTAAGCCTCAGATGCCCAAAGTCTGACTCTTTTCACTGTCCTTGTCGAACCCCACTCGCAAAGAAACCGCAGGCATTGTAAACGTGAGGTTATGGACATAACCGGCAAAACCCCGCCCCGCCTTGTCGTGGGAATCTCCGGCGCCTCGGGCGTCGCCTATGGCGTGCGCCTGCTTGAAATGCTCGGTTCACTGGGCGTCGAGACGCATCTGGTGATGACAAGGGCCGCCGAGATGACGCTGGGCTACGAAACCGGCCTGAAGCCGAAGGATGTCGAGGCGCTGGCCCATACCCGCTACCGGCTGGACGATATCGGGGCGGCGATCGCCTCGGGCTCGTTCAAGACGCTCGGCATGATTGTCGCACCCTGTTCGATCCGCACCATGTCGGAGATTTCGACCGGCGTCACATCGTCGCTGCTGACGCGGGCCGCCGACACGATGCTGAAGGAACGCCGCCGGCTGGTGCTGATGGTGCGCGAGACGCCGCTCCATACCGGCCATCTGCGCACGATGACGCAATTGTCGGAAATCGGCGCCATCATCGCCCCGCCGGTGCCGGCGCTTTACACGCAGCCCGGCTCGATCGACGAAATGGTGACGCAGACCGCGGCGCGCATGCTCGACCTGTTCGGCCTCGAAGCGCCCGAGACGCAGCGCTGGGGCGAGGACCTGAAACAGGGCCGCCGTGCACCGGTGCGCAAGCCCGAAGGCAAGACGCGCAAATGACCGAGCGGGAAGAACGGGAGCTCCGGGAGACGCTGGCGACGCTCAGGGAAGAGCATCGCGATCTCGACATGGCGATCTTTGCGCTGGAAGAGACGCCGCGTCCCGACCATTTGCAGATCAAGCGGCTGAAAAAGCGCAAACTGCATCTGCGCGACCGCATCCAGGAGATCGAGGACATCCTGCTGCCGGATATCACGGCCTGAGCGCGGCAGTGCCCTTGGGGGCCCGGCTTCACATTCCCACCCGCCCCTGGGGGGCGGGTCAAACGGGCGGGGCGGGGGCGCTGAAGCGCGTCAGCGCACCCTCTATCGTTCTACGATGCTGCCACCGCCGCGACCCCGCCCCGAAATTTGTTCGCTGACGCTCACAAATTATCGACCCTCCCCCAAGGGGAGGGTGGACGTTCTTCGAAAATCGGAAAAGGACGAGGCGCCACTCACTCTTCGCGGCGCTTGGCCTCGTACATGGCCTTGTCGGCGCGGGCCAGCGCCTGATCGGCTTCGTCCTCGCCGGTGAAGGAGACCGCACCGACCGAAATCGTCAATGGCAGTTCCTTGCCCTCGAATTGCAGCGGGCGCGAGGCAACCAGCTTTGCCAGACCGGCCGCCTTGGCTTTGGCCATTGCCTCGTCGGCCCGCACCAGAATGACGCCGATCTCGTCGCCGCCGAGACGGCCGACAATGTCGGTCTCGCGGATATTGTCGAGCACCAGCTTGGTCAGGTGATGCAACGCCGCGTCGCCGGCCAGATGGCCATGCACGTCGTTGACCTGCTTGAAATTGTCGATGTCGAAATAGACGAGGCCGGCCGGCTCGCCATAGCGCCGCCCGAAAGCGATGACGCGGCTGAGTTCGCGCACAAAGGCGCGGCGATTGAGGACGGGCAGCAGGGGGTCGTGGTCGGCAAGCTTCTCGGCTGCGCGCAGCCGGTCCTGCATCACCGTCATGTCGCGCCGGAGGCGGTCGACCTCGCCCATCAGCGCCATCAGCGCGTCGCGCACGGCAGGCGTGATCTCGGCCTCGGGGATGCCCATGATGCTGGCCGTGTCGCTGACCATGCGTCCGCCCGCCGCCGCCGCGGCGCCGCGCGCCTTCTCCCGCTCGCGCGCCGTGGCGGAGCCGGTATTGCTGACGGGTTTGGTGTCGCCGATCTTCATGGACGATTTGCCTGCTTGCCGCGATTCGCCATCGAAAATGCCATCTTTCGACCGCAAGCGCCATGCGAACCGGCGCCGGCGGGCCGCGGGACGGGGCTAGGCCGGTGGCCCCGGCCCCGCCATAATCGGGCCGACAACCGCCCTTTTCGAGGAATGATTCGCCATGACCGCATCGACCCCGAAAAACACCGGCGGATTTGCCCTCGGCCTGATCGCCATCGCGCTGGTCGCCTGGGGCGCCTTCACGACGATGCGCGGCGGCCCGGCCGAGGCGCTGCCCAGGCTGGCGGCGCTCGCACCCGGCTGGACCACCATCGCGCCGGGCGGCGACACATCCTGCGCGCATGGCACGCCGTTCGAGTTTCATGTGAAGCCCGGCCGCGAAGACCGGCTGTTCGTCTTCTTCAATGGCGGCGGCGCCTGCTGGAACGGGGCGCAATGCGCGCTCGAAGAAGAGCCGACGCCCTATATTCCGACATCGCAGATCGACCATAACGACCCGCGCAAACTGAAAGGCGTCTTCAACGCCGAGCACGCCGAAAACCCGCTGACGGACTGGACGCAGGTTTTCGTCACCTATTGCACCGGCGATGTGCATCTGGGCAATCGGGACGTCACCTATGACAGCTGGAAAGAGGAATTCACGATCCGTCATCGCGGCCGCACCAATGTCCGCGCCGTGCTCGACTGGGTCTACCGCAATGTGAAGGCGCCCGAACGCGTGTTCGTGGCCGGCGGCAGCGCCGGCGCGATCGCCGCGCCCTGGTATGCAGTCGAAATCGCCGAGCAATATCCGGATGCGGGCATCGCGGTGCTGGGCGACGGCGCCGGCGGCTACCGCGATCCAGGCGTCGCAGCGCTGATGGAGAACTGGGGCTTTTTCGACGACGCCCCGGTCTGGGTGAGCGAGGGCGGCACGCCCGGCACGTTCGAGGAGATCTGGCGCCGCGCCTCGATCGCCGCACCGAACCTGACCATGGCGCAATTCGACAATGCCTATGACGAGGTGCAGGAGATGTTCCTGAAGCTGCTCGGCACCGAGGCGCGGCTGCACCGGCTGATCGAGGCCAACCGCAACGACCTCGCCGCCACCATTCCCGGTTTCCGCTCCTATGTCGCCGGCGGCACCCCGCACACGCTGATCCGCTTCGACCGTCTTTATGCGTATGAAGTGGAGGGCGTGCGGGCGGTCGACTGGGTGCGCGACCTTGCCGAAGGCAGTGAAGGCGGAAGCGTCAGCTGCGGCAGCGCAACGGCATGCGAGCGCGAGCCGGGGGCGCAATAGGGCCGGAATCTGGCGGCTTGGGCCCCCTCCCCGCCTTCCTTGCCAAGTCGCCGCCCATGCCTATACTGCCCCGCTTTCCGAAACCGGCGGGCCCCTCTGGCGCCCGCCAGATCGTGGAGCGCGCGGACGACGGATGGTAGCGAAGAAGCCCGGCGCAAAGGGGCCGAAAACCCCGGCGAAATCCTCAAAACAGCCGCTGGTCGGCATCATCATGGGCAGCCAGTCGGACTGGCCGACCATGAAGCACGCCGCCGAGGCGCTGAAGGCGTTGGGCGTGGCGCATGAGACGCGCATCGTCTCGGCCCATCGCACACCCGACCGCATGGTCGACTATGCGAAGTCGGCGCGCGACCGGGGTCTCAAGGTCATCATCGCCGGCGCCGGCGGCGCCGCGCATCTGCCGGGCATGACCGCCTCGCTGACCGCCCTGCCGGTTTTCGGCGTGCCGATCCAGTCGAAGGCGCTGTCGGGACAGGACAGCCTGCTTTCCATCGTGCAGATGCCGGGCGGCATTCCGGTCGGCACGCTGGCGATCGGCGAGGCGGGCGCGAAAAATGCCGGGCTGCTGGCCGCCGCCGTGCTGGCGCTGTCGGATGCGGGACTGGCCAAACGCCTCGATGCCTACCGCGCCGCGCAGTCGGCCGCCGTCGGCACCGCGCCCGAGGGCAAATGATGGCACCGGTCGCGCCGGGCGGCACGATCGGCATTCTGGGCGGCGGGCAGCTTGGCCGCATGCTGGCCATGGCGGCCGCCGAACTCGGCTTCAAATGCCACATCTATTGTCCGGACACGGAAGTTCCGGCCGGTGACGTCGCCGCGGCGCTGACCCGTGCGCCTTACGAAGACGCCGAAGCGCTGGCGCGCTTTGCAGACAGCGTCGATGTCGTGACCTATGAATTCGAGAATGTGCCGGCCGAAACGGCGCGCATCCTGGCCGAACATGCGCCCGTGCGCCCCGGCCCGCAGGCGCTGGCCACCGCGCAGGACCGGCTGACCGAAAAGAATTTCCTTGCCGCGCAGGGCATCGCGACCGCGCCCTTCGCCGATGTGGCGTCAGCCGCCGATCTCGACGCGGCGCT
>JAUXOE010000035.1 GCA_030682415.1 Parvibaculum sp.
CCATGCCGGGACGGCCCTTGCGCGGGCGCGGCGGCTCGAAGCGCGCCGTCGTCAGCATGACGCGGCGGACGCGGGAACCGAGCCGCGCCGCGGCGGCGAGCGCCAGCGGCACGCTGGAGGAATTGGCGGCGAGGACGAACCGATCCATGCCCAGCGCGTCGACAAAGGCCTCGATGTCGCGTGCGAAACTCTCATAGGTGAGATCGGGATCGGGTGTCGACTGTCCACAGCCCGGCCGTTCGACGACGACCAGCCTGACGCCGCGCGCCACCGCGACTTCCATTTCCTGCGGCCGCACCAGCGAGCTTGCCAGCGCGCTTCGGAGCATCAGGATGGCGGGGCCCGCCGGGTCGCCATATTCGCGGAAGCAGAGGCGGCGACCGTCGCCGAGCGTCACGAAACGCCGCGGCACCGCGGCCGGGCCCCCGGACAGCGCCACCTCGAACGACGGCCCCGGCTGGTCGACCTGGATGAAGGCCGCGAGCTGCGACAATTCCGTCAGATGACGGATCAAATCGCTCTGGCGGTTGACGCCGAGCTTCTCGAACACGCCCTTGATCTGGTTGCGCGCCGTGTTGACCGCGATGTTGAGTTCGACGGCAGCTTCCTTCAGCGACAAACCGTCCTTCAGCCGCGCCGCCAGACGCGCTTCGGCGGGGGTCAGCCCGAAGGTCTCGCGATACATGCCCGCCGCGTCGGCCGCCGCCTCGCGGTCGGGTGCGACGAAGACAAGCGCGCCCTTGCGCGCCGGCTGCACCAGGCCGAGCCGGCGGCGCAGCGCGTCGGGCACCTGCGTCTCGGCGACGACATAGCCGAAAACCGCTTCCTCGCCGGTTTCCGCGACCAGCCGGAGCAGCGCCGGACCTTCGCGCGCGCCCTCTTTCCCGATCTCGGCGGCAAGCGCCCGGAAGCGCGCCGCGTTTTCGGGATCGTCGAAAGAAAGACGCCCGCCGGGCACGAGCGTGCCGCAATAGGGCCGCAGCATCGCCGCCGCCGCATCGGAAAGATCGAGGATGCGCATGTCGCGGCCGATCGCCAGATGACAATAGCTCGGCGCAGGCACGCCTGTTTCCGGCGTGTCGTGAAGACGCTGCGCCAGCATTTCGGCGCGCGCCAGATGTTGCCGCACGCCTTCGATGACGGTGCCGAGTTCGCCGTCCTCCTCATCCGCGTCGAGATGGGCAAGCAGGCTCGTCATCTCTTCCCAGTTTTCGGGATCGGTCGCATAGGCATAGATGGCGTCGAGAGCCATGGCGAGGTCGGGGCGGGCGAGATCGGGACGGGGCATATCCGGACGCGCGGCCGCGCCGTCTTCCGTTGCCGGAAGTGCATTGTCCTCACGCGAAAGATCGTCGATCCCCGACCCGGTCACTGCCACACGTCACCCCTGACGGATTGCCGAACGCACCATGGTTCCGGCAGCCGCCAGTTTAGGCCGGTTCAAGCACCGGGGGGAACCGCTTTTGGCAATTAATTGAAGCCCTTAAGCCCGGCCGCCCGTAGCGTCAGACCATGCCCAGCGCACCGAGATAAAGCTCGAGGATGGCTTCCTGCTCCTGCCGCTCGGCCTTGTCCTGTTTGCGGATGCGTACGACCTGGCGCAGCGTCTTGGTGTCGAAACCATTGCCCTTGGCCTCGGCATAGACTTCCTTGATGTCGTTGGCGAGCGCGGCCTTTTCTTCTTCGAGGCGCTCGATGCGCTCGACGATGGAGCGCAGCTGATCCCGCGCGATGCCGTTGCTGCTCGCCGGTGTATTGCCGTCCGCCATGATGCGCCGCTCCGTTCGGTAACGATAAATTGAAGGCCGCGACCCTATCTGCGCGCGCGTCCCTGGGCAATATCGCGGTCCAAGAAAGCTGTGGATAGTCGGCACGAACGGCCGCTACCCGTGCGATTTTTTCTGCGCGGCCTCGAAGGCGGCGAGCTGTTCGGGCGTCGCCTCGGGCTGATGTCTGGCTTTCCATTGCGTGAAGGGCTCGCCATAGATGATTTCGCGCGCCGCGTCCTTCGACAATGACTGGCCCTTGGTCTCGGCCGCCTCGCGATACCAATCGGCCAGACAGTTGCGGCAGAAGCCGGCAAGGATCATCAGGTCGATATTCTGCACATCCGTGCGCGCCATCAGATGATCGCGCAGCCGGCGAAAGGCCGCGGCTTCGAGTTCGGTTCTGGTCGCCTCATCCATGATGGTCTCCTGCGCCGGTGTCATCCGACCGATATAGGCGCGACAGCGCCGCTATGCGAGCCGAAATGACGGATTTTGCGAATGCCCGGCTCGGCCGCAATGGCGCGCAGCAGATGCGCATAGCGTTCCGCCCATTCGATCTGGCCCGCTTCGTCTTCGATCAGGTCCTGCCGGATTTCGATCAGCGCATGCGGAAGCCCACGCGCCGTGCCGTGTCGATAGAGGCAGTCGTTCTTGAGGCGGCCCGTGTAGGGTTCGTTGTCGCCGACGACGAGGCCGGGCTCGGCGCGAAGCGCCTCGATCAGCGGCGCGGCGAGACGGTCGTCGCGGTCCCACAGAATGCCGGTATGCCAGGGCCGCGCGCGGCCGCGCCAGGCCGGCGTGAAACTGTGAACCGAAATAACGACCGGAACGACGCCCGCCGCCAGCGCACGGTCGAGCGCCGCAGCGACGGCCGCATGATAGGGCGCATGAAACATCGCGATGCGGCGCCCGAATTCTTCGGCGCCGCGATGCGCATCGACATCGCGATTGGCCGGCACGACCGCGCCGTCCGACAGTTTCATCACGATGGTCGGATCGTCTTCCCCGCGATTGAGATCGACGAGTAGTCGCGAGAAGCGCGCCAGCACTGCCGGCGAACCGAGCCGCCGCGCCAGCTCGCGCGCGACGCCGGCCGCGCCGATATCATATGCAATGTGACGCGCGAATTCCGTTTCGGGCAGACCAAGCGTGCCATAGCCCGGCGGCAACGCGTTGGCCGCGTGGTCGCAGATGACCAGAAAGGCAGGGTCGTCCCCGGCCGCGACAAGCTCACAGGGAGAAAGCGCAGCGGCATCCGGCCGGGCGGCTGGTGGAAAATCATCCATCGACGCACTATACCGAAGGCAGCGAGAGGGGAGAACGGTCCGGCCATGACGCGCGCCCATGACGAAACCCGAGCCCGGCTGCGCCGCTTCTACGACACGGCCGTTGCGGCCGCATTGCCGATCAACTGCCTGCCGCCGCACCTGCCCGAGCCGCCCAAACCCGGCGAGGGCCGCCTCGTCATCTTTGCCATCGGCAAGGCGGCCGCCGCCATGGCAGCCGTTGCGGAAGATCACTACGACCGCCACTGGCCAGGCACGCATATCGAGGGCATGGCGCTGACGCGCTACGGTCATGCCCGGCCGACCCGCCATGTCGAGGTGGTGGAGGCCGCCCATCCCGTGCCCGACGAGGCCGGCGCCGCGGCCAGCATTCGCCTGATGCGCATGGCCGAGTGGCTCGGGCCTCACGATCTGGCCCTGGTGCTGCTCTCGGGCGGCGGCTCGGCGCTGACGGCGCTGCCGATCCCCGGCATCACGCTCGCCGACGAAAAGAAGCTGACCCGCGCTCTCCTCGCCTCGGGCCGGCACATCGCCGATATCAATTGCCTGCGCAAGCACATCTCGCGCATCAAGGGCGGCCGGCTCGCCGAGGCGATGCACCCCGCCCGCTCGGTAACGCTGGCGATCTCGGACGTGGCCGGCGACGATCCTTCGACCATTGCCTCCGGTCCGACCGTGCCCGACACCACAAGCAAGGAACGCGCGCTGGCAATCCTCGACGGGCTCGGCGCCGATCTCGACCCGCATATCCGCGCCGCCATCGAGGCGGCGCCCGAAACGCCGAAACCGGGCGCCGAATTTTTCGTTCATGCGTCCTACAAGCGGGTGGCGAGCGGTTCGGAATCGCTGATCGCCGCGGCGCAGCTCGCCCGCAGCGAAGGCTACGAGACGCTGGTGCTGGGCGACGATATCGAAGGCGAGGCGCGTGTTCTCGCGCGCGAGCACGCCGGTCTCGTCCGCATGGCGCAAGGTGAAGGCCGGCGCCTCGCCATCATTTCGGGCGGCGAGGCGAGCGTCACTTTCAGCGAGGCTGCAACGGGCGGGAAAGGCGGCCCGAGCCAGGAATATGCGTTGGCGCTGATGCTGGCGCTGAAAGGCACGCCCGGTGTCGCGGCGCTGGCCGGCGATACCGACGGCATCGACGGCGGCTCGGGCGCGGCCGACGACCCGGCCGGCGCCTTCGTCCTGCCGGACGCGATCAGGCGCGCCGAAGCCGCCGGCCTCGATCTGCTGACCGCGCTGGAACGGCACGACAGCGGCACCTGCTTTGCCGCCCTTGGCGATCTGCTGGTCACCGGGCCGAGTTACACGAATGTCAACGACTTCCGGGTCATACTGGTCGACAATGCCCCGCCCGAAGAGGAAAGCCCGTCTTGATTCGCCGCCGCAACGTCAAAATCATCGCCACGCTCGGCCCGGCCTCCG
>JAUXOE010000040.1 GCA_030682415.1 Parvibaculum sp.
TCTAGTGGTTCCCGAAAAGCGCCGCCAGCGGCGCAAAATGCAGCGCGTTTTGCAGCAATCGACAGCAGCGGAAGGCAGCGCTACCCCCCCTCTGTCACAAATCTGTCAAAAAACTGTCACAAATGGAGTTATCCCCGGGGGGAATTTTTGTTCGTGTACGGAATATCAAGAAAGTTATCCCCGGTTTCGGATGGCGGCGGATTTGCGGTGGCGATTCGGGGTCTGGTTGCGACGGCGTGAAAAAACTTATCCCCGGGTTTTGGGGAACGCCGGAAAGGGAATCACGCGGAGACGCGGAGGCGCGGAGAAAGAAAGGAAGAAGGGATTCACGCAGAGGCGCAGAGACGCAGAGAAGTGGAAGCAATCAGCATTCATTTATGTGCGGCGATGGCGGGTATTGTTGGCGGCTTCGCCGCCGGAAGTGTCTTTCGCGCCGAAGGCGCAATCAAACCTTCTCTGCGCCTCTGCGTGAACAAGCCCTTCCCTCACACCACCTTGCCGGGATTGAGGATGCCTTTGGGGTCGAGGGATTTTTTCAGGGTGCGCATCAGTTCGATTTCGACCGGCGATTTGGTTGCGGCGATTTCGTCGCGCTTCAAGCGGCCGACGCCGTGTTCGGCGCTGATCGAACCGCCCATTTCGCGCACGAGCCCATGGACCAGCGCGTTCATTTCGTTCCAGCGGGCGAGGAAGGCCGGTTTGTCGGCACCAAGGGGCTGGCTCAGATTGAAATGCACATTGCCGTCGCCGATGTGGCCGAAGGCGACGGTGCGCAGGCCCGGGATCGCGGCTTCGACGGCCGCCGTCGCCGTGGCGATGAAATCACCCATGCGCGAGACCGGCACCGAGACGTCATGCTTGATGCTGCCGCCTTCGAGGCGCTGCACGTCCGACAGCGTTTCGCGCAGGCGCCAGAAATCAGCACGCTGTTTTTCGGAACGCGCCAGCGCCGCGTCGGTGACGAGGCGCTGCTCGAGTCCTTCGGCCAGCACCGCCTCGAGCGTCGCGTCGAGGCCGGCCGTGGCACTGCCGGCGCTCATTTCGATCAGCACATACCAGGGTGAGGCGTCGGGCAGCGGATCGGCCGCGCCTTCGATATGCCGCGTCACGAATTCGAGGCCGATGCGCGGCACCAGCTCGAAGGCGGTGACCATGCCGCCCGAGACATTGTCGGCGACGCGCAGCAATTTCACCGCCGAGGCGACATCGGGCACGGCGGCGAAAGCGGTGGCAATCGATTGCGGACGCGGGAAGAGTTTCAGCACCGCGCCGGTGACAATGCCGAGCGTGCCTTCGGAGCCGAGAAAGAGCTGCTTCAGGTCGTAGCCGGTGTTGTCTTTCCGCAAACCGCGCATGCCGTCCCAGATGTCGCCATTGGCCAGCACCACTTCGAGGCCGAGAACGAGGTCGCGGGCATTGCCGTAGCGCAGCACCGCCGTGCCGCCGGCATTGGTCGAAAGATTGCCGCCGATCTGGCAACTGCCTTCGGAGGCGAGGCTCAGCGGGAAGAGGCGCCCGGCTTCCTCGGCCGCGGCTTGCGCGGCGGCCAGCGTGACGCCGGCATCGACGGATGCCGTGTTGTTTTCGGCGTCGAGGGCGCGGATGCGGTTCATGCGCGACAGCGACAGCACCACTTCGTCGCCCGTCTCATGCGGAATCTGGCCGCCGACAAGGCCGGTGTTGCCGCCTTGCGGCACGATGGCGGTGCCGGTTTCGTGGGCGATTTTCAGGATTGCCGAAACTTCTTCGGTCGTGGCCGGCCGCAGCACCGCCGCCGCGCGGCCGACATAGAGCTCGCGGCGCTCGGCGAGATAGGGCGCCATGTCGCTTTCGACATTGACGAAACCTTTCGGTCCCACGACCTCGTTCATGCGCGCAAGTGTTTCGGGAGAGGGCTTCATTCGGACATCACAAAAATTCGGTGTCACCCCGGCGCAAGCCGGGGTCCATGGACGGTGCAGCATACCGATACGTTCGATATCTGCGCATTTTTTCTTACATGCGTCATCGCCGGGCCTAACCCCGGCGGTCCAGAAGCCGCCGGAGGTGGCATCTTTCGTCGCAGCGAGACTCCTTGCCGCAGTCGTATGGCGCGTCAAATGGCCTGGAGTAGGTGCGCCACATGGATGTGCGCGTTTCAGCGGGCGTATTTGAAGTGGCCCTGAAGCGAGTTCTGCAGACCCCCTCCATGGCCGCATGCGAGGCACGGCGCACAATTACACCGGACCGATGTCTTGTCCGCGTTCGCGTCGCCCGCTAGCCTGCGTCCCGGCAATCGAAACAAGGGCGAGACCGGAACATGATCGTCAGTGGCGATTTTATCTGGCTGCATTTCCCGAAGACCGGTGGCACGGCACTTGAGGCCGCAATCAAGAAGCTTCGGCCCGATGCCGTCGCCGATCCGCGCGACTATAAGAATGTTATATGGCATGACGGGATCGCGCGCCGAAGCCGCCGCGATCCCGGCTTCGATCCAGCGGGAAAGCGCATTCTTTGCGGCTTTCGCCGCTTGCCGCACTGGCTCTTGTCGCGCGTGCATTACGAAGCCGCGCGCTCCCGAGGCATCGCGCCGCCCGCCCGCGAGCTGCTGCTGGCTGGCCGCTTTCACAACGCCGCCGGCGGCGTGCAGCACGCCGATGTGATCGCCGGCGAGTTCGCCACGCCTGCGCCGGATTTCTGGCTGCGCCCCGAAAATTTGAAGGATGATCTGGCCGCCGCGCTTGACGTCCCGCTCGCCGATGTCGTCGCCGCCCTCACGCGCAATAATGAAGCGCGGATCGACTACATCCGCGACATGGGTTTCTGGTTCACGTCGGCCGAACTGCGCGGGCTCTATTCCGCCAATCCCCTTTGGGCTTCGATCGAAGAAAAAGCCTACGGCTCGCTGCTCGTCTGAAACATTTCTTTCGGCACTTCGATCGTATTGGTCGTAGCGATCAAACGCACAAATCTCATAACCCATACACCACCGGGCGCAGCGCCCCGGTTTGCGGGAAGTGAACGAGCCCCGCTTCATCCGTCATCACCAGCAGGCCGGTCTCGAGATAAGCCCATTCAGACTCCGGGTAGTCTGCGGTGAATTCACCGTCGCCGATCAGGCAGACGACCGTTCCGGCTACGGCACCATCCGTCACGCGGTCACCGATATGGAAAGCGGCTGCCATCCTCAAACTCGCTTATGCGCGCGGGCGCCTTGGTGGAGCCAGCGGGCGCGGCCTTGGGCGTCGCTGCCGAGGAAGTGCCAGGTCTGCGGCAGCGTCATGCCGGGGGCGGTGCCGAGGAAGAGTTCGGCGTCGACCGCTTCGAGCGGCACGCGCTTCGGCCCGCCGGCGATCACCGCATAGTCGGGCGCGGGGTGGCTTGTTGCGACGAGCCTGCCCTCTTCCACCGTCACTTCGATCGTTTCCATCGTGTTGGCGTAGCGGCCTTCGTAACGCGCGGGATCGGCGGCGAAAGCCTTGTCGACCGGCGGCAGTTCGGGCGGCGCGATGTTGGCGGCTTCGGAAAACACCGTGCGGATCAGGCTGTCGGCCATCGCCTTGCCGTTGCCGCCATTGGTGAGCAAACAGAAGGCCGTGTGGCTCGCCGGGTGATAGCGCAGCCACGCCGCCTGACCGATGGTCGAGCCGTCATGGCCGAACACGTCATACGTGCCGTCGCCGTCCCAGTCCCACATGAAGGTGGCAAGGCCGATGGCGTCGATGTTCAGGTGGCCCGGACAGACGGTGTTCGCGGTCTGCATCGCCGCGACGCTTTCGGGCGCAAGCAGGCGCGTGCCGTCCGGCGCGGTGCCGCCGGCCATCAGCATGCGGGCGAAAGCGACGACGTCGCGCGCCTTGGCCATCGGCGTCGAGCCGACCGGCGCGTTCGACTGCGCCAGATAGACGATCGGCGTCACGAAGAGTTTGCCGGGTTGGCCCAGATGACCGATCGCCGTTTGATAGCGCATCGCCTGTTCGGGCAGGGTCGAGAAGGCGGGCGTGCCGAGCGGTTTGGCGATGCGGGCCCGGACCGCCTTGTCCCAGATGCGGCCGTCGGCCACCTCGATCATGCGGCCGGCGGCGACAAAGCCGGTGTTGCAATAGGAAAACATTTCGCCGGGCGCATGGACCTGACCCAGCGCCGACATCATCGCGACGAATTTCTCGATGCGGTCCTCGCCGCGCCCGGCGTCGCGGAAATAATCGCCTTCGATGCCGCTGCGGTGCGCCAGCAGATCGCGAAGGGTCACTTGCGCCGTGACTGTCTCATCGGCGACGCGGAAATCGGGCAGCGTGGCGCGCACGGGCGCGTCGAGGGCGAGCTTGCCTTGCTCGACAAGCTGCAGGCAGAGCGTGGATGTGTAGAGCTTGGTGATCGAGCCGATCTGGAAGAGCGTTTCGGAGGTGACCGGCACC
>JAUXOE010000042.1 GCA_030682415.1 Parvibaculum sp.
GCCAGTTGCGCCGCCTGCGACGGCGAAAGATCGGCCGCGCTGACCTTGAAATAATGCCGTGCCGCCGCCTCCGCGCCATAAAGGCCGGGGCCGAATTCGATCACATTGAGATAGAGTTCGAGGATGCGGCGCTTGCTTAAAAGCGTTTCCAGCCAGACAGTTATATAGGCTTCGCCGCCCTTGCGGAAATAGGTGCGCGCCGGCCACAGAAAGAGATTCTTGGCCGTCTGCATACTGATCGTCGAGGCGCCGACCACGCGCCCGCCCTGGCGCCGCCGCTCGATCGCGCTGTCGACGGCCTGCCAGTCGAAGCCGCCATGCAGGCAGAACTTGCCGTCCTCCGCCGCGATCACCGCGCGCTGCAGATGCGGCGAAATCCGCTCCAGCGGCACCCAGTCCTTCGAAATCCCGTGCCCGTCCACCGCACGAATGAGCATCAGCGGCGTCACCGGCGGCGGCACCACCGCATAGATGAGGATCACGACAGCTGGCGCGAAAAACAGAAACAGCACCGCCCGCGCCGCAATCAGCGCCGCCAGCCGCAACCGGCGCGATCCTGCGCTGACCGCAACACTTTCGCGCAGCCTGTCGCCGCCAGGTCCTTCGGGTTTGATGTCCTCGCTCATCCGGCGATCATCGGCGCGGAGCGGTGGCCATGCAAGCGCGCTCGGCCGCCTCGAACGAACCGGCGACGAGTGCCCCCGCCTCGTCGTGCCAGAGTTCGGGCGGCGTCGCGCGATCGATCAGCACGGCCTGCATCCCGGCTGCCCGCGCCGCGGCAATCTCGCCCGCATGATCGGAGAGAAACAGCATCGCATCCGCCGGCATCGCGGCTGCCCGCGCAATCGCTTCATAGGACGACGCCTCAAGCTTGCCGCCGATCCGCGTGTCGAAAAATCCTTCGAAAAGCGGCGTCAGATCGCCCTGATCGGAATAGCCGAAGATCAGTTTCTGCGCTTCTTCCGATCCAGAAGAATAAACGAAAAGCCGCAAGCCCCGCTCGTGCCAGCGCCGCAGCATCGCCGCTGCATCCGCATAGACCGGCCCCTTCAGCACGCCCGCTTCATAGCCCTGCCGCCAGATCAGCCCTTGCAGAAATTTCAGCGGCCCGGCCTTTCGATCCTCGTCGATCCAGGACAGTAGCAGCGCCACCGTTTCGTCCGTTGAAGCCTCGGGAATGCCGCCCAGCACGCGCGCTTCCGCCAGCGCCGCTGCAACGTTGACCTCGTCGCCATGCGCGGCGACGAACGCCGCCAGCCGCTCGCGCGCATAGGGAAACAGCACCTGATGCACAAAGACGATCGGTGTCGTCGTCCCTTCGATATCGGTAACGATGGCGCGAATTTCGCTCACGCCGCCACGCCCTCGAATTTCGGAAAACGCGTCGCGATATCGTCGCCGGTGAAATGACCGACCCAGCCTTCAGGCGAAGTGAATATGCGGATGGCGCAGAAATGCGGCGCGGGCCCGGTGTCGAACCAATGCGTCGTGCCGGCCGGCACCGAAATCAGATCGTTGCGTTCGCAGACGACGCGATAGACGCGCCCGCCCTTGCGCAGATAGAACGCACCGGCGCCTTCGACGAAAAACCGCACCTCGTCATCGTCATGCGTGTGTTCGGCCAGAAACTTCTGCCTGAGCGCCACGCGGTCGGGATTGTCGGGTTTGACCCGCACCACATCGGCGCTTTTGTAGCCGCCTTCGTTCATCAGGCGTTCGACCTGCGAACTGTAGGCGGCGAGCACCGCCGCCTGATCCGCATCGTCGGAAAGCGCATGTGGTGCCGCCCAGCGCTCGAACGCCACGCCGATTTCGGCCAGCGACGTAGCAATGGCCGCGCCGTCGCTTGTCTCGAGCAGCACCTTGCCGGGGTCCGTATCCGGATAAACGGTCAGCTGTGTCATCTAGCGCCCTCCTCATGCATCTGGGCGGTGAGCAGAAAATCGAAAGCTTCCATATGGCGGATCGTCTCTTTGACGCTCGCACCCCACACATATAGGCCGTGCCCGGCGATAAGGTAGCCCGGCGGCTGCGGCCCGTCTTTGAGCCGCGTTTCCACCAGCGCTGCCAGACGCACCGTGTCCTGGTCGTTGTCGACGATCGGAATGTCGAGCGTGGTCTCATGCGTCGTCACACCGGCAAAGGCCTTGAGCAGTTCCCAGCCTTCGAGCCGGAGCACGCCCGCGCCCGCATGCCGCCGAGACAGCACCGTCGCCGCCACGCCATGCACATGTGCGATGGCATCGATCTCCGGCCGCGCCGCATAGCGCATGAGATGCAGCGGCGCTTCGGCCGAGGCGCGCGGATGCGCGGCGCCTTCGATCTCGACCTCGATGACGCCGCTCGCGTCGAGCTGCGCCTTGTCACCGCCCGTCGCCGTCAGCGCCGCGCGGGCCCCGTCGATCCGGACCGAAAAATTGCCGCTGGTGGCGGGCACCCAACCGCGCGCGCCGGCAAATCGCGCCATGGCGACAACACCCTGCGCGGCCTCGGCAAAACGCGTTTCAGCAGCAGACATCGGCAACTCCGGAACATCCAAAATCGGCGCCACCATAGTGGATTTACACGGCGATGGAAGCCTTGGCAGACCGGCACGCTAGGCCGACATGTTCCACAGGACTGAGCCCCGCCGCAGCACATCTTCAACACCCGCCACACGCATGCCGCTTGAAACGACACTCAGGGCGAAGCCGCGCTCGATCGCATGGGCCAGCGTGCCGTCGAGCTGGCCGGCTTCCGGCTCGAAATCGGCCGCGTCGATCGCCAGGCTCATCAGCGGCGCCAACGCAGCAACCCGCGCGACGAACATCGAGCCCGCAAAGAACGTTCCATGCGTCACATCGCGCGCGGTGAGGCCGAGCCGCCGCGCCAGCCCAAACACCCGCGCCTCATTGACCACGATGTTGTTGTGGAAGCCGGTGAGATGCACATCCGGCCCCGTCATGCCGAGAGACGCATCCCTTTCGAAGGCAGCAAGAATGCGCGCAAAACCGCCGCGCCCGGCGATCTGAGCAACCAGCGCCCGCCGCCAGTCTTCGCCGTCTCTGCGATGTGTCGATTTCTTGGTGTGAACCTTCGCCACCAGATCGAACCCTTCGGCACATATTTCGCCATAGATATTCATGAAAGGAAGAACGTCGCGGCCGCGATTGTCGAAGACATGCAAGGCATAGTCGCGGCCTGTCGCGGCCAGCAATCCTTCGACCGCCGCCTGACGATCGGTGGTCGTGGTAACGAAAAGCTTGTGCGCGGGCGGCACCTCCTGCAGCGTTGCGAGAATTTCGGCGAAAACGTCGGGATAGAAGGCGTGAACGGCGATCGCGGCACGAAGCGGATGCGAGGGCTTGTGCGCCGCGGCCGCGTGGCGCGCCTGGGCGACGCGCAAACTCTCGACCCAGGCATCACCGTAGCGGCGGTCTTCCGCGAGAATGGAGCCGCCATCGTCCGGCCGCGCAAGATCGACAAATACAATGGCCGGCGCCGCGGCGCCGTCTGCGTCGGCCAGCGCCCGACCGATCGCTGCATGCGCGGCGCGGCCAAATCGCGTGGGCGGCGTGTCGGCAAGCCGCGCGGCCGCGTC
>JAUXOE010000063.1 GCA_030682415.1 Parvibaculum sp.
AGAGCCTCGAAATACCAAGCTGCCTCGAACCGACGGCCGCCCAGAGAATCCGAAAGAGGATGACGACGGCAACGGCGTAGCCAAGCCAGACATGCAGGCCTTCAAGTTCGTCGCCTGTGAGATAGGCCGCGGTGACGAGCAGAGCCAGCACCGCATGATAAATCCGGATTTTATGAAACACCGACATTTGAAACCAACCATATTCAGGACCGCCCCGGATATGGTCATGGCGCATGAGCCGCGGCCAGACTGCATCTTGTCGCATCGGCAGTGCTACTCATTCGCATAGTCATGCGCGATGCGTTCAGGCGCGCGTGCTGCCCCACTGGCGCACCGGTCCGACATCGACATGAAGAAAATCCGAGCGCGGATAATCGCCGACGCCGCCGAATCCGATATTGACTGCCACCTTGCGCAGACGCGGCAGGTCGCGGCCCGGCAAGCGGATATCCACCGCCATGCCGCGCATGTGATAGCTCTTCCTGGCGACGCCCGCATTGTTCTCGCGCATCTGCGCGTTGGTTGCCGGCGAGCGGTAGCCCGAAATGATGTGAAACTCCTCGCCTGAATCGAGTTTCAGCCGCATCTCATGCAGCGCGTCGAGAAGTGACGGATCGATCTCGTGCCTCTCATCCGAACGGTGATCGCGCATCAGATGCGCGATTTCCTTCAGCGCCTCTGGCTCGTATCGGCCCTCGGCCCAGTAGACCCGTTTCAGCTTTTCGCCCGTATGCGTGTTGAGCAGGCGCAGCTCGCGGGCCGCAGCCGAAGGTGTCGCGCCCGTTGCCGCGGCTGCGCGGTCACCCGGGCGCAGCAGCGGCAGGCGCACCGATGCGAGTGCCGGTTGCGCCAATACACAGGCAGCGGCAGCGCCGAGCCCGATCAGGCCGCGCCGCGTCATTCGAGATACCATAATTCTCCCCTCGATCACTGTAGATTTGGCGGTCATTCTGCCGCCCGGGCGCCTAAGGTCAAGCTATTGATTTTCAAGGGTAATTATGGAAAACGCCGGTTGCGCCCCGCAACCTTGGGCGGCTTGCTGCGCCAGCGGCGGCAACGCGATGCCGTCGAGTGCGGCGCTGAAGGCGGCATCGCGCCCGTAAATGTCGTCGCGGAACCGGACCGACCCGTCGGCATCGACAAAGGCGGTCCAGTAGGCGAGGACGACCGGGAGCGGCGGATCGACACGTACAGCGACTGTCGCCCCGGCCCGGATCAGGTCCTCGATCCGCGCGCGCGACCAACCCGACGGCGCCAGCAAGTGGACGGCGAGTTCCATCGGCTTTTCGACGCGAATGCAGCCATTGCTGCGGAAGCGGTCGTCGCTGGCGAACAGCGCCGGCGCATTGGTGTCGTGCAGAAAGACCGCAAAGGGGCTCGGCAGATCGAATTTGATCCGGCCCAGCGCATTTTTCGGCCCCGGCTTTTGCACCAGCTGGCCGCCCTGCCAGCTCATGTCGTGCTTCTGCAGATAGTCAGGGTCGCGCGCGATCGCCGGCGCGATGTCGCGGCGGTAAATCGAAAAAGGCACAACCCAGGGCGGATTGACCACAATGCGGTGGATGGCGCTTGCCAACATCGGTGTCGGCGTCGCTTTCTTGCCGACGATCGTCCTCATGCGAAAGACAATCTCGCCGTCCCGCATGACGACGGCTTCGGCGGCCGGCACGTTGACCTCGATCCGCGTCGGCGGCGTCGCATGCGCCATGAAGCGCCAGCGCTCCATGTTGAGCGCAATCTGGGCGATCCGCTGCGCCACCGGCACGTTGAGCGCGGCCAGCGTATCGCGGCCGACAACGCCGTCGACCGCGAGACCGTGGCGTGCCTGAAAGCGGCGCACGGCCTCGACCATCGTCGCGTCATAGACGTCGCCCGCTGCCACATGTTCAAGATCGCCGGTGGATCGCAAGCGCATGCCAAGTTGCGGCACGAAGGCGCCCGTCTCGTCCGGTTTCAGGGATCGCTTGCCCGGCGGCAGCTGAAGAACCGGCCAGCCGCCGCGCCCTTCGATATCGCGATACTGGGCCAGCGCCTGCTTCAATCGCAGATATTCGGGCGCCGCTGGCGGCAGATTGTCCAGCCAGTGCGCAAGATGACCGCCTTTCAGTGAGGCCGCAAGTTCGGGTGCGGCATCGACATTCCAGCGATGAATAGCCACATCGCCGTGCAGCTTCGCCAGATCGATGCGCCCCCGCCGCATGACCTCCGCATAGCGCAAGGCTGCCGACGTCAGCAGCAGGTCGCGTTGTGCTGCGGCCGTCGGCCGCTGCAGGTTCCGCCCGATTTCATCGGCGTCAAAAAGCGAAGGCGGCAATCCATGCGCGTCGGCGCGCGCCAGCACCGCATGGAGCGTCATGGCCGCATCCTCCGGCCAGGCGCAGCTGCCACCCAGGAGATCATAGAATGCGGCAACGCTTGCCGGCCAAGCGCCCTGTGCAATCTCGATCTGCAACTGTTCCGGCGTGCATCGGGCCTCGGCTGCAGTACCGGGCAAGACCATAGACACAAACGCAAGCACAATAGCCGCCAGCCAACGCCGCGCCTGCCTCGATCCGGTTTTACGCTCTGTCACTCTGCCTCTTCCGCTCCGCTGCAGCCGCAGCGCCTCGACCGATCTTTCCGGTCAATCTAGCGCCGGGTGTATCCGAATGCGAGGGAAACACCGGAACCGCGGACTTCTGCGTGTCAGGCCACGGGGAGCCTGAGCACCGCATACCAGGCATAACCGCGATAGAGACGGCGGAATTCGAGATCGGCGTTGAGCTTTTCGGCAAGCGCGCGCAGGGCCATGTCGAGTTCCCTGCGCGGACTGACATGAAAGCGCGCGAGGTGAATCTCGTCGCCGAAGCCGCCGCGCCGGACCGCCGCGTGGTTGACGAATTCGGCATCGGCGGGGATGGCGGTTTCGGACAAGGGCCTCTCTTGGCGAAAACGGGTGGCGGCTCCGGCGACTGCCGGCGGACATCCCGCCGATAGCGCTTTCGGGTGACAGTGTCGTGACGGTTGGACGACAAGCCCGCTTCCGAATCGGTTTGCGAGGCGTATAGTCGAGGGTGAAGACGACAACTCCAGGAAGCATCGCCGCCCACCCCGATCCGGTTTTGGCCGGAAAATCGGGATCCGGTGGCCCCCTCAGCCGGCGCGGCCCGCCCGCGCCAAAGCCCCGGACGTTCGCCCGTGGAATCGCCGCGCAAGCCCCCGGAACGCAGCCCCTTGTGGCGGCTCGTGCCCCTGGTCCAGCAGCA
>JAUXOE010000085.1 GCA_030682415.1 Parvibaculum sp.
CAACCTCTTCGACGAAATCGCCGGCGCCCTCCAGGCCCCCGTCTCGCCCGAAACGCTGGCGGCGCTGAAAGCCACGTCGAAGAGCTGAGCCGCAAAGCCATCGTCAAATAAAAGTGTCCCCCCGGCGAAAGCCGGGGCCCAATCCACGTCGCCGCAAACAGCGAAGGAAGAAATCGGCACGCGGAGACGCGGAGACGCGGAGGCGCGGAGAAGGGAAGAATTGTTCACGCGAAGCCGCGAAGCCGCGAAGAAGAAAGAAGGGGTTCACGCAGAGGCGCAGAGGCGCAGAGAAGAAAAGGATTTTGGCGCTGCGCGCCGGATAGTGTTGATGCGTTTGCCAAAACCAAAAGTGTCACCCCGGCGAAAGCCGGGGCCCAATCCACGCCGCCGCAAACAGCGAAGGAAGAAATTGGCACGCGGAGACGCGGAGGCGCGGAGAAGAAAAGGATTGTTCACGCAGAGGCGCAGAGAAGAAAAGGATTTTGGCGCTGCGCGCCGGAAGACTCTTCGCGCCCTTATTCCCCCAATTCGTCATTGCGAGCCGAAGGCGAAGCAATCCAGAAAGCCGCAAGCTCAGCGCTGGATTGCTTCGTCGCTGACGCTCCTCGCAATGACGGCTTTCTTTCTTTTGCACTCACCACAAGGACTCTTCGGCGCGAAGCGCCAACAATTCTTCCCTTCCCTTCTCCGCGCCTCCGCGTCTCCGCGTGCAAAAAACCTTCCTTCCCTCTCGCCGCAGCGTCAGCGATCGCGCCCCCAGGGCCGGTGGAATATCAAACAATCGCGGGCAGGGCGCTGAGCTTCCACCCGCCGCAGCACCTCTGCGTCTCTGCGCCTCTGCGTGAGTCCTTACCTTCTTCTTCTCCGCGCCTCCGCGCCTCCGCGTGCAAAAACCTTCCCTCACGCGGCGAGAAAATCCTCGGTCAGCCGCAGAAACTCATCGAGCTTGTCATGCTGCACCCAGTGCCCGGCGCCCTCGACCGCCACCACCTTGGCCGTCTTGAAATGCTGCGCCCGCCCGTCGGCCAGCGGGTCGCTCGCCCAGCTTTCGGTGCCGCGGATCAACAGCGTCGGGCAGGTGATCCGTTCCCAGAGCAATCGCGAGGTCTCCTCGTCGAAGCCCGCCGGCGAAAAGGCGCGCACGTAGTTGTCGAACTTCCAGCTGTAGGTGCCGTCCTCGTTCTGGTTGACGCCATGCACCGTCAGGTGCCGCGCCCGCTCGGGCGACAGATGCGGGTTCTCGCCCTGCATCCGCTTGTAGGCCTCCTCGACGCTCTCGTAACGCCGCGGCAGCCGCGACGACAGCTTGCGCACCTCGTCGATCCAGTTGCGGATGCGCTGGTCGGCCGTGATGGCCTTCCGTTCACTGAGCATCTTGGGCGACGGCCCCAGCCCCTCGATGACGATCAGCTTCTTGACATTCTCGGGGTAGAGCCCCGCATAGCGCAGCGCGATCGCGCCGGCCATCGAATGCGCGATGATGGTCAGCGGCGCCAGGTCGTTCTGGTGGTTCAGCTGCGCGATGGCATAGACATAATCGTTCATCTCGTAGCCGCTGCCGACCATCCACTGGCTGTCGCCATGGCCGCGCAGATCGGGCGCGACGATGTGAAAGCGGTCGCGCAACGCCTGCGCCGTCCAGTCCCAGTTGCGGCAATGGTCGCGCCCGCCATGGATCATCAAGAGCGGCGCCGCCCCCTCATTGCCCCAGTCGACATAGTGAAGCCGCAGCCGCTGCGAAAAATAGACCCGCGAGGCGGGCCCGATCAGCTGCGAGGTCTCCGAACGATCCGTCATGATGCCCTTCCTTGCCGTCTTCAAATCCATGCGCCGCCCGCGGCCCGCGCAAAACAAAAAATAGCGAATCCTGCCATGGCCCGCCGCACCCGGGGATAAAGCGCCCTTTTACCCGGGGATAAGTGGTGCTTTACCCCGGGGATAAACCCGTTTGTGACAGTTTTATGACAGTTCCGTGACAGAGGGGGTCATAACGGGAAAATAACGCTGTCACAATCGGGCAAAAACCGCCCGATCCTCCGCATCCGGACGATCATTTTTCGGCCTGGAGATGCCGCCACACGCCCAGCACCGCCAGCCCCAGCATGATATGCACCGCGATCACCGGCGGCCAGCCGAACAGGTAAATCACGTCATTCGCCAGCCCGCCCTTGAAGGGTCCGCCGCCAAACGCAAGTCCGCGCGTCCCGAACAGCGCGTTGAAGATCGGCGGGATCGTGAACAGCCACGCCGTCACCAGCGCCGACCAGAAGAACCAGCGGAACTGTTTCAGCGTCAGCCGCATGAATTGTCCGCCGAGACCGAGCGCCATCAGCATCAGTCCTTGCGTGATCGCTTCCATATGCGCCATGCGCCAGGCGCGTCCGTCGTCGGGAATCGAAACCGGAATGTCGATCGGCAGCGGCCACAACACGACGCGGCCGAGCAGCGCCACGAACCAGATCCAGCCGATGATGATCGCCAGCACGAACAAGCCGACGCCGTTGAAGAAAAGCAGCGCGCGCATCCGCGCCGCCATGTTGCTTGCGCCGGCGGGGGCCGATGTCTCAAGGCTCATTTTGTTTCTCCGGTGGAAAGGGCAACGGGTTCCGGCGCATTAAGGCGCGTCGTGTCGAGCCGTCCGGCCGCGTCATTGTCGGCTTTGAAAAGACGCGCCCATGAAAGCGCCCAGGCGGGATCATTCACCTGGCGCGGATTGTAGAACGGCATCAGGATGCGCAGCATCTTCGGCGTCAGCTTGGCGAATATCCGTAGCAGGAGCAATCCCAGCGCCACGCGCGAACGCGCGCTCCGCCACAGCCCGTCTTCCTTCAACAGCGCCTGATAGCCGCCGCGCGTCCGCCACATGATGTGTATCGTCGCATAAAGCAGTCCGTGCACGCGGCGGAAATAATTGCCGGCCAGATGGTCGAACACATCGTAGGCGACGTTCTTGTGCTCGATCTCCTCGACGAAATGCCACAGGATCAGCGAGGCAACGCCGCTCTCGCTGTCGCCGAACAGGAATTCGCGGTCCTCGATCAGCATCCGCCCGATCGCCAGCGCCATCGATTCAAAGCCCTCGGCATAGGCGAGGTTGAACGCCAGCGAGCGCGTCTCGCCGAGCTTGCGGTAA
>JAUXOE010000091.1 GCA_030682415.1 Parvibaculum sp.
TGTCGTCGGCCGGATCGCGGAAATCATATTCCCAATGCGCTTCCTTGCGCCAGTTTTCGGGCGCGCGGGTCGTCGTCAGAAATGGCATCAGCGATTTGCCGTCGCATTGCACCGGCGTTTCGGCGCCGATGAAATCGAGCATGGTCGGCATGATGTCGACATTTTCCGTGAACTGATCGACGATGCGCCCGCGCGTCGCGTCGGCGGCGGGGCGCGGGTCGCGGACAATCAGCGGAATGTGGTAGGACGCGTCGAACCAGCCGCATTTGCCCAAGAGCCAGCGGTCGCCCATCTGTTCGCCGTGGTCGGAAGTGAAGACGATCAGCGTATTGTCCCAGCGTCCGGTCTCTTTCAGAAAAGCGAAAACACGACCGAGCGCGGCGTCGACTTCCGACATCAGCCCGTAATAGACGGCCTTCAGCCGGCGGAGCTTTTTCTCGTCGGCCGGCGCGCGGAAGAGCTTGCGGCCGAGCTGGTGTTCGAGCCAGGGATGCTGCGCCGCTTCCACTTCGGGCGTCGCTTGCCGCGCAAAACCCGGCACGTCGGCCGGGTCGTACATCGCGTTGTAGGGCTCCGGCGCGACGAAAGGCGGGTGCGGGCGCAACAGCGACAGATGCGCGATGAAAGGCTTTTCGGATTCGCCGATGAAATCCATCAGGCGGTTGGTCAGGAACGCGGTGTCGTCGACGTCGTTCGGATAGACAAGCGGGCGTGGCACCGCCGCGCCGTCCTCATATTCCGGGCCCGGCGCGCGGTGGCCATAAGCGTAGCGGATGTCTTTCGGCACCTCGAAGCCGCGCTGTTTCAGATCGTCCGTCCACGGCGTCGGCCAGGTGCCCATCATGCAGATCGGGCGGATGCCGGGCAGCGGGCCTTCATAGGTCGTCAGCCAGGGGCTTTCGGGATCCTCCTCGCGCGGGTCCTGGCTGGTGTCGGTGTAGCCGAAGAGCACCGGGTCGTAGCCGATGCGCGCTGCTTCCTTGGCCCAGTTGGTGTGGCGCGCGTCGAGCGGCGTGCCATTGGTCGCCGAGCGGTGGTTCTGCAGATACATGCCGGTGTGCAGCGAGGCGCGCGAGGGGCCGCAGGGCGCGGTGTTGGCGAAGTGGTTGCGGAAGAGAACGCCGTCCTTCGCCAGCGCGTCGAGGTTCGGCGTCCGGACTGTCGGGTGGCCGCGGGCCGACAGGCATTCGCCGCGCCACTGGTCGGCGGTGATGAAAAGGACGTTCATGGGTGCCTGTTTGGGCTCTGGCATTTCCGTCGCGCTCCCGCGGGTTTTTCGTTGTTGTTCCAGACTATGCGCCGCCTGCGACGGGCCGACAACAGGGGGTGCGGCGCCTTGTCCGGGCGATCCCGGGGGGTTAACCGGATTGAGGGGTTGAAAAGCCGAAGCCGCTGCGGCATCTATGTGCCGGCCCTCATGCGGGGGTTCGCGCCTTTCCAACATCCGGCAAGAAAATCAAATGGCGAAGATCACCTTTATCGAACACAACGGCACGGAACACGCGATCGATGTCGAGAACGGCATGACCGTGATGGAAGGCGCCATCAAGAATTCGGTCCCCGGCATCGATGCCGATTGCGGCGGCGCCTGCGCCTGCGCGACCTGCCATGTCTATGTGGCCGATGCGTGGAAAGAGAAAGTCGGTCCGGCGGAGAGCATGGAAGAGGATATGCTCGATTTCGCCTTCGACGTGCGCGAGAATTCGCGTCTGTCCTGCCAGATCAAGGTGACCGACGAGCTCGACGGGCTTGTGGTCAACCTTCCCGAAAAGCAGTTCTGAGACGTCTTTTCCTTTCGTCCCTCATCTCAGCACAGCGATTGCACGGTCTGGCGCGCCAGTGCGTGCAGCGCTTCTTTCGGTTCGCCGGCGCGCGCCCTGACCGCGAGGCTGTGCAGAACCGAGGCCGCCAGGCGCGCCAATGCGGCGGTGTCGGCATCGGGCGGCAGGCGTCCTTCGGCCTTTGCCTTTGCGAACGGCACTTCGAGGCCCTTGTCGATTTCCGCCAGCGCCGCTTTCAGCGCGGCGCGAATGTCCGCATCCATCGCGGCTTCCGCCGGTGCGGTGCAGATGATGAAGCAGCCGCGCGGACCGTCCGGACCCGACATGTAAATCTCGATCGCGTCCCGATAGAAGTCGCGCAACGTCGCCTCGAGCGGCGCCTCGCTATGTGCCGCGTTGTCGAGCGCCGCGTGCAATTGTCCGGCAAAGCATTCGAAGGATTTCAGGTAGAGCGATTTCTTGTCGCCGAACGCGGCATAGAGGCTCGGGCGGTTCATGCCCGTCGCCGCGGCCAGCGCATCAAGCGAAGTCCGGCTGAAACCGTTCGTCCAGAAAGTTTCCAGCGCCCGCCACAGCGCGATCTCCGGATCATAGGCGCGTGGGCGCCCGCGGGCTTTTTCCGACATTTTTGTACCAATTCGCAAAAAATCATTGACGACGAGCATCGTCCCAATATTATTCGGATCGGTACAAAAATTCAACTCGCGGGAGGCATTCATGGATCTCTATTTCGCGCCAATGGCTTGCTCGATCGCCACACGCATCGCCCTCTACGAGTCGGGGCTGGGCGAGGCGGCCTCATTCCACCCGGTGACGCTTGCAACCAAGCAGCTGGCGGACGGTTCCGACTTCTACGCGATCAACCCGAAGGGGCAGGTGCCGACGCTGCGGCTCGACGACGGGCAGCTGCTCACCGAAGGGCCGGCCGTCCTGCAATATGTCGCCGACCGCAATCCGGATGCAGGTCTGGCGCCGGCTTTCGGAACGATGGAGCGCTACCGCTTGCAGGAGTGTCTCAACTTCATCGCGACCGAACTGCACAAGCAGGTACTCGCCGCGATCTTCAATCCGGCATCGCCGCCCGAGGCGAAGGCATTCGCCCGCGACCAGCTGGCGCCGGCGAAGTTCGAAGCGCTGGCGCAGATGCTGAAGGGGCGGCGCTATCTCGTCGGCGAGCGCTTCACCGTTGCCGATGCCTATGCGTTTTTCGTTCTGACGCTGTGCGGGTTTGCCGGCATCGATCGCAGCCGCTGGCCGGCGCTCGAAACCTATTACGCCGATCTGGCGCAGCGTCCGAGCGTCACGCGTGCCTTGTCGGAAGAAATGGCGCTGATGAAACAGGCGTGAACCTGCCTCGGCGGTTGTCAGTCGCCGGTACCGGTCGCGCGCGGCTTGGCGTCGAAAACGTCGTATTCGTGCGCGATCGATTTTTCGATCAGCAGGCGCCACAACGGCTCGGCAATGGCGCGCGAGAGACCCGCGCGATCGGCTTCGGCCAGCACCTTCTGCACCACGTCCTCGATCCGCGCTTCGTCACGCACCCGCGTCCGCTCGCCCTTGATCGCCCCGGCCTGTTCGATATAGGTCTGCCGCTCGGCCAGCAGCTTCACCAGCTCGCGGTCGATCCGGTCGATCTCGCGGCGGACATCCGCCATGGTGTTGCACTTGACCATTCTCGTCTCCGCCTCTCTCTTCGCCGCGCCCTGCATAAAATAGGCAGGGCGGACGGAATGTCACGGGGCGCATACCGCCGCAAATCGCCGCGGAGCGCCACAATTCTGCAAATTCCGCTTGGCGGCGGGCCTCCGCGCCCCTATATAAGCGTCGCGGATTGTGAAATATATTAAACCACAATTTTTGCAAGTTATTTTAGTTCCACAGGTGGGGCGAAACCAGACGGGTGCCGGCTATGACGCAGGAAACGATTTCGACGGATGTGGTCATCATCGGGGCAGGGCCGTGCGGCCTGTTCGCCGTGTTCGAGCTCGGCCTGCTCGACATGAAATGCCACCTGATCGACATTCTCGACCGCTCGGGCGGGCAGTGCGCGGAGCTCTATCCCGAAAAGCCGATCTACGATATTCCGGGGCTTCCGGTCGTCAGCGGTCAGGAACTGACCGACCGCCTGATGGAGCAGGCGGCGCCCTTCAAGCCCGAATTTCACTACAACGAAATGGTCGAGGAACTCGAGAAGCTGCCCGACGGGCGCTGGCGGGTGAAGACCGATGGCGGTCTCGTGTTCGAAGCAAAGGTCATCGTCATCGCGGCCGGCGGCGGCAGTTTCCAGCCGAAGAAGCCGCCGATCCCCGGCATCGAGGCCTATGAGGGCAAGTCGGTTTTCTATGCGGTCAAGCGCATGGAAACCTTCCGTGGCAAGAACATTCTGATTTCCGGCGGCGGCGACAGCGCGCTCGACTGGACGATCAACCTGCAGCCGGTTGCGGCGTCCATGCAGCTCATTCATCGCCGCGACGGTTTCCGCGCCGCGCCCGACAGCGTCAAGAAGATGCATGCGCTGGTGGATGAAAAGAAGATGCAGTTCCATCTCGGCCAGATCACGGCGCTGCATGGCGACAACGGCCAGCTCGAAGGCGTCACCGTGAAGGGCAATGACGGCAACGATTTCCAGCTTGAATGCGACACGCTACTGCCGTTCTTCGGCCTGACCATGAAGCTCGGGCCGATCGCCAATTGGGGCCTCAACCTGCATGAGAACCTGATCCCGGTCGATACCGAGAAGTTCCAGACCAACGTGCCGGGCATTTTCGCCATCGGCGACATCAACACCTATCCGGGCAAGCTGAAGCTCATTCTCTCGGGCTTCCATGAAGCGGCGCTGATGTCGCAGGCGGCGTTTCGCCATGCCAACCCGGACGCCAAGCTCACCTTCCAGTACACGACCTCGTCGACCAGCCTGCAGAAGAAGCTGGGTGTCGCCTGAACCACCGAACAGCCGGAGCAAGAAATGCGTATCGTTCTTGTGGACCAAAAGGGCGTTGAGCAAGTGCTCGAAGCCGCCGAGGGCTGGCGGGTGATGGAAATCATCCGCGACTACGGCTTTCCGATCGTCGCCGAATGCGGCGGTGCCTGCGCCTGCGGTGCCTGCCAGGTGGAGGTCGATCCGGAATGGACGGCGAAGCTTCATCCACCACGCGAAGACGAGGTCGACATGCTCGACCGGAACTATGGCGGCGACTGGTCGCGGCTTTCCTGCCAGCTGATCATGACGCCGGCGCTTGACGGGTTGCGTCTTCGTATCGCAGACGTGGCCTTGCGCGAGGCCGCCTGAGGGCTGGCGAAGCGGCGCGTCAGGGTTCAGAGTAGGGGCCATGACCCGCCGATTCATCCATGTCTTTCTCGTCGTTCTGGCACTTGCCGTTGTCGCATCGCCGCGCCATGCGGCGGTTGCCGATCCGGTCTCCGGTGTTGTCCAGACGACGCTCTATTTCGGCCTTGATCGCGGCGATGGCGGCACGGTCAGCGAGCGCGAATGGCGACGATTTCTCGCTGAGGTGGTGACGCCGCGCTTTCCCGACGGGCTGACCGTTGTCGACGCCTACGGCCAGTGGCGCGATGCGGGACTTGCCGATGCGGCCATCGTGAGAGAGGCGACCAAGGTCGTGATTGTCGTGCACGATGCAACGCCGGATGCTGTAGCAGCTCTTGCCGCGATCAAGGCCGATTACATGGAGCGTTTCGGGCAGAGATCGGTTTTCCATACGGAAGCGCCGGTTCGTGTTGTTGAATAGTTTTTCCCTGTCGAGTTTCCGCCATGCTGGCTGCTGCATCGTTGATTGAGAAAGAATTCGAGGTATGGCCGGGCGTGCTTCGGCTGGCGGCGGCGGGAGAGGGCGCGCGCGACGCGCTCGATGCGGGCATGGAGATGGCACGCGAGATTTCGTTGGCGCTGATGGCCGATGCCGAACTTCTTGCATGTGGGTCGACCGATATATTGCCGCGCGGGAGTGCCGGGCGGCTTGCGATTGAGGCATTCCACATCATGCGCGATGCCTTGCCCGTCGATGATCTGCCGCCAGCGCTGGCGGCGCTGCCCGGTGCGGTTTGCGATGCGGTTCTGGCGGCAATGCGCGAGGGCGGTCGAACGACGCTGGTGCTGGTTTCGGTGGGCGACGTGATGGCAGTTCATCTGGAAGCGGGCGAAAACGTCCCGTTGCGGACGAGCCTGCCGCCGGTGCTTCATGAATTTTCCGCGGCGCTCGGTGCGGGGTTGCAAGGGGGTGTCGCCATCGGCGGCATTCGCTCCGCCACGCCGACCTCGGGGCTTGCCGATTGCGTTGCGGTGCAGGCGCGCAATACGGCACTGGCGGGTCTCGTCGCCGCCGCGCTTGCCGATGCGGCTGATGTTGCGGGCGCCGCGCGCGAGGCCGGGCATTCGCGTGACCGGCTTGTTGCAATGGGCTGGGACGGGCGGGGCGTGACCGCTGTGGCGGGCCTCATCGAACCGGAGACCGTTTGGCAGGCGCTTTCGGCGGGTGTGCGGCGGGCCAGTGTGCTGCGCGAGAAGCGGTTGTTGCGCGCGGCGGCGCTGGGCCTCAAGGGGCGCGGGCGTACCGTCGGACCGGTTGACGGCGACCGTCTGCTGCGCTTCGGCGTTTCGGAGTGGCGCTAGCGAAGCGGCGGCGCCATACTCCGCGCTGTCTGACGGATCGGGAGGGACGCATCATGGGCTTTTACGAAAACCGGATTGTACCGCATATCATCAACTGCGCCTGCGGAACCAAGCCTATCCGCTATCAGCGCAAGAAGGTGGTGCCGATGGCCGAGGGAACGGTGCTTGAAATCGGCATCGGGACGGGCCTCAACCTGCCTTATTACGATCCGACGAAAGTCACACGCGTGATCGGGCTCGATCCGTCCGAAGCCTCGTGGAAGCTTGCCGGCGAGCGGGCGAAAGATCTTTCCTTCCCGGTCGAATTCATCGGCCTGCCTGGCGAACAAATCCCGCTCGACGACAAGAGCGTCGACACGGTGCTCTGCACCTTCAGCCTTTGCACTATTCCCGATCCGGTGAAGGCGCTTGAAGGCATGAAGCGGGTGCTGAAGCCGGGTGGCAAGCTCGTTTTCTGCGAGCATGGCGCGGCGCCGGACGAGGGCGTGGCGAAGTGGCAGGATCGCATCAATCCGGTGTGGAAAGTGCTGTTTGGCGGCTGCAACCTCAACCGCAAGATGCCGGCGCTTATCGAGGAAGGCGGGTTCCGCATCGCCGATCTGCAGACCATGTATCTGCCGTCGACGCCGCGCGTTGCGGGCTTCAATTATTGGGGCGTGGCGCAAGCTTGAGTCCATGTTCCGACGTCCTGCGGGGCGAATTGACTTGTGGAAGATGTGTGATTAGAACAAAACACGAACAAAAGGTTTTGTCTCATGCCGCCGCTCTCGAAACAGGATGCCAAAACCGCGCTTGTCGCCGATCTCAGGGCCCGGATTGCCGGACCTTCCGCCGGGTTTGAAACGGCAAGGAACGGGCGTTTCGTACCGCTGGGCGTCGATGCGATCGATGCGGCGTTGCCGGGCGGCGGGCTGAAGGCCGGTGCTCTGCATGAGGTGGGGGCTGAGGATTATCGCGACATGGGCGCGGCGACGGGTTTTCTGGCGGCGCTCGCCACATGCCTTGCCGAAAGCACATCCATGCCCGTTCTCTGGTGTGGTTCGGCGCAACCGCCTTTCGACATCGGCGCGCTTTACGGGCCGGGGCTTGCCGGCTTCGGGTTCGACCCGGCGCGGCTCATACTTGCGCTTCCTGCCTCCGTCACGGATTGCCTCTGGGCGATGGAAGAGGCGCTGCGGTCCGGCGTCTTTGCTGTCGTTATCGGCGAGGTAGCCGGGCGCGCTGCCGCGCTCGATCTGACGGCGACGCGGCGGCTGCAGCTTGCGGCGGAAGAAAAGGGAACACCGGCGCTTCTGTTCACCGGGCATGACGGTGGAGCGGCAAGCGCGGCTGTCACACGCTGGCGCATTGCCGCTCTTCCCGGTTCAGTTATTCCGGATACAGATGAGTTTGGCGGGTTGACAGGCGCGCCATGCTGGCGCGCCGCATTGACGCGCGCGCGCGGCGGTGCGCCGGGCACATGGAATGTGGCATGGCATGCCGGCGACAGGCGCTTTGCGCTTGCCGATACGGCAGCGCTTGCACGATGGGAGAAACCGCCCGCGCCAGCGAGAGAGAGCGTGGCGGCATTCAGGCAAAGCGCTTGAGTTACCAGCGCCGGTAGGGATAAGGGTGGGGATAGTAGCCCGGCCATGGTCCCCAGAAAGGCGGCGGTGTTTGCGCGCGACGCAGCGCCTGCGTGTTTTCCTGCTGGGCGCGAATTTCTTTCAGCTTCAACTGGCAATTGGCGAAAGCCTCGGTGCCGGGCGTGAAACCCAGCCGTTCGCATTCGGCACCGTCGGCCTGCGTCTGGGCGGCGGTGCGAGCGGCCTGTTCCTGCGGGCTTACGCAGGCGGCAAGCGCAAACAGCATCAGGAGGGCCAGAGTAGTTTTCACGACTTTCATGCCAACCTCCCTTCGTTGCGTCAGAAACCCTTGCTGACGCCGATACCTACGCCGAAACCGATGTTCGGCGAACGGCTGCCTTCTTCCTTCGCGCGGATTTCCTTCATCTTCAGTCGACAATTGCCATAGGCCTCGGTGCCCGGCTCGAAGCTCAGGTCGACGCAATTCGCGTGGTCGATCGCATCGAGACGCGCCTGCTCGGCTTTCGGGTCGGCGCAGGCGGCCAGTGTCAGTGGCGCAAGAAGCGCGAGAAGGATGAGCGGATATTTCGTCATGGGGCGATGCCTTTCGGGTGTGCAGGCTCATCTTATGCTTGTTTCAGGCAAAAACAGGGCGGTGCGAGATTCGACTCGCCTTTGGGACGTGGCTGGGCCAAAGTGATTGTTCCCTTTTTGTTCTTTTGATGACTTTTCCCAGCGATGCGTATGGACGAAAAAAGGCGGATCGCCGCGCTTTGGCTGCCGTACTGGCCGGCGGAGCGG
>JAUXOE010000098.1 GCA_030682415.1 Parvibaculum sp.
GCGCTGCGAGCGCATCCAGCCGCCGGCCGACGGCTCCGGCGCGCCGCCGATCGCGCTTGTCCGGATTTTCGAGGAGGGGCGCCGCCGCCGGGTCGACCGCGATGCGCTTTCGGCCTGGTACGGCCTTTCGCCGCGCGAGGCGGAGCTTGCGGCCGCCTTTGCCGAAGGCGCGAGCCTTGCCGATTTCGCGCGGGCGCAGGGCCTTTCGATGGCGACCGTCCGCACGCATTTCGCGCATATCAAGTCGAAACTCGGCGCGGCGGATCAGGCCGCCGTCGTCGGCAAGGTCATGCGCGCGGCCTTTGGGTGAGTTTTCGTCGACCGGTCACGCCGGTGCTTTTTCGTCCTGATCTTCGAGGGCTTCCCGTACCGCCTCGGGTGCACGCTCGATCAGCCTGATCAGCGTCCGTGCGGCGCCGCGCGGCTGCCGGGTTCCCTGCTCCCATTTCTGCAGGCCGGAAACGCTGGTGCCGACGAGTGTCGCAAAATCCGACTGCGTCATGTTCAGCGCCTTGCGGGCTTTCTTCACATCCATCGGCTGGACCGCATGAACGCGGATACCGGTCTTGCCGCCTTTGGCGTGTTTGAGCGCCTCTTCCATGGAAGCGATCAGTTCCTTGGCAAAATCGCTCATCGTCGGGACTCCTCTTCTACTTCCTCAGCTTCGCCGGTTCTTATATGCCCCAATGGGGGAGTTGTTTGGAAAAAAACAACCCAATGGGCGAGTTTTCGCCGCGCGAGCCGGATCTCGAAATCTGGCGTCCGTCGTTCACCGATGTTCAACATGGCCGCCGCCCGCGCACAGCGTGGCAGGGCCTTTGGCATGGCGCCCGCCATGTCCCGCCGTGCTAGATTGCCTCAATGAAAATCACATAATTCAGGGAAGGGGCGGGCTTCCGTCCCTCAAACGCGCTTGAGCACAGAGAAAAAAAACGCCGTCGCCGAAATCGAAGCCGTCCGCAAGGGCTTCGAAACGCGCGGCTATATCTGCAACGCCCATATCGCCACCTCGATCTTCCTCGCCGAACGGCTGCAAAAGCCGCTGCTGGTCGAAGGACCGCCCGGCGTCGGCAAGACCGAACTGGCCAAGGCCACCGCCGAGCTTGTCGGCAAGCCGCTGATCCGCCTGCAATGCTATGAGGGGCTCGACGAGGCCAAGGCGCTTTACGAGTGGAAATACGGCAAGCAGCTTCTCTACACCCAGGTTTTGAAGGAAAAGCTTGGCGATCTGATGGCGGGCGCGAACGGTCTCAAGGAGTCCATGACGCGGCTGCATGATTTCGACGACACGTTTTTCTCGGAAGAATTTCTCGAGCCGCGGCCGCTGCTGAAAGCGCTGTGGCAGCCGGGCGGGGCGGTGCTGCTGATCGACGAAATCGACAAGTCGGACGATGAATTCGAGGCCTTCCTGCTCGAGCTTCTTTCCGACTATCAGATTTCGGTGCCCGAACTCGGCACCATCAAGGCGCGCACCACGCCCATCGTCTTTTTGACGTCGAACAACACGCGTGAAATCGGCGACGCCCTGAAGCGCCGCTGTCTGCATCTCTATATTCCCTTCCCCGACACCGATCTCGAGCAGCGCATCATCCGCTCGCGCGTGCCGGAAGTCGAAGAGGAGCTGCGCCGCCAGCTCGTCGCCTTCGTGCAGGGACTGCGCCAGCTCGATCTCAAGAAGCTACCGGCGGTCAGCGAAACCATCGACTGGGCGCGCACGCTGGTGCTGCTGCATGCCCGCGAACTCGATGCCGATCTCGTCCGCAACACCTTGAACGTGCTGCTGAAATTCCAGGACGATATCGACAATGTCGATGGCGAGATCAATGCCCTGGTGTCGAAAGCCATGCAGGCGGGGTAGGACGCGCCCATGACCGAAGTCCTCGGCGATTTCATCCGCGCGCTGCGTTCGGCCGATGTCCGCGTTTCGACCTCGGAATCGATCGATGCCGGCCGCGTCGTCGGGCTTGTCGGTCTCGACGACCGGCGGACGCTGCGGGATGCGCTGGCGCAGGTGCTGGCCAAAAGCGAAGACGAAAAAGCCGCCTTCGAAGAAACCTTCGACATGTTCTTCGCCTTCGACCAGTTCAAAAGCCGTCCGCCTGCCGCCAATGACGACCGCGCGGACGCCGCCGACAGCGCCGAGGCCGATGGTGGCGAGGGCGATGACGGCGAGGGCGAAGACGGCGCGCCGCAGCAATCGGGCAGTCCGTCGGCGCCGGGTTCGGGCGGCATGGGCGGCGAGCCGCAGGGCGAGGCGACGCCCGCCACCGATCTGGCCTCGCTGCTCGAACGCGGCGATCAGGCCGAACTGCAGATGGCGCTGGCCGAAGGCGCGCGCCGGGCGCAGCTCAATCGCATCCGCCTCTTCACCCAGCGCGGCATGTTCACGCGCCGCATCATGGAGCTGATGGGGCTCGACGGCCTCAACGACGAGATCGAGCGGCGCGAGCGTGACGGCAATGGGGCGGGCGCCGAGCGCCTCGCGGAGTTGCGCGAGGGCTTGCGCGGCCAGGTCCGCGACTATGTCGAAAAGCAGCTTGAAATCTTCACCGCCAATTCGGGCCGTCAGTTGCGCGAGGAGGTGCTGGCCAAGGTCCGCCTCTCCAATATCGACCGCAGCGACATGCGCTTCATGCGCGAGCTGGTGCGCAAGATGGCCAAGCGGCTGATCGCGCTGCATTCGCGCCGCAAGAAGGTGTCGCGGCGCGGCCAGCTCGATATTCGCCGCACCATCCGCGCCAATATCGAATTTGATGGGCTGATGTTCCACACCGTCTGGAAGCGGACGAAAATCGACCGCCCCAAGGTGATGGCGATCTGCGACGTTTCGGGCTCGGTGGCACAGGTCGCGCGTTTCCTGCTGATGTTTCTCTATTCGCTGCAGGAAGTGTTGCCGGGCGTGCGCAGCTTCGCCTTTTCGGGCCGGCTCGGCGAAACGACCGACCTTTTCGACCGCGAGAAGCTTGAAGACGCGCTGGTCGAGGTGCTACGCGATTTCGGCGGCGGCTCGACCGATTACGGTCAGGCCTTCATGGATTTCGAGGAAATCGCGCTCGACGATGTCGATCATCGCACCACCGTTCTCATTCTCGGCGATGCGCGGTCGAACTATGGCGATCCGCGCGGCGACATTCTGAAAAAGATCCATGCCCGCGCGCGCCGCGTCGTCTGGCTCAATCCCGAACCGCGCACGATGTGGAATTCGGGCGACAGCGAGATGCGGAGGCTCCAGCCCTATTGCGACAAGGCGGTCACCTGCGCCTCGTTGAAAGACCTCGAGCGTGTCGTCTCGGAGCTGTTGCGCAGCGCCGTTTGAGGCCCGCCGATCGGCATCAGGTCGCAAACCGGGGATAAAATATTCTTTGTGGCACTTGTCCCCGGGGGATAAGTGCCGGCCGCGCCGCCCCGCCGCGCATATGTGACAGTTTTTTGACAGTTTTGTGACAGAGGGGGTCTTTTGCTCTTTTCGCGCTGTCGCATCGCTGCGCCGCGCTCTAGGCAATGGCGTCCCCGGCGACTAGACTTTGTCCCGTTTTGAGGCGCGGATCGGGGCACGAGCTCTGCACGACAAGAAGCGAAGTGTTGCCGCTCGGCGATACAAATTGGCTCGTTCCGGGACGTTTTCGGGGTTTTCGGGGAATTCGATGCAAGCGCGCGCCGCAAAAGCGCAGGAAACTCAGACTTGGCGCCTCGCGCGGCTGACGGCGCTCGTGCTGCCGCTGGTGCTGTTCTGGTGGGCGAGTGCCGCCGCGCAGCCGCTGCAACTCGCGCCGCCGCGCGTCGAAAGCGCGGCCCTGATCGCAAGCGAGCCGCCGGCACCGGTCGCTGAAAAGCCTGCTGAATCAAGGCGTTACAATGTCGTCGTCATGGGCGACTCGCTGGGTGACGGGACCTGGGCCGGGCTCTATCACGTGCTGCGCCAGGACAAGCGGTTCACCGTCATCAAGAAATCGCGCGTCGCCACCGGCTTCTCGCGCGCCGATTATTACGACTGGAACGCGGCCGTGCGCGACATCGCGGCCGAGACGCGGATCGACATCGCCGTCGTCGTGATGGGCACCAACGACCGTCAACCGATCGTCGAAAACGGCAGGCGCCACGCGCTTTTCGATGCGGGCTGGCGCGAGATCTACGAACGCCGCGTCGATGAGTTCACGGCGACGCTGCAAGCAACCGGTGCCCGTATTTACTGGCTCGAATTGCCGGTGATGCGCAGCCCGCGCTTCGGCGGCGACATGGCGCAGTTCAACGAAATCTTCGAAAACCGCGCCCACATGAACGGCGTCGCCTTCGTCCGCACCGCTGGGCTCGCCACCGACGAGAACGGCGATTACACGGCCTATGGCGCCGACCGCTTCGGCCGCACGCGGCTGTTGCGTGCCGAGGACGGCATTCATTTCACGATGCCGGGTTACGAATTGCTGGGCCAGCGCATGGCAAACGCCATCGTCGCCGACATCGAAAGCGGCGGCATGGCGGTCCGTTTTGCCGAGGCGGTGCCGCAATTGCGCGCCGGAATCACGGCGCCTTCCGAGCCGGAAGTGCCTGCGGCCGTTCAATCCGCTGCGCAGGAGCCCTTTGTCTATGACACCTCCGGCAGACGTCCCGGCAGATCCGATGACTGGCGCTGGACCGGCCCCGTCAACTGACGCGCCCCGCCTTCATGTCGTTCGCCTTGCGGCAGCGGTTCTTGTCGGTGCTTGTCTCTTGCCGCTCCCGGCCCGCGCCGATGATTGTCCGCCCGCGCCTGCGGGCCTTGAATCCTTTCACGCGGCGCTTGATGCCGTCGAAGCCGGAACCCGTACGCGTCCACTGACGGTGCTTCATCTCGGCGACAGTCACATTTCCCTCGATCATTTGCCGCGCGCGCTTCGCCAGCGCTGGCAGGCGCAATTTGGCGATGCCGGGCGCGGGCTGATGCCGGGCGTGCCTTTCCGTTACTACGCGCCCGATGGCTTCGCGCTTTCGATGCGCGGGCCCTGGTCCGTCGTCTCAAGCCTGCCGCAGACGACCGAAGGACCTTTCGGGTTGCAGGGTTTCCGGGCCATGGCCGACGGGCATGACGCGGTGATGACACTCGTGGCGGACGCGCCCTTCGCCGCCGTGACGCTGGAAGTTGCCGGCGGTCCCGATACCGGCACCGTCATGCTCAAGCTCGGCGATGCGGCGCCCTTTCGTCTGTCGACGCGCCGCGCCGCGCCGGGCCTCGTGCGGCTGACGGTTCCGGCCGCCGCCAGCCGTGCCGCGCTCTGGCCGGCCGGCAACGGGCCCGTTCATCTGCTCGGCTGGTCGGTGGCCTTTGCGCCGCACCAGGGCCGTCCGGGCGTTCGCTATGACAGCCACGGCATTGTCGCGGCGACAGCCGCCATCACGCAGCGCTGGGACGAAGGCATCGTCGCGGCGCAGCTTGCGGCGTTGCAGCCCGATCTCGTCATTCTCGGCTATGGCACCAATGAGGGCTTCAACGACGGCCTCGACAGGGCCGCCTACAAGGCGCTCGTGGGCGGTTTGATGGATCGCATAGGCACAGCAGCACCGGAAGCCTCCTTCGCCCTTCTGGGGCCTTTTGACGGCGCCCGGAAGGGCAACGGCGAGGCTTGCGGCGATGGTTGGGCGACACCGCGAAAGCTCGCGGTTCTGCGCGCGGTCCTGGAGGAACTCGCTGCCGAGAAGGGCGCCTTTTTCTGGGATGGCTCGGCGGCGATGGGCGGGCGCTGCAGCGTGCATCGCTGGGCCATCGCGGAAGTGCCTCTTGCGTATGCCGACCGGGTGCATTTGCGGCCTGCCGGCGCCGCACATCTCGGTGAGGCGCTCTGGACCGCACTGATGGACGGTCGTGCCGCGGCGGAGGGACCTGCCTGCCGGCCGTCCGCCCGTCCGCGTGGTTAACCATAAGTTAAGGCAATCATTGAGCTTTTCGGCTCGGACAGGGATGATGCATCTGGTTCCGTCATGCCCCCCTGATGGTTGGCTGGGCGAGATGTATTCGGGCGCAAGCGACGGGGCGGCATGTTATTTCCGACCATAGAGTTCGGGATCTTCTTCCTGATCGTCTTCACGGTCAGCTGGGCCGCGCGCTGGACGCCGCACTGGCGCAAACTGGTGCTGCTCGCCGCCAGCTATTTCTTCTATGGCTGGTGGGACTGGCGGTTCATGGGGCTGCTGCTGGTCTCGACGCTGATCAACTATGCGGCCGGTCTCGCACTGGCGCGCACCGCGCATCCGGTGCTGCGCAAGCTCGTGGTCACCTGTGCGGTTGCGGGCGGTCTTTCGATCCTCGGATTCTTCAAGTATTACGGCTTCTTTCTCACCTCTCTCGCGACGCTGCTCGAAATGGCCGGGCTCGAGCGCGATCTGCCCTTCATGCAGGTGATCCTGCCGGTCGGCATTTCCTTCTTCACCTTTCAGGGCATCTCCTACGTCGTCGATGTCTATCGCGGTCATGTGCGGCCGGAGCGCTCGCTCGCCAATCTGATGCTCTACATCTCCTTCTTCCCGCAGCTGGTGGCAGGTCCGATCGTGCGCGCGGCCGATTTCCTGCCGCAACTGCACCGCGCGCCGGTCCTGACGCGGGCCCATGTCGGCGTCGGTACGGTGCTGATCCTGTCGGGCCTTGCCAAGAAAATGCTGATTGCCAATTACCTGGCGACCGAGCTTGTCGACCCGGTCTTCTTCGACCCGACAGCCGTCAGCGCGCTTGATCTGCTGATCGGCGTCTATGGCTATGCGATCCAGATCTATTGCGACTTTTCGGGCTATAGCGACATTGCCATCGGCGTTGCGGCGCTGCTCGGCTATCGCTTTCTCGAAAATTTCAATCAGCCCTACCGCGCCTCAAGCCTGCAGGATTTCTGGCGGCGCTGGCACATTTCGCTGTCGACCTGGCTGCGCGACTATCTCTACAAGCCGCTGGGCGGCAGCCGGCATGGCGAGGCCAGGACCTATCGCAATCTTTTTCTGACCATGTTCCTTGGCGGTATCTGGCACGGCGCGGCATGGACCTTTGTTTTCTGGGGTGCCTTTCACGGCACGATGCTGGCCGTCGAGCGCTATGCGCGGCGCAAACTCGACGAGTTCGCGCCGCCGAACAGCGATCCCGGCGGCTTGTTCAGCGTCATCGGCCACGGCGCGCAGCATGTTGTGGGCGTCATCTGGACGTTTCATCTGGTCTGCTTCGCCTGGATTTTCTTCCGGGCCGACAGTTTCTCGACGGCCGGCAGCTATCTCGCCGGCTTCGCACGCTGGTCCGAACCGAGCCTCCATGCGACCCCATTTCTTGTCGGATTGATTGCGGTTGCCATGGTTTTCCAGTTCACGCCGCGCGATCTCGGGCGCTGGCTGGCGCAGGGGCTTCAATGGCTGCCGTCGCCGGCGCTCGGGCTTGTTCTTGGCGGCGGCGTCTGGCTGATCTGGGCGATTGCGCCCGAAGGCGTTGCGCCTTTCATCTATTTCCAGTTCTGAGGCCGAAACATGTTGGACCTCATTCGCGAAATTGAAACGGATCTGGAAGATGGCTGGGAAGCGGCCTCGCGCGTCGAATTGCAGACGGCCGAACACACGCGCCGTGCGGTGGCGCGCTTCGCCCGCGCGCTCTGGATTGCCACGGCGCTTCTTCTGGTTCTCAACAGCGAGCGCCTCGTCACATGGACCAATGGCTTCGGTGTCGGACCGGTACAGAATGCCGTTGTGGCGCTGTCTGCGGCCTGGGACGAGCAGATGCAGCAGACAGGGTTCGGGGAACTCTCCGCAGCGGCCCGCAACCGGATCGACGAATGGCGGATGAAGCGCTGGAGCGATGTCGAGATCAGGCTCGACAAGCAGGATGTGCGTGATGGCGCGAGACTGCTGCGGGGCATGCTCGGCGAGGAGACCGGCTAGAGCAGGGCCTGCAAAAGCCACAGCGTTCCCATGCCGACAGCCAGGGTCGCCAGCACGCTTTTGGTCATCCAGGCGATGCCGGCTGCCACGAGGCAGGCGATCAAGCGCGGATTGTCGAGGGAAGGATCAACGCCCCCCTCCGGCATGCGCAGCGCTGCCGGCAGGATGATGGCGCTCAGGACGGCGGCCGGCACGAAACGCAAGGCGCGCGTCATGGCAACGGGCAGCGCCATGCGGTCCGAAAGGCCGATGAAGGAAAGCCGGAGGACGAAGGTGCCAATGCCGATGGCGACGATCGTCAACCAGAGCGCTGTCGTGCTCATCGGGCATCCTCCTTTTTCTTGCGCCACGTTTCGGCAAGGTAACCGGCGGCGATGCCACATGCAGCGGCAACAAAGAGCCCCAGATTGAAGGCGAGACCTGTGGCGACAACGGCGATGATTGCGCCTGTCGCAGCGGCGGTGGCGGTGGCGCGGTCACGAATTCCGGGCACCAGCAGCGCCAGAAAACTCAGCGGCACGAAGAAGTCGAGCGACCAGCTCGGCGGGACGCGGCTTCCAAGCATGAAGCCGGCGGCTGTCGCTCCCAGCCAGACAATCCACATGGCGATGCCACCGCCCAGGTAGAAGCGGGCCTTCGTGGCCGCGTCCGCTGTTCCATCCGCGCCATATCGTGAGACCGTCAGCGCATAGGACTGGTCGGTCATCAGATAGGCCAGCAAGGCGCGCCGGCGCAATGTGAGGCCGGCAAAGTGCGGAGCGAGCGAGGCGCTATACATCGCAAAGCGCAAATTGATGACGAGGCCGGTCAAGACAATGATCAGGGCGGGGGCGGCATCGGCGACCAATTGTGTTGCGGCAAGCTGGGAAGCGCCGGCATAGATCAACACGGATTGGCCGATACCGGCAGCGGCGCCGAATTTGGCTTCGGCCGCAACCGCGCCCGCGATCATGCCGAAGGGCACGGCGCCGGGCAGCAGCGGCAGCATGGCGCGAAGGCCATCGATATAGTCGCCGATTGCGGGTTTCATGTTCTCTGGCTCCCATTCCGGCATCGGATATCGAAAGGCCCCTGTGAGAATGCTCACAGGGGCCTTTCCGTTTTGAACTGCGCTCGCTATCAGCGCGGCAATACGGTTTCCCCCATCAGGAAAAGATCTACTTCGCGTGCAGCCTGGCGACCTTCGCGGATGGCCCAGACGACAAGCGACTGGCCGCGGCGCATGTCGCCGGCGGCAAAGACCTTGTCGAGCGAGGCTTTGTAGGTCGCTGTATCGGCGGCCACGTTGCCGCGCTGGTCGAGGGCGACGCCCAGTTCCTTCAGCATGCCTTCATGCACCGGATGTACAAAGCCCATGGCCAGCAAGACCAGATCGGCCTTGATTTCGAATTCGGAGCCGGCGATGGCTTGCATCTTCTCGTCGACGCGGGTGCATTCGATGGCACGGACATGACCGTCCTTGCCGAGGATGCGCCGCGTCATCACCGCAAAGTCGCGCACCGCGCCTTCAGCCTGACTCGACGATGTCCGCATTTTCATCGGCCAATCCGGCCAGGTCAGAAGCTTGTTTTCCTTCTCCGGCGGCGCGGGCATGATTTCGAGTTGCGTCACCGACACGGCACCCTGACGGAACGAGGTGCCGATGCAGTCGGAACCTGTGTCGCCGCCGCCAATGACAACGACATGCTTGCCGCCCGCAAGGATCGGCTCCACCTGACCGATAGGTTCATCGGAGACGCGGCGGTTCTGCTGCGGCAGGAATTCCATTGCGAAGTGAACGCCGGAGAGTTCGCGTCCCTCGACATCGAGATCGCGCGGCTTTTCCGCGCCACCCGTCAGCAGTATGGCGTCGAATTCACGATCGATATCCGTCACGCTCTTGTTGACGCCGATATGAACGCCGTAGTGGAAGATCGTGCCTTCAGCTTCCATCTGCCCGATACGGCGATCGATATGGTGCTTTTCCATTTTGAAGTCGGGGATGCCGTAGCGCAGGAGGCCGCCGGCCTTTGCCTGCCGTTCGAACACATGCACCTCGTGACCCCGGCGCGAAAGCTGTTGTGCAGCGGCGAGGCCGGCCGGGCCCGCCCCGACAATGGCGATCTTCTTGCCCGTCTTCGATGCCGGCATTTGAGGCTTTAACCAGCCTTCCTTCCAGCCGCGGTCGACAATGGCGCATTCGATCGTCTTGATCGTCACCGGTGCTTCGCTGAGGTTCAGCGTGCAGCTCGCCTCGCAGGGCGCGGGGCAGATGCGACCGGTGAATTCGGGGAAGTTGTTGGTCGAATGAAGGTTGCGGCAGGCTTCTTCCCAATCGGCGTGATAGACGAGGTCGTTCCAGTCCGGAATCTGGTTGTTGACCGGACAGCCATTGTGACAATAGGGGATGCCGCAATCCATGCAGCGCGCCGCCTGGTCGCGCACGGCCTCTTCGGCCAGCGGGATGACGAATTCGCTGTAATTTCTGACGCGGTCGGCGGCCGGCAGGTACTTTCGGTCCTGCCGGTCGATTTCCAGGAAACCGGTGATCTTGCCCACGACTCTTACTCTCCTGCTGCGGCCATTGCCTGCGCGGTGTCCTGTGCCTGCTGCATTTCCCTGAGTGCGCGGCGATATTCGACCGGCATCACCTTGCGGAACCTGGGCAGCATGGCCTCCCAATCGTTCAGAATTTCGCGCGCGCGCGACGAATTGGTGTAGCGCGCATGGTTCTCGATCAACTGACGCAGACGTTCGGCGTCGAAGCGGGTCATGTCGCTCATCACGTCGACGCGGCCGTGACTTTCGAGATCGCCGGTCTGGTGGCGTCGGCGCTCCATGATGTCGTGCTCTTCCTTCACCGGCTCGAGATCGACCATGGCAAGGTTGCAGCGCCGCTCGAACATGCCATGCTCGTCCAGCACATAGGCGATGCCGCCCGACATGCCGGCCGCGAAGTTGCGTCCCGTTTCACCGAGCACGACAACGATTCCGCCGGTCATGTATTCGCAGCCATGGTCGCCGGTACCCTCGACAACAGCGATGGCGCCCGAATTGCGCACGGCGAAACGTTCGCCGGCGACACCGCGAAAGTAGCATTCGCCTGCAATTGCGCCGTAGAGAACGGTGTTGCCGACAATGATGCTTTTTTCCGGCACGATGCGCGCATTGGCCGGCGGATAGACGATCAGACGTCCGCCCGACAGACCTTTGCCGACATAGTCGTTGGCCTCGCCCTCAAGCTCAAGTGTCACACCGGCCGCAACCCAGGCGCCGAAGCTCTGACCGGCCGTGCCCGTGAACTTCACATGGATGGTGTCGTCGGGCAGGCCCGCATGGCCGTGACGCTTTGCGATCTCGCCGGAAAGCATGGCGCCGGTCGTGCGGTCGGTATTGCGGATCGGCATCTCGATCTGCACGGGCTTATGCGCTTCGATCGCATCCTTCGCCGCTGCGATCAGCTGGCGATCCAGAACATCGGCGACCTTGTGGTCCTGCGCCTCGCAATGGTGGATTGCGACGCCCGCCGGTGCTTCGGGCTTGTGGAAGAGCTTCGAGAAATCGAGCCCCTTGGCCTTCCAGTGCTCGACGATCTTGCGCTTGTCGAGCATCTGCATCTGCCCGATCATTTCATCGAAGCGGCGGTAGCCCATCTCCGCCATCAGTTCCCGGACCTCTTCCGCGACGAAGAAGAAGTAGTTGATGACGTGCTCAGGCGTGCCGACAAAACGCTTGCGCAGTTCGGGATCCTGCGTGGCGACGCCGACCGGGCAGGTGTTGAGATGGCACTTGCGCATCATGATGCAACCGGCCGCGATCAGCGGCGCGGTTGCGAAGCCGAATTCGTCGGCGCCGAGAAGAGCGGCGATGACGACGTCGCGGCCGGTGCGCAACCCACCATCGGCCTGCACTGCAATGCGGCCGCGCAGATGGTTCATCACCAGCGTCTGGTGCGTTTCGGCGAGGCCGATTTCCCAAGGGGAGCCGGCATGCTTGATCGAGGTCAGCGGCGAGGCGCCCGTGCCGCCCTCGAAGCCCGAAATCGTCACGTGATCGGCGCGCGCCTTCGACACGCCGGCGGCGACCGTGCCGACACCGACTTCCGAAACCAGTTTCACCGAAATGAGTGCGGCGGGATTGGTGTTCTTCAGGTCGAAGATGAGCTGCGCCAGATCCTCGATCGAATAGATGTCGTGGTGCGGCGGCGGTGAGATCAGGCCGACGCCGGGCGTCGAATGACGGACCTTGGCGATCACCGCGTCGACCTTGTGGCCGGGCAGCTGGCCACCTTCGCCGGGCTTCGCACCCTGCGCCATCTTGATCTGGATCATGTCGGAATTGACCAGATACTCGGTCGTCACGCCGAAGCGGCCGGAGGCCACCTGCTTGATGGCCGAGCGCATGCTGTCGCCATTGGCGAGCGGCGTGAAACGATCGACCTCTTCACCGCCCTCGCCGGTGTTCGACTTGCCGCCGATGCGGTTCATGGCAAGCGCCAGCGTGGTGTGCGCCTCGCGGCTGATCGATCCATATGACATGGCGCCGGTCGCAAAACGCTTCACGATGTCGGCGGCGGGCTCCACGTCGTCCAGCGACACAGGATCGCGCCCTGCCTCCTCGGCCTTTTTGATCTCGAACAGGCCGCGGATCGTCAGCAGACGTTCATTCTGCTCGTTGATCTGCCGGGCGAAGGCGCGGTATTTGTCCTGACTGTTGCCGCGCACCGCATGTTGCAGGTCGCGCACGCTGTCGGACGTCCATGCGTGGTCCTCGCCGCGCACGCGATAGGCATATTCGCCCCCGACTTCGAGCGCGTTTCGCAGAACCGGCGCATCCGAGAAGGCCAGCTTGTGCCGACGGTGGGTCTCTTCGGAAATTTCCTCGATACCGACGCCCTCGATCATCGAGATCGTGCCGGTGAAATACTTCTGCGCGAAGTCCGACTTCAGGCCGATGGCGTCGAAAATCTGTGCGCCGCAATAGGACTGATAGGTCGAAATGCCCATCTTCGACATGACCTTCAGCAGGCCCTTGTCGACAGCCTTGATGTATCGCTTCTCGGCGTCCTGGCGGGTCAGCCCTTCGTCGAGATGAGGCAGCATATCGGCCAGCGTCTCGAAGGCGAGGTAGGGATTGATCGCTTCGGCGCCGTAGCCGGCAAGGCAAGCGAAATGATGTACCTCACGCGCCTCGCCGGTCTCAACGACAAGGCCGACCGACGTGCGAAGGCCGTGTCGGATCAGATGGTGATGCACAGCCGAGGTTGCGAGCAACGCCGGAATGGCGACGCGTTCGGCGGAAACCAGCCTGTCCGACAGAATGACGATGTTGTAGCCCTGCGCGACCGCCTCTTCGGCACGCGCGCAAAGCCGGTCCAGCATGTCGATCATTTCGCCGGCGCCACGGTTCACGTCGTATGTGATGTCGAGCGTCTGGGTGCGGAAGTGATTGTCGGCAACTTCGCCGATCATGCGGATCTTTTCGAGGTCTTCATTGGTCAGGATTGGCTGGCGCACTTCGAGACGCTTCACCCGCGACATGCCCTTGAGATCGAGCAGGTTCGGGCGCGGTCCGATGAAAGACACGAGCGACATGACCAGTTCCTCGCGGATCGGGTCGATCGGCGGGTTGGTCACTTGCGCGAAGTTCTGCTTGAAATAGGTGTAGAGCAGCTTCGACCTGGAGGAGAGGGCCGAAATCGGTGTGTCCGTGCCCATGGAGCCGACAGCTTCCTGTCCTTCCGTCGCCATCGGCGCCATCAGGAACTTCAGGTCTTCCTGGGTGTAGCCGAAAGCCTGCTGCCTATCGAGCAGCGAGGCGTAGCTCGGCTGCTTTGCCGGATGCAGCGGTGCCGGCATGTCCTCGATCTGGATTTGCGTTGCATTCAGCCACTGCTGATAGGGGTGCAATTTCGCCAGCTGCGCCTTGATCTCGTCGTCGGAAATGATGCGGCCCTGTTCAAGGTCGATGAGCAGCATGCGGCCCGGCTGCAGGCGCCACTTCTCGATGATCTTCTCCTCCGGCGCAGGCAGGACGCCCATTTCGGAAGCCATCATCACCAGCCCGTCGTCGGTGACGTAGTAACGCGCGGGCCGCAGACCATTGCGGTCGAGCGTTGCGCCGATCTGGCGGCCGTCGGTGAAGGCAACGGCGGCCGGACCGTCCCACGGTTCCATCAGCGCGGCGTGATATTCGTAGAAAGCACGACGGTCGGCATCCATCAGCGGATTACCGGCCCATGCTTCAGGAATGAGCATCATCATCGCATGGGCCAGCGAGTAGCCGCCCATGACCAGCAGTTCGAGCGCGTTGTCGAAACAGGCCGTGTCCGACTGTCCTTCGACCGCGATCGGCCACAGCTTCTTCAGGTCGTCGCCGAGAAGATCCGACTGCATCGACGAGTAGCGGGCCTGAATCCAGTTGACGTTGCCGCGCTTGGTGTTGATTTCGCCATTGTGGCAGATCATCCGGAATGGATGCGCGAGGCTCCATGTCGGGAAGGTGTTGGTGGAGAAGCGTTGATGCACAAGCGTCAGTGCCGTCACCATCTCGGGGTCCGAGAGGTCCTTGTAGTACCGTCCGACCTGGGCGGCGAGCAGCATGCCCTTGTAGACGAGCGTGCGCGAGGACAGGGACGCAATGTAGAGCCCCTTGGGGATCGCCTTCATCTCGTGAAACAAGGTGTTGAAGATGCGCTTGCGGATAACGAAAAGCTTGCGTTCGAACGCATCCTGATCGGCGCAAGCCGGTCCGCGTCCGACAAAAATATGACGATGGAAGGGTTCGGTCGGCTTCACCGAGTAGCCGAGATCGGAATTGTCGACCGGCACGTCGCGCCAGCCGAGGAAAACCTGTCCCTCTTCGGCAATGACCTTCTCGGTCAAAGCGCAGATCTTGGCGCGCTCGCTATCGTCCCTCGGCAAGAACATGTGGCCGACGGCGTAGTGTCCCTCGGCCGGCAATTCGAAGCCGAGCTTCTTCGCTTCGCGACGGAAGAAGGCGTCGGGAATCTGGATCAGGATGCCGGCGCCATCGCCGGCCTTCGGATCGGCACCGACCGCGCCGCGATGCTCGAGGTTTTCGAGAATCCGGAGGCCGTCCTCGACCATCTTGTGCGATTTGAGGTTGTGGATGTTGGCAACGAATCCGATGCCGCAGGCATCGTGTTCGTTGCGGGGATCATAGAGCCCTTGCGCGGCCGGAAGCCCGGCATGCGTTGCCGCAGCCCGTCCGTCCATCTGTTCCCGCTCCTGCGTCATACCCGTCCATCCTTCACCCGGACCCGCCGCCCGGAGACCACTTCCCGGCTCCGAGGCGGGTCGCCTCGATCGTCGTCAATTCTTCGGTCGCGCACTGTGCCTTGCCCCCGGCGCCTGTTTCAGGCCGGAGCCCCGGTTTGTCGGGGCGGGGGACGCTAGCGGATCGCACGCGCTATCGCAAAAAGCCCAACCGAACCCGGCGAGGCACATCGTTGCCGGATCGCTCCTCGCGATCCGATGTCCGGTACGCGCCGGGGTTCGGCTCAAGGCCAACACACTCCCATCGCGTACCCTTGCAGTGCCGCCATCTCTGACGGAGCTTTCTGCTGGGTGCTCCCTATTGCCTGGAGCGGAGGCTACTGACCGGCGTGCCGCATCTGTTTCGGTCAGCCGGTTGGGCCAGAAAAGCAAGGCTTTCCCAGCAGCGGGATCATGCCAGACGGGGATGCATGAATCAAGCAAATAAGACAGGGATACTGACCTATAACTTATCTTGTGGAATCAATATGTTAGTGCCGAAATCGTCCGGCGGGGCGGTTCCGGCGGTTCCTTTTGATCTGTCGGCGGCTACGATCCGACGCTGATCGGACGAGAGGAACATGGACTTCACGAGTGACAATGCGGCGGGCGCCGCGCCGGAAATTCTGGACGCTTTGACGCGGGCCAATAGCGGAACCGCCGCTTCCTACGGCGCCGACGCGGTGACGGCGCGGCTGGTCCGGCGGCTTTCGGAGATATTCGAACGCGACGTTGCGGTCTTTCCGGTTGTCACCGGCACGGCCGCCAATGCATTGGCACTGGCGGCGCTGACACCGCCGCATGGTGCGGTGATGTGTCATGAGTTGGCGCATGTGCATGTCGACGAATGCGGCGCGCCGGAAATGTTTTCCGGCGGTGCAAAGCTGGTGCCGCTCTCCGGACCTGCTGCGAAAATCGATCCGTCCGCGCTCGTAGCCGCGCTGGCGTCACTTCCGGCCGGCGTCGTGCATCACGTTCAGCCGGCTGTGCTGACAGTTACGCAATCGACCGAACTCGGTGCTGTCTATACGTCTGAAGAGCTTGGCGCCCTTGTCGACATTGCGCGCGGGCGTGGTTTGCGCGTTCATATGGATGGTGCGCGATTTGCCAATGCGCTGACGGCACTCGGATGTTCGCCGGCCGAGGCAACCTGGAAAGCGGGCATCGACATCATGTCCTTCGGTGCGACCAAGAATGGCGCGCTGGCGGCCGAGGCCGTCATTGTCTTCGATCCGGAGCTGGCACGCGATCTTGCGTTCCGGCGCAAGCGGGCGGGACATCTGCTCTCAAAGATGCGTTTTCTGTCAGCTCAACTGGAGGCCTACCTCGAAGATGGATTGTGGCTCAGGCTGGCTGCCCACGCCAATGAGATGGCGACCCGGCTCGGCGCGGGACTTTCGGCTGTGCCGAATGCAGCGCTTCATTTGGAACCCCAGGCGAACGAATTGTTCGTCCGATTGCCGAACACGGCGATCGCCCGCCTCAAGGCCGGCGGGGCGCGCTTCCACCCTTGGCCGATGCCGGGCGACAGCGTCGAGGCCCGCACCGTCCGTCTCGTCACCTCATTTCAATCACAAGCGTCCGAAATTGACGCATTTCTGGCCCTTGCGGCCGGCTGATGTCGCCGTCTGCAAGATTTCCTTAATGCTCCGCCGTTACTTTTTACATGAGGCCGCGATCCTTTCCGGCAGGCGTGGGTGGAGCAATGGGATTTTCCAAGGATGAGGCGACGGGCGACTATGCGTCGCTGATCGCGCAGGCCGAGGCCGCGGTCGAGGCGCTGCGCGACACCTATCGCACGCAGCTCGCCGATGATGTCGCCGCGCTTGAGGAAGTCTGGGCCCGCTTTGAAGGCGGCGCGCCGGCTGATGAATCGCTCCGGGAGCTGCACGGCATCGCCCACAACATCAAGGGGCAGGGTGGGTCGTTCGGCTACGACCTCGTCACAGACATTGGTGCGTCCTTCTGCGACTATCTGCGCAGCGGCTCGCGTGTATCGCCAGAAGAGCGCAATATCGTCCACATGCATATTCGTATGCTGAAGACGGTTTCGGAGAACAACATCTCCGGCGATGGCGGTGAGACGGGTCGTCGCATTGCCGAGAAGCTCGACGCGCTGACAGGTCGAAGCGCGACCTAACCGGTCATCCGTTCCAGTTCATTCAGCATATCCGCCAGGGGGTCCGGCGTAGCGGCTGCCGCCTGCGGTGCCGGTGCGGCGGGTGCTTTGTCATTACGCGGCGAAGCAACGTCACGGCGCTGTATTGCCCGTTCCATCTCCGCTACCAGCAGATCGATCTTGAAGGGCTTCGACACAAACCCGTTCATGCCGGCCGCCATGTAAGCCTCGCGATGACCGTCCATGGCATGCGCGGTGACCGCGACGATCGGAATATCGTGCCAGGGTTCGTCAAAACTGCGAATGACCTTCGTGGCCTGAATGCCGTCCATCAGCGGCATCTGGATGTCCATCAGGATCAGGTCGAAGCGGTCCTCGCGCAATCTGCGAATGGCTTCGACGCCATTCTCCGCAATGGTCAGATCGTGCCCAAGGCGCTCCATCACGGCCATCATCAACTTCTGGTTGACCGGCTGGTCTTCGGCCAGGAGCACCTTCAGCGGGCGCTGTTCGTCGGCTGCGGGCGCCGGCAGTTGTGGCGGCGGCTGGACTGCTGCCGTTGCGCCTTCGACAATCTGAACCGGCAAGCGCACACGGAAAGTGCTGCCCTGGCCCTCCTGGCTTTCGACGGTGATCATGCCGTCCATCAATGTTGTGAGCTCGCGCGCGATCGCGAGACCGAGGCCGGTGCCGCCATAGGTGCGGGAGATCGACGAGTCGGCCTGCTGAAAGCGCGTGAACAGGCGGGGCAACATCGCGTCGGGAATGCCGATGCCGGTGTCCCGTATCGTGAAAAGCAGTTCCACCGCACCGGCTTCGCGGTCGGGTATTGCATCGACGATCACGTCGATGCGGCCATTGGGCGTGAACTTGATTGCATTGCCAATCAGGTTGAACAAGATCTGGCGCAACCTTGTGGCGTCGCCGAAGATGCTCGCAGGCACGTTGTCGCTTACATCGACGCTCAGCGTCAGGTGCTTTTCCTCGGCGTTGGGGCGCATCACTTCGACGACCGTTTCGACGATCTCGCGCGTTTCCACCGGCTCGCGCTCAAGAATCATTCGGCCGGCCTCAAGCTTCGACAGATCGAGGATGTCGTTGAGAATCGTGAGCAGGCATTCGCCCGACTCGCGGATCATTTCAATCCGCTCGCGCTGCGTGGAGGGCATCTCGCCGGACAAGAGAAGTTCGGCCAGACCGATAACGCCGTTCATCGGTGTTCTCAGCTCATGACTCATCGCGGCCAGAAACGCCGACTTGGCTCGGTTGGCGTTTTCGGCTGCTTCTTTGGCACTGGAAAGATCGTGTGCGGACCGCGTCAGATTGGCACGCTCCTGCTCGAGCTGTTCATAGGTGGCCTGGAGATCGAGCACGCGCTCCTGCAATTCCTGGCGACTGCGCTTCAGTGCGATCTCGGTTTCCTTGGCCGCTGTGATGTCATTTTCGATGACAATGAAGTTGCGGATCTCGCCCTGGGGATCGCGAATCGGGCGCACTTCGATGGCGGCCCAGTATTGTTCGCCGTTGCGCTTCAGGCAGGTCGTTTCGACGTTGCGGGCTTCGCCGCTACCAACGCTGTCGGCAAGGACCATCGGGGCGCCGACGCCGGCATGTTCGGCCAGAATTTCGCTCGGCGTCCGGTCCTTGAGGTCGCGCTGCGAAAAGCCTGTCATGGCCGTGTAGCCGGCATTGATCCAGACGACGCGCCCATCCTTGTCCGCGATCAGAACACCGGCGTCGGTGCCGTTGGCGACCAGTGCCAGCCGTTCATTCTCGCCGCGGCTCGATTGCAGACGTTTGAACACGCGGGCAAAGAGTTCCGCGAGATCGCCAATCTCGCCCTCCGGCATGCCGGCGGGCACGTCGAAGCGGCCGGTGGCGTTGCTGGCGCGCACAGCGTTCGCCAGCCGCGCGATCGGACCGATGACAGCGCTATGCAGCAGCACGAAGAGGGTTAGGGAAACGGCCACCGCCGTAATGAGGCGCCGAAGAAGGGAAGAGACGGTCGACGCGGAAAGTTCGGCTCGCGACGGCCGCAGATCGACCACCGTGACGGTCGCGAGACCTTCATCGGGCAGCGCCGCGACATGCGCCCAGCTATCGATGCCGCCGGCCTTCGTTTCGAAGCCGGCGGCGATGCCCTCGGCAAAGCTCCGGCTGATCATGCCGTTTATGAGCGGGTCGGCGAGAAACGAATTCGTGTCCTCGATCCGCGCGGCGCCATGACCGGCGATCGGCCGCCCGGCCGGGTCAACCAGGTAGACCGCCAGCAGGTCGGTGTGCCAGCGCGTTTCGCGCGCGACCGCCTGGCTCGCTTCGGCGATGCCGAAATCGTCGTCGAGGACCGAACGCATTGCCAGATGGTCGCTCACCGAGGCGGCGCGCTGCGACACATGGTCGAACATCATGCTGCGGAGCGTGCTGTAGTCGATGGCTGATTGCACGGCGGAGATCAGTATCAGCAGCGCGAACACTTTCAACGCGAGATCGCGCGCCGTCGGCCCGATCAACGAGCGAAGCGAAGTGGCTCCGAAGGCGGGATTGATGCGGTCGCCCATGTCACCGTCGGTGTTCGTGCGCGCCGAAAACATATCGGCACAGTTGATCGACGGGCCATGACGCCCGCCCCGCATCCGTCGGATACGGTAAAATGTTCATAACAGGGAGTGGGTTAAGACAGCGCTAAAACCGCGCCTGCTCCGGTCCGAATGCGAAACTATTTTCCTGTTAACTTTCAATAACTTACAGATATTCAGCCCGGCCTATTCAGCGGCGTTCCGGCTTGGGCGTCCTGCATGCATCCGCAGATTGAGAAATGCGCCGAGCTCGGCCATCGAGGCACGCGCCTCGGGCATTTGCGGAAAGGCCTGGAACACGTGCGGGACGCCCGGCCAGACGCGCAGGTCCACCTTGACGCCGGCAGCAAGCGCCTTCGCGGCAACGCGGCGGCTGTCGTCGAGCAGAATTTCGTTGGCACCGACATGGATCAGCAGGGGCGGCAGATGTTCGAACGTTCCGTAAAGCGGCGAAGCAAGCGGCTCGGTTGGCGCGGTCTCTTGCAGATAGTGCCGGGCGGCCATCAACGCGCCCTCGACGCTCAGCATTGGATCGAGCCTGCCATGCGTTACATGCGACCAGCCGGACATCGCCAGATCCGTCCATGGCGAGAGCAGCGCCGCGCCAGCGGGAAGGGGATCGCCCCCATCGCGCAATTTCATCAGCAGCGCCAGCGCGAGGCCGCCACCGGCCGAATCGCCCGCCAGCGTCAGTCTGGATGGGTCGACGTTTTCCGCCAGCAGCCATTTGTAAGCCGCATATGCGTCTTCGACCGCGGCCGGAAACGGGTGTTCGGGCGCCAGGCGATAGTCGAGCAGCAGCGCTCGCGACTTCGCGGCGCCAGCGAGCCGCGCCACCAGTCCGCGATGCGTGTCCGGCCCGCAAATCGCATAACCGCCACCGTGCAGATAGAGGAGCGTATTTCCTTCTTCCTCTGATCGTGGATGAACCCACTCTGCCGGAATGCCGGCGACGTTCACTTGCTCGACCCGTACGCCCGCCGGCGTGGCGCCAAACCGCCGCGCAAGCTTTGTCGTGCGGGCGCGGATCGCCTTTGGATCGGCCATGGGATTGAAGCGGCTTTTGACGAGGAGGTGGAGCATCCGGTCTGTCAGTCGAGCCTGCAAACTGGCCATGATGTTGTCTCTTCCTGGGGGCGGGGGCGCGGCGAAATGCAATCCTGCGCTGAATTCGCAATTGCGTCATACTCTACGTCCATCGTCGCCGCGCCACCAGACGTTCAATCTACACCGGGAAAGCAGGCATTATGTCGATCCGCAATCTCGATCGCATGTTCGCGCCACGCTCGGTTGCTCTTGTCGGCGCCAGCGCCCGGAAGGGATCGGTCGGGTATGTGCTTCTCGACAATCTCGTGGGTGCTGGCCTTGAGGGCCCTGTCTGGGCGGTCAATCCGCGCGGCGGGCACATTGGCGGGGTCGAACTCTTCCGCGATGTCGCCAGCCTGCCGGAGGCACCCGATCTCGCCGTCATAGCGACACCGCCGCAAACGGTGCCGGGCCTCATCGCCGAACTTGGCGCGCGCGGCACGAAAGCGGCGGTCGTCATCACCGCCGGGTTCGGTGAGCTGGGCGACGAAGGACGGGCGTTGCAACAGAAGATGCTCGATGCGGCGCGGCCATATCTGCTGCGCATCGCGGGACCGAACTGTCTCGGCCTGATGGCGCCCGGCAACGGGCTCAATGCGTCGTTCGGTCATGTGCAGCCGCTGAAAGGCAATGTTGCCTTTGTCTCGCAGTCCGGTGCGGTCGTCACCGCCGTGCTCGATTGGGCGACGAGCCGCGGCATCGGCTTTTCATCCATTGCCTCGCTTGGCGGCATGTCGGATGTCGATTTCGGCGACATGCTCGACTATCTCGCGGCCGATCCGCAGACGAAAAGCATCCTGCTCTATATCGAATCCATCACCGACGCGCGCAAGTTCATGTCGGCCGGGCGGCAGGCGTCGCGCCTGAAGCCC
>JAUXOE010000246.1 GCA_030682415.1 Parvibaculum sp.
CGCGCTGGACATTGTTTGCCTTCGCGCTGCCGGCGGCGCCGATTTCGGCCATGGGGCTGCCGCTGGCCGTGCATCTGCCGCCCTTCTATGCGGGCTCGCTGGGGCTGGGGCTGACCGTTGTCGGCACGATCTTCATGTTCGCGCGCTTCTGGGACGTCTTCACCGATCCGGTGCTCGGCATCGTCTCGGACAAATACGAAACGCGCTGGGGGCGGCGGCGGCACTGGATCGTGATCTCGGTGCCGATCATGATGCTGTCGGTCTTCATGATCTTCATGCCGCCGGTCGCGGTGACGCCGCTCTATCTGGTCGGCTGGCTGTTCGTGCTTTATGTCGGCTGGACGCTGCTGACGATTTCACACATGTCGTGGGGCGCCGAGCTGACGCCCGATTATCACGAGCGCTCGCGCGTGCAAGGGGCGCGCGAAATCGCGCTGATCCTCGGCATGGTGTTCGTGCTGACGCTGCCGGTGCTGATCGAGATGACCGGGCCCGAAGACGTCGCCGCGGCGCGCGTCGCCTCGATGGGCTGGTTCGTGCTGATCCTGCTGCCGATTGCGGTGTTCCTCGCGGTGCGCTTCGTGCCGGAGCGCCCGACGCCGCGGCCGGGCCATGTGCCGATGAAGGAGGCGATTGCCGCGCTGGTGCAGAGCCGGCCGTTGCAGAATGTGCTGGCGGCCGATCTGATTTCCGGCATTTCGGGCGGCCTCGTCGCCTCGATGTTCCTGTTTCTGGCCGAAGACGCGCTGCAGCTCGGCAAATATTCGAGCCTGATGCTGCTCGGCTATTTCATTTCCGGCGTGTCGTTCATTCCGGTGATGCTGTGGCTCAGCCGCAAGCTCGGCAAGCATCGCACCGCCGCCTATTCGGCGCTCTTCAACGCCGCGTCGGTGCCGCTGATCCTGCTGGTGCCGGTGGGCAATGCGCCGGCGGCGCTGGCGGTGTGGGTGCTCTGCGGCGTCAACATGGCGGCCGGGCCGTTCCTGTTCCGCTCGATCATGGCCGATGTCGCCGATCACGACACGGTGCGCACCGGGCAGCAGCGGACAGGGCTCTTCTATTCGATGCTGACCATGACCAACAAGATCGGCGTCGCGGTGGCGATTTTCGGCGGCTACACAATGCTCGACATGATCGGCTTCACGCCGCGCGGCGAGAATACGCCGGAAGTGCTCAACGCCTTGCGCGGGGTCTATGTCTGGCCGGCCTGCATCATCAGCATCGCCGTTGCCGGCATTCTCTGGTTCTATCCGATCGACGAGAAGAAGCAGCGCGAGAACCGCGAGGTGCTGGAGAAGCGCGGGCTCGAAGCGGCGGCGACCGCCATCGCGGCGCGGACGGGGCATCCTTCCGACGCGCAGAGCTCCGGCGTGCCGGCGGATTGAGGCGATGCCGCATTTCGATCATGCGGGCGTTTCGATCGCCTATCAGGTTGCCGGCGAGGGCAAGCCGATGCTGCTGGTGCATGGCTTCGCGGCGACGGCCGAGGACAACTGGATCCGCACCGGCTGGGTGCAGGCGATCACAAGAGCGCGGCGGCAGGCGATTACCTTCGACCTCAGAGGGCACGGGGCGAGCACGAAGCTTTACGATCCCGCCGATTACACAGTCGAGAAGATGGCCGGCGACGCGCTGGCGCTGCTCGATCATCTGGGCATCGAACGCGCCAGCCTGATGGGCTATTCGATGGGGGCGGGGATCGCCGCGCATCTGGCCGCGCATCATGGCGACCGCTTCGGCATCGTCATTCTGGGCGGGGTTGGCGAAAAATCGCTGACGGGTTCTTCCGGCATCGGCGATGTGGCGGCGGCGCTCGACGCCGACAGCGCCGAGGGCATCACCGAGCCGCTGGCGCGCGGCTTCCGGCTTTATGCCGAGGGGCTGGGGCAGGACCTCAAGGCGCTGGCAGCCTGTGCGCGGGCGCCGCGCGGGAGCGACCGGGGCGCCGATCTCGGCCTGATCCGCAACGAGGTTCTGGTGATCGCCGGGGCGCGGGACGATCTGGCCGGCGATCCGGGGCCCTTCGCGGCGCGGATGGCCGATGCGCGGGCCGAAATCATTCCGGGTACAGATCATATGTTCGCGCTGGCCAATCCGATGTTCAAGGGCGCGGTGATGGATTTCCTGGCCGGGATCACCTGAAGGCGGGGCAGAGAAGGGAAGCAAGGAAGAGAAGGGTTCACGCGAAGACGCGAAGACGCGAAGAAGGGAAGGAAGAAAGAAGGGGTTCACGCGGAGCCGCGGAGCCGCGGAAAAGAGAAGGTTTATTGCGCCTGCGGCGCGAAGAGCTCTTCGGCGCGTAGCGCCAAAAATCTTCTTTTTCTTCGCGTCTTCGCGTCTTCGCGTGCAAAAATCTTCACTTCTCCGCTTGCCGCAGCCGCCCATGGAACCCGGCTTTCTCCCTGAGCTGCCTTGCCGCTTCGGGAGAAGGGAAGCAAGGAAGAGCAGGGTTCACGCGAAGGCGCGAAGAAGGGAAGGAAGAAGGGGTTCACGCAGAGGCGCAGAGACGCAGAGGTGCTGCGATACGGCGCAGGCGCATCAGGCTTCCACAGGCGCTGTTTTTCTTTCTGCCGGGCTTCGCCCGGCAAAGGCCATCATCCGTTCGGCAAGTGGCGAAGTGAAGGGAAGAAGGACTCACGCGGAGCCGCGGAGCCGCGGAGAAGGGAAGCAAGGAAGAGAAGGGTTCACGCGAAGACGCGGAGACGCGAAGACACGAAGAAGGGAAGGAAGAAGGGGTTCACGCAGAGGCGCAGAGACGCAGAGGTGCTGCGATGCGGTGCAGGCGCATCAGGCTTCCCCGGGCGCTGTTTTTGTTCCTGCCGGGCTTCGCCCGGCAAAAGTAACCAGGCGAGAGGAAACGGGAGCCTGCCACATATGCATTCCCCTCTGCGTCTCTGCGCCTCTGCGTGCAAAAACCTTTTCTCGCCGAAGAAGTTCTGCACTCACCAAAACCAGAGGTGTCATCCCGGCCTGCACCGGGACAGGTAAATCGCGGGATGACATGTTTTTCCAGACCATTTCCGAAGCTGAAACACCACCCGACACTTGACCCTATACGAGGCATTTTTTCATGAACGGCCATCGTCTTTCGTCCTGGCGCCTTGCCGCCTTTTCCGGGCCCGCCATTCCGATCGGCGCGCTCGGGCTGCCGATCGGCGTCTATCTGCCGCATTTCTATGCCGGGCCGATGGGGCTGGGGCTCGCCGCGGTCGGCACGATCTTCATGCTGGCGCGCTTCTGGGATGTGTTCACCGATCCGGCGATGGGGGTTCTTTCCGACAAGTTTCCGTCGCGCTGGGGCAGGCGGCGGCACTGGCTGGTGCTGTCGGTGCCGATCCTGATGCTGTCGGCCTTCATGGTGTTTTCGCCGACGGCGCCGGTGGGGCCCATCTATCTGCTCGCCTGGATGTTCTTTCTCTATATCGGCTGGACGCTGCTGACGCTGTCGCATATGGCCTGGGCGGCCGAACTTTCCGACGATTATAACGAGCGCTCGCGCATTCAGGGTTTCCGCGAGGCGTTCCAGCTGCTCGGCGTGCCGCTGGTGCTGCTGCTGCCGGCGGCGATCGAATGGATGGCGCCGGAGAATGTCGATGCGGCGCGCGTCGCCTCGATGGGCTGGTTCATCATCATCGTGCTGCCCTTCGCGGTCGCGCTCAATCTG
>JAUXOE010000101.1 GCA_030682415.1 Parvibaculum sp.
GCGCTGCCAGCGGTTCCTGCTGCCGATGGGGACGATGTATCTGCAAATGTATGCGGCCTGTCTGATGGAAACGACGATGGAACGAGCAGCCGACCTTGCGGATTTTCTTGGCGAGCAACCGTTGATCGTGCCGGAGCCCGATTAGACACGCGGAAACGGTCCCGCGGGCGACATGCGGGTTCGGCCAGAGATGTAGAGGGGCGCGGAGTGACTTCGACCGCGACTCTAATTTGTTTTTTGAGCGCCCGAAGACACTCCGCGCACGACGTTTTTGCCCCGATGCCCTCATCCACCCAACAGCTTCGGGTTCTTCCGAAGAGGAACCGTCTTGCCGAGCGGGTCATAGTGCCCGCGCCCTTCTCGCATCGGGAGCCCCGGGGCGCCGGGGTGCGTTACTTCCCCGGCGGCGCAGGCGCCGCCCAAACCTTCATGCAACGGACGCTCCGGAGCATCCCTCTTGAAGGCGGTACATATAAGATGGGGGCGGAAAGCAGGGTGGGGATAAGTTTTTTTACGGAAACAGAGTTTGCCGCTTGAGCCGATGGCCATGTGACATCGATAGTATCACCCAGGGATTTACAGAGGGGCTGCAGGCCGATGCCACTCAGCAGAGAGTTCCTCCGATCGGGTCACGGGGGATCCGTATGACGAGTGCCCTTTCCAACGCGCCTCATTCCTATCGGACCGATCCCGCCGTTCCTTCTTTCGACGATACGCAGCCGGTGACCGTCATGGACGGCGAATGCGCATTGTGCTCGACCGGCGCTCGCTTGATCGCCCGGTTCGACAAGACCGGAGAGGTTCGGATCTGCCGGACGCAGACCAAACTCGGACAAGCCTTGCTCCAACATTACGGGCTTTCCGCCGACGATCCGGAGAGCTGGCTCTATGTTGTCGACGGGCGTGCCTATACGTCGCTCGACGCCATGATCCGCGTTGGGGCCCGGATCGGCGGTGCCGGAAACATTCTGCAACCGCTGCGACTTCTGCCGCGCTCCGTGCAGGATTGGCTCTATCGACGGCTTGCCCGCAATCGGTATCGGCTTTTCGGAAGAGCCGATATGTGCGAGATCCCCGACCCGGCGCTGCGGGCGAGGCTGATGGAATGAAGGTCCTTGTCCTTGGCGGTTATGGCGTCTTCGGTTCCCGGCTCGCCGAACTTCTGGTCCGGGATGGGCATGATGTCGTGATCGCCGGACGAAACCCCCGGAAAGTGCGCGCACTCGCCGAGAAACTTGGCTGCACAGCCCTGACGCTGGATTTTCATGCCGATCCGGCGGCGCTTTTCGGCGTATCGCCGGACGTCGTTGTCGACGCCGCTGGACCATACCAAGCCTATGGGCGAGATCCTTACGTCATTCCGCGTCTCTGCCTCGCGCATCATGCGGACTATCTCGATCTCTCGGACGATGCGGATTTCGCCGCCGGGCTTGCCGTGCTCGATGAACAAGCGCGCGGGAGCGGAAGACGGCTGCTCTCCGGGGTGTCGAGTGTGCCCGGGATTTCGTCTGTTGTGGCCGCCGATCTCTGCGCCGGGATGGACGAAATCCTTCTGATCGATACGGCTATCCTGCCGGGCAATCGCGCGCCGCGCGGGCGGTCCGTGATATCGAGCATCATCGGTCAACTCGGAACCACGAGCCGCGTCTGGCGCGGCGGGTTGTGGCGCGATCAGCCCTGTTGGGGCGACGCCCGGCGGATACATCTCGCCGCGGACCTCCGGCGAACCGCCTACTTTATCAAGGTGCCCGACATCCATCTGTTTCCGGCGTTCTTCGGGGCGAGGTCCGTCATGTTCCGGGCCGGTATGGAGCTGGGCATCCTGAACACGGCCATGCGCTGCATGGGTGTTGTGCGGCGACGCTGGATGTTCGACGTCACGCCGCAGTGGGCGGAGCTGTTCCGGCGGCTCGCCAACCTTCTTCTCGCCTTCGGAACGGATCGCGGCGGGATGCGTGTCGCCGTCGTCGGACGAAAGGGCAATGCCGCGATCCGGCGCGAATGGCGTCTGATCGCAGAAGCGGGCGACGGACCCTACATTCCCACGGTTGCCGCGCGGGCCCTGATCCGCCGGCTGGAGCATGTGCCATATGGCGCGCGACCCTGCCTGGCGGAATCGACGCTGAGGGAGATCGAGGAAGCCATGTCCGATCTCGCGGTTTCGACCGACACAGAAGCATCCCCGTATCCGACGCTTTTTCAATCGGCGCTTGCGGACCGATGGGCGCAGCTGCCGCCTGAGGTGCAGGCTCTTCACAGCGTACAGGACGTCGAAAGTTTTTCAGGCACGGCACGGGTCACGCGTGGAAACTCAATGATCGCCCGTTTCGCCGCGTGGTTTTTCGGCTTCCCGGCCGCGGCAGAGGACGTGCCGCTGACGATCACGAAGACGCGCAGAGAGACAGGAGAAATCTGGGAGCGGAATTTCGGCGGCCGTGTGTTCCGGTCCCATTGCACGCCGGCTCCCGCGCCCTTCCGTTACCGGGAGCGCTTCTGGCTCTTCAACTACGAACAGGATCTTCCGGTAGCGGATGGCTGCATGCGATTGCCGGTTCGCCGCGGCTGGTTCCTGGGTATCCCGTTGCCGGGCATTTTTTTGCCGACGAGCGACAGCCGGGAATATGCCGCCGATGGAGAATTTCATTTCGACGTCACGCTTGGCGCGCCGCTCGGCGGCGGACTGATCGTGCGCTATAGAGGCCGGCTGCAGCCGGATCGGGGCAAGCCGTCTATCCCTTAACCCGCTTCATGCCATCATGACGGTATCGGATGGCGACCCTCCCCAAGGGAGCGTGGGACATTATTCACCTTTCAGCGCGTGCAGAAAGAGCCACTCGGTCGGCTTGCCGTCATAGCCGCTGCCGCCGGTTTCCTCAATCTCCACGCCGGACCAGCGCGCGCTCGCCGCGATCCAGGCGGCGAGTTCATCCTTCGAGGGATAGTTGTAGTAGCGGCCGAGCGTGTCGCGTCCTTCTGCGTCGCCTGACTTGAAGCTTGCGAAGAGGCGGCCGCCCGGTTTCAGCGCCCGGTGGACACGGGCAAGGATGCCGACGATGGAGTCGCGCGGTACATGGAGAAGCGAGGCGTGGGCCCAGACGGCGTCGAAGGCCTCAACGTCCTCGATTTCGTCGAAGCGCGCGACGCGAACGGGTTTGCCGAGGTGGCGGCTTGCGATGGCGGCGAGACCGGCGGAACCGTCGAGCGGCGTTACCTCGAAGCCTGCCTCGATCATCGCCACCGCATGGCGCCCGTCGCCGGAGCCGAGGTCGAGGACATGCGCGCCTGGCGCGAGATGGGCGAGGAAGGCGCCAAGCGATCCGCTCACATTGCTCCTGTCACCGCGCGCGGCATAGGCCGCCGCTTCGGCGTCGTAGAAGGAGAGGGTCTTCGGATCGTGAGTCTTGTCGTTCACGGGTGCGATCTCATCCGATAGTGAAAAGCCCGCGCGGATGAGGCGCGGGCTTTGCTTGTTAAAGACTTGTATGGCCCGCCAGATCGGAGGGCCGGGCCATGACGAAGAAGGGTGTCAGTTCCGTTCTCGGCGTGCCAGGAAGGCCAGGCGTTCGAAGAGGTGGACGTCCTGCTCGTTTTTCAGCAGCGCGCCGTGGAGCGGCGGGATCAGCTTGGTCGGGTCCTTCTCGCGCAGCGTTTCCGGCGAGATGTCTTCCGAGAGCAGCAGCTTCAGCCAGTCGAGCAGTTCGGAGGTCGAGGGCTTCTTTTTCAGGCCCGGGACTTCGCGGATCTCGTAGAAGATGTTGAGCGCTTCCTGCACCAGCTTGCCCTTGAGGCCCGGGAAGTGGACATCGATGATGGCGCGCATCGTGTCTTCTTCCGGGAACTTGATGTAGTGGAAGAAGCAGCGGCGCAGGAAGGCGTCCGGCAGTTCCTTCTCGTTGTTGGAGGTGATGATGACGATGGGGCGGTTTTCGGCCTTGATGGTCTCGTTGGTCTCGTAGACGTAGAATTCCATCCGGTCGAGTTCCTGCAGCAGGTCGTTCGGAAACTCGATATCGGCCTTGTCGATCTCGTCGATCAGCAGGATCGGGCGCTTCTTGCGCTCGAAGGCTTCCCAGAGCTTGCCCTTGGAAATGTAGTTGCGGATATCCCTGACGCGCTCGTCGCCGAGCTGGCTGTCGCGCAGGCGCGAGACCGCGTCATATTCATAAAGGCCCTGATGCGCCTTGGTGGTCGACTTGATGTTCCAGGTGATCAGTTCGGCGTCGATCGCCTTGGCGATCTCCTCGGCCAGCACCGTCTTGCCGGTGCCGGGCTCGCCCTTGACCAGCAGCGGACGCTGCAGCGTGATCGCTGCGTTGACCGCCACACGCAGGTCGTCGGTGGCAACGTAATCCTTCGTTCCCTCAAATTTCATCGAACTTGCTTTCCCCTGGGACGCGGGAACTGACGCTTACCAAGCGCAGGCCGCTCATCGAATTGCTGAACGGCTGAGAAACTAATGGGTGACCTTGGCCGGTTCAAGGAAAAGGCCTGTTCGCCACCGACGCCGGACCCCGCCGCATTCGAACGGACAGGCGCGGCGGCCGGCGCCGCCCTTGCGGCAATTTCTGCCGGGCAGGGGGCAGGGGCTGCAGAGTGCCGAAATAGTTAACAAATCATAACACATTGATTTTGTTCATAAAAATCAATGGCCCGCTCCTTGCTCACATGCAGGCAGCACGTGTTCCGCAGAGCCCCTGCCGGAACCCACCGCATGGAGAAGAGCCATGAGTTTCTTTGGATCGATGTCCACCGCCATTTCCGGCATTCGCGCCCAGTCGAGCGCGCTCGGTCACATCTCGGACAATATCGCCAATTCGCAGACGATCGGATACAAGCGGACCGATACGAGCTTCCAGGATATCGTCACCGCGTCCTCAAGCCGCAACCATTTGCCGGGTGCGGTTCTGGCGGCGCCTTCCTTCACCAATTCGGTGCAGGGGTCGATTGATGCGTCGGAAGTGCCGACGCATATGGCGATCAATGGCGAAGGCTTCTTCATCGTTTCGTCGACCATTGCGACTGTCGACAACCGGCCCGTCTTCGACAACGTCAACTACTACACGCGGCGTGGCGACTTCACGATGGACCGTCACGGTTATCTCGTGAACGGCGCCGGTTATGCGCTGCAGGGGCTGACGATCGATCCGATTACCGGCAACCCGGTGGGCGATACGCCCGGCCGCATTCAGATCAACCGCGACTTCCTGGCGGCGCGGCCGACCAACTCGATCAGCTACACGGCGAATCTGCCGGCCTGGCCGAAGACAGTCAATGCCGATACCGGCGTTGCCAACAGCGAGCTTTTGACGGTTGGCCGCTTCACGCCGCCACTCGCCGATCTCTCGGCGATTCCGGCCAGTGGCGAAGACATCTTTCTCGACAACTCGCTTTCGGGCGGCGCGGTCACCGGTTACGACTCGCTCGGCGCGCCGGTCAACATCCAGTTGCGTTGGGCCAAGGTCGACAATGGCGCCGGCGGCGGCGACGAGTGGAACCTGTACTACAAGACCGACGACGCGGCGACCGGCGCCCAGGACAAGTGGGTCAATATCGGCCAGTCCTATTCTTTCAACGCGCAGGGTCGCCTTGATCCGGCCGTCGACTCGACGACGATCACCGCCCTCACCGTCAATGGCATCAA
>JAUXOE010000103.1 GCA_030682415.1 Parvibaculum sp.
GCCGGCGCTCGACCATTCGCCCTTCGAAAATGCCGAGGCCTTCGCGCAGGCCGGCTGGCCGCAGGCCAAACGCAACGCCAAACGCATCCGCAAGTTCGAAAGCATGGGCGGCATGCAGTTCGAAACGCTCGAACCGGGCGACAAGGCGCAGGCGCTGGTCGCCGCCGCTTTCGGCTTCAAGCGCGCCTGGCTCGACCGGCAGGGCCATTTCGGCCGTGCCTTCATCGATATGCGGCTCGAGGCCTGCCTGGCGGAACTGGCCAGCGATGCGACGCTGCGTTCGGGGCTTGTCGTCTCGCATCTTGCGGTCGGCGGCGAAACGGCGGCCATCGAAATCGGCTTCCGCCATGGCGGCATTCACTACGCCTTCATGGGCGCCTTTGCGCCGGACTTCGCCAAACACAGTCCGGGCTTTGTCGTCACCGAACTGACGATCCGCTCCTGCGTCGAGGCGCCGGATGTCGGCGAATACGACCCGCTGCCGCCGGCCGACGACTACAAGCTCGCCTGGTCGAACCGCCGCGTCAAAGTGCGCGATTATGGCTTCGTGCTGGGCTGGAGCGGCTATGCCGCCCACCTCTACGCGGCGCATCTGCGCCCGGCGCTCAAAACGCTTTACGAGCGCTTGCCGCTGAAGCTGCGGCAGGGCTTGCGGATCATGCAGGGGTAGCCACTCGACTGCATGCCACCCGCCCCTGGGGGGCGGGTCGACAAAATTCGAGCCCGATGCGCTTTGCACATCAAAACTCTGACGAAAATGGGCGAAGAATTTTTCGGGGCGGGGGCTGGGTATCGACGGCGACCCCGCCCCGAAATTTGTTCCGCTGACGCTGCACAAATTTCGACCCTCCCCCAAGGGGAGGGTGGGAAGAAGAGAGCGCTCGAAACCCTCAAACCGCCTGTGTCGCCGTCTCTAATCTATAAACGTGATTTCATCGATGTAGGACGGAATGTCGCCGTGGACATCCGCCAGTTCCAGCTGGCATTCCTCCAGTGGCAGGTCGATGCAGCTGCCGGTCGGCCGGAAGCCGGCGTCCAGTTTCTCGAAGCGAGCCCTGTCGAAAACAGCATCGGGCGCGCTATGCACAAGTTCCACAAAGACGTTTGGCGTTCCAGCGAGTCGCAGGGACCTTGCGCCAAGGAAAACGCATTCCTCCAGGCGATTGCCGTAAAAACCATATTTCGCGAGCCCGAATCCGGGTTGCGACAGCCCGATCATGTTTTCGACACAGCTTCCGATGATCGAATTGTAGAGCGTACGCTCTATGTCTTCCCACGGATCGTATGTGGCAGGCGGACGCCAGGAAATTCCTGCGGCATCCATGACCGGCAGAAGGGCGACGAGACTTTCACGGAAAAGTCTGACGAGTTCGTTGACCGTGAAGGTTCGTTGCATGGCTAAACCGCCCGCGTCGCCTCTTCGAGCCAGGCTTTCGTCTCCGCGTCCATTCCCGGCGCCAGCGCCGCGCGGACGCGGGCGTGATAGGCGTTGAGCCAGTCGACTTCTTCCGCCGTCAGCAGCTTCTTCTCGACCAGCGCGAGGTCGATCGGCGCCAGCGTCAGGGTCTCGAAGCCCATCATCATGCGTTCGCCACCTTCGATGGGTTGCGGCGGCGTCACCACGCAGAGATTTTCGATGCGGATGCCGAAGCCGCCGGGCTTGTAGTAGCCGGGCTCGTTCGAAACGATCATGCCGGGCTTCAGCGCCTGATGGCCCATTTTCGAAATGCGCTGCGGCCCTTCATGCACCGAGAGGTAGCTGCCGACGCCATGGCCGGTGCCGTGATCGTAGTCGAGGCCGGATTTCCACAAGGCCATGCGCGCGAAGGCATCGAGCTGCGCGCCCGAGGTGCCTTCCGGGAAACGCGCGGTCGCAATGCCGATATGGCCCTTCAGCACGCGGGTGAAGCGGTCGCGCTGCTCGGCGCTGGCCGCGCCGATGGCGACTGTGCGCGTCACATCGGTGGTGCCGTCGATATATTGTGCGCCGGAATCGACCAGGAAAAGCTCGCCGGGCTTCAAGGGCATGTTGGTGCCCTCGGTGACACGGTAATGGACAATGGCGCCATTGGCGCCGGCGCCCGAAATCGTGTCGAAGCTGAGGTCCTTCAGCTCGCCGCCGGCCGAACGGAAGCCTTCGAGATGGCGCGCGGCCGTGATTTCGTCGACATTTCCTTTCGGTGCCTCGCGGGCAAGCCAGGCGAGAAACTTCGCCAGCGCCATGCCGTCGCGCAGATGCGCGGCGCGGGCGCCGGCCACTTCCGCCGCATTCTTGCAGGCTTTCGGCAATTCGCAGGGGTCGGTGCCGCGCTTCACCTCGGCGCCAGCCGCACGCAGCCGGTCGTCGATCCATGCGGCGCAGGTTGCCGGATCGACCAGCACGGTCTTTTTCTGCTTTCCGAGTTCGTCCAGCGCCTTGCCGAGATCGTCGCGCGGGCGGATGCTCACCACATTGCCGAGATGGGCGCGGGCGGCATCGTCGAGCTTGCGGTCGTCGATGAAGAGTTCGGCATGGCCGTCTTCATGCAGCAGCGCGAAGGAAAGCGGCAGCGGCGTATGCGGCACATCGGCGCCGCGGATGTTGAAAAGCCAGGCGATCGAATCCGGCATGGTCAGCATCGCCGCATCGGCATCCGTGCTCATCAATTCGGATGCCAGCCGCTTGATCTTGTCGGCGGCCGGCTCGCCCGCATGGGCGAGCGGATGGGGCACCACTTTCGCGGTCGGCGGATCGGGCTGATCGAGCCAGATCGTGTCGAGCGGATTGGCATCGACCGGCACCAGCTGGCCGCCGGCCTTCTCGGCGGCTTTTCTGAGCCGGGCCACCGCGTCGATCGTGTGCAGCCACGGGTCATAGGCGAGCCGCGCACCCTTCGGAAGATTTTCCTCGATCCAGCGCGATGGCGGCTCCTCGATCAGGTGTTGCGGCACGAAGGTGTCGATATCGACCTGCGCGCGCACCTGCAGTGTGTAGCGCCCGTCGATGAAGATCGCCGCCTTGTCCATCAGCACGATGGCAAGCCCCGCCGAGCCGTTGAAGCCGGTCAGCCAGCGCAGCCTTTCGGCATGGGGCGGCACATATTCACCCTGATGCTCGTCGGTGCGGGGGATCAGGAAGCCGTCAAGCCCGCGGCGTTTCAATTCGGCGCGCAGCTTCGCGGCACGGTCGATGCCGAGGGCGGGATTGGCGGTGTCGTCAAAGGTCTGGAACATGGAATGAATGTAAGTTGCGGCGCGGGGCGGGGCAATGGGGGTCACCCCCTCATCCTCAACGTCACCCAGTCGCCTTTCGGCTTGCGCGAGACGAGGCGCAGGCCCTGCATCGCCATGGCGCTTGTCACCATGTTCTCCTGCGTCCGCAATATGCCCGACAGGATCAGCGTGCCGCCCGCCGCCAGATGCCTGCCGAAAGCCGGCGCGAGCCTCACCAGCGGCCGGGCGAGGATATTGGCGACGATCAGGTCATAGGGCGCGCCGGCCGCCAGCGCCGGGTGGTCGAAGCCCGCCGCCGTCACCGCCTTGATCCACTGGCCGACGCCGTTTGCCCGCGCATTGCGCCGCGTTACCTCGACGGCGACCGGGTCGATGTCGGAGGCCAGCACCGCGCGATGGGTCGCCTTTGCGATGGCGATGGCGAGCAGCCCGGTGCCGGTGCCGATATCGAGTGCGTTGACGGGCGGGCGTTCGTCGAGAAGTTCGGAAATATATTCAAGGCAGCCCGCCGTCGTCGCGTGATGGCCGGTGCCGAAAGCCTGATTGGCCTCGACCTCGATCGGGATCGCGGCCGGCGGCACCTTGTCCGCATCGTGACGGCCATGGACGAAAAAGCGCCCGGCGCGGACCGGCGCCAGCCCCTCCAGCGATTTTGCCACCCAGTCGGTGTCGGGCATGCGCTCGATGCGCCAGTCTTCCGCCGCCGCGCCGGTTTTGCCTTCGACCGGCGCCAGCAGCGCCCGCAGCGCCGCTTCGTCCGGCTCTTCCGCATAGAGACATTCGACGCGCCAGCGCCCATGCGCCTCGACCTCGTTCCAGTCCGAGGCCGTCTTCACCAGCGGCGCGTTGCCGGGCTCGGCCTCGACCGTCGACACCGCCAGCGCTTCCGGCACAAAGGCAGCTTCCAGCGCCTCCGAAAACGCTTCGGCCGCCTCGTAGGGCACGATGAAGGAGAATTTCCAGAGCGGGGCGGTCATGCTGCGGTTGCCGTTCTGCAACCACCCGCCCCTGGGGGGCGGGTCGAAATTTGTGCAGCGTCAGCGAAACAAATTTCGGGGCGGGGGAAGCGTCTTGTGGAGGACGAAACGCGGGCGGTGACATCTGCCGTATTCGCCGCGACCCCGCCCCAAACCGCCTTTGGCGGTTTGACCCTCCCCCAAGGGGCAGGGCAATCGCATGTTGGCTCCGAGCATTCAACCAGCACCGTCATTGCGAGGAGGCCGAAGGCCGACGAAGCAATCCAGAAGGCGGCAGACTCCGCATATGCGGCTTCTGGATTGCTTCGCTTCGCTCGCAATGACGACCTGAAATGAGTTGCGTTCGGCAAACCACCAATTGCACATGCGATTACCCTCCCCCAAGGGGAGGGTGGGCGTCTCATCGATTGTTGAGCAAACGCGGCCACGCCCTCACACCCGCTCCAG
>JAUXOE010000109.1 GCA_030682415.1 Parvibaculum sp.
CGTGAGTGTCTTTTGACTCACGCACCCGACCGCGTCGCGGAGACATATAGCCGGATCCTCGGTCCGGCCGCGAGATGGGAGCGTGTCTACAAGCGGATTCCAGCGCATGGAGAGACACATGAAGGTTCTGATCGGCTGCGAAACAAGCGGTCGGGTCCGCCGCGCCTTCGCCGCGCTCGGACATGATGTCTGGTCTGTCGACATCCTCCCCAGCGAAGACATGAGCAATCGCCACATCGTCGGCGATGTCCGTGATTATCTCGACGACGGCTGGGACCTTTTGGCCGTCCTTCACCCGCCCTGTACGAGGCTCTGTAACTCGGGCGTGCGCTGGCTTTCCGTTCCGCCGCCGGGGCGAACTGTTGAGGAAATGTGGGATGAGCTTGCCGAAGGCGCGGCACTGTTCTCAGCATGCTGGAACGCGCCCATCGAGCGTGTAGCGGTCGAAAATCCGGTCATGCATCGGCATGCGAAAGAGCGGATCGAGAATTTCCAGCCGGCCGCGCAGACAGTCCAGCCCTGGTGGTTTGGCGATCCCGCCTTCAAGGGAACCGGCCTCTATCTCCGCGGCCTCCCGAAGCTCAAGCCGACCAGAAAACTGACGCCGCCGGCACCCGGCACAGCGACCCACCGCGCTTGGTCCCATATCCATCGTGCGGCACCCGGACCGGATCGCTGGAAAGAGCGCAGCCGAACCTTCCCCGGCATCGCCGCGGCCATGGCCGAGCAGTGGGGCGGCTATGCGCTCGAAGCAGAGGCAAGCAGAGCGCAGAGGAAACACGAAGCCGCCACGGCGGCATACTAAGGGAGTTCGATATGACGTTCGAGAAAGCTACGCGGCAGTCCACACACCTGATCGTCTCATTCTCGGGTCCGAGTGGATACGGCAAGAGCCTTTCCGCCCTCCGCTTCGCCCGCGGCCTGGTCGGCCCCGAGGGGAAGATCGGGTTCATCGACACCGAGTCCGGGCGCAGCGGGATGTATGCCGACGAGTATGACTTCCATGTCTCACATCTCCGCGCTCCCTTCACGCCCGATCGCTACATCGAGAAAATCAGAGCGGCCGAGGATGCCGGATTCGATGTCCTGGTCATCGACCAAGCATCGTTCGAGTGGGACGGCGATGGCGGCATGCTGGAATTCGCGGATGGTCAGAAGACAAGCGGTGGCCGAGCATTGTCGGGCGAGCTGAAATGGCTCGAGCCGAAAAAGCGGCACAAGAAGTTCATCAACGCGCTTCTCGATTCGCCGATGCATATCGTTGTCTGTCTCCGCGCGAAGCCGGAATACGAACGCGTTGTCCTGAACGGCAAGGAAAGCATTGTCTTCAAGTGCTGGGCACCGATCCAGCAGCCCCATTTCCTTTTCGAAATGACCGTCTCCGCGATGCTTCACGACGGCGGTTTGCCTGACCTTGCAAAATGTCCGGGATCGCTGCGCCACGCTTTCGACGCTGCGGCGCCCATCGACGAGGAAACCGGCCGCAAGGTCGCGGCGTGGCTCGGAGACGTTCAACGCGATCCGGAGCTGGAGAGGCTCACGCGACATGCCGGGGATGAAGCCGAGAGGGGTATCCAGGCGCTTCAGGAATATTGGGGGACGCTGACGAAAGAGCAGCAGCTCAAGCTGAAGCCGAGGCTTGAAGACTACAAAGCCCGTGCCAGGGAGGTCGACGGCGGCGCCGAACAGGCGGCGAACGAAAACCGCCCGGATCTGGAAGATCCGTTCGGAAACGCAGGGCGTGCGGCGGCGGCTGAATGAAATTGAAGCCACCGCTCTCAAATAGAAAAGGAATGCGAAATGTCAGGCAGTGTTAACAAGGTAATTCTGGTCGGCAATCTGGGCGCGGACCCGGAAATCCGCCGCACGCAGGACGGTCGCCCGATCGCCAATCTGCGTCTCGCGACGTCGGAAAGCTGGCGCGACAAGACGAGCGGCGAACGCCGCGAAAAGACCGAGTGGCACCGCGTCGTCGTCTTCAACGAAGGCCTCTGCAAGGTCATCGAGCAGTACGTCAAGAAGGGCTCGAAGGTCTATCTCGAAGGCTCGCTGCAGACCCGCAAATGGACCGACCAGTCGGGCCAGGAACGCTACGCGACGGAAGTCGTGCTTCAGGGCTTCAACGCCGTCCTGACGATGCTCGACAGCAAAGGTACCGGCGGTGAGGCACCGCAGCAGTCTGGCGCACCGGCGCATGACGAAGCGCCCGGGAGTTTCGAAATGGAAGACGAGATTCCGTTCTGAATCAGATGGTCCCGGGAAACCGGGACCATATCCTTTGTATGAAACAGGGAGATCGCATCATGGAAGAATTCTGCTGGAAAGAAGAGCACGCGGCGTTCATCGAGACGCTCGCGCCGGGGCTTCGGCCGCTCGGCAGCGATGACCGCATCACGCGATGCATCAGGCTTCTTGGCGAGGCGTTGAGCGAGCACACAGAGATCGCAGCGATGCGCCGCGGCGGTTTCGTATCTCTACAAGAGGGCTGAAGACCCTTCGACAGAATACGATTTGGCCGCTGTCTATCAACGTGCCGCCCGCGTAACGGACAGGCAGCTACAGCTGCTCGCGGCGGAGCGTGGGCTCGAACTGCAGGCGCAGAAAAGCGCGCGAAGCAGGTCGCGAAGCTCGGCAAAAAGTCTTTCAAGCGCTTGGAAGCGTCATCAACTCGCTATGTATCGAGATCGAGCTGTCCGCGCGTTAAGCAGAAGTTAACCGCGAAACAACCGGGGCCTGATTTTTCTTCATCACTTTTCTGAGTGTCGGATCCATATGTTTTTCTCCACCGTTGACCCACCGTTGAAGGAGAAGAAGATGGGTATCACACAGGGCAACAAAGAGTTGCTGAGCATCTACGACCACGTCTGCTTTGAACTGCTCGGGAATCTGAGGCAGGACGATCCGTGGGAACTGATCGTGAAGACAGACAACTACGCGATGGCCTTCGACTCGTCGAGCCGACGCGAGCTCTTTCTGGCAATTGGCATTGTGCTGCCGCAGCTTCCGCCTCGTTCGGTCGCAGCCATCACGATTCACTGCGGCATGCAGCTGGGCACAGACCCGCAGGATTTTCATGACGTATGCCTTGCCGAGGTCAGGGCGGCGATCTCACCGGCAGCAGAGTAAATCGAGGCGCGCGGAGGTATCACATGAGCACGAACGCATGGACTCCGCGCGGCCTTCGGGCGCCAGAAGCTGCGCTCTACATCGGGGTCGGCAAATCGAAGTTTTTCGAGCTTGTCGCGGCTGGGAAGCTTCCGAAGGCGAAGAAAATCGACGGCTGTGTCGTCTGGGATCGGCTTGCTCTCGACGCCGCATTCGATACGCTGGGCGAGGAAAGCTCTTCAGAAAATCCTTGGGATAGCTTATGCGCGTGAAACTGAAATATGTCCTCTGCGACAAGGACCGGCACGGCAACCGCCGGTATTATTTCCGCCGCGATCGCTCGCGACCGATGGTCCGGCTCCGCGGCGAGCCTGGGTCTGACGAGTTTCTTCGCGCATATAACGAGGCCCTTGCCGGTAACTCGGCAGTGAAGAAATCGGCGGAAAGACTGCCGACAGATTCTCTCGAATGGCTGGTCAGGAAATACTACGGCAGCGCAGAGTTCGAACAGCTCGATCCGGGCACGCAGCGTACCCGCCGCAGGATACTGGAGGCAGTTTGCCGGCAGCACGGAAGCAAGCCCTATGCGCGGATCGAGCCGAAGCACATCCGTGCGCTTCGCGATGAAAAGAGCAAGACGCCCGAGGCGGCGAACAGCCGTCTGAAGGCCTTGAAGCAAGTTTTCAAATGCGCGCTGGCGGAAGGCCTGGTTGAAAAGAATCCGGCGGCCGAGATCCCAAAACTGAAAAGCAAGGGCGGCGGCTGGCACAGCTGGACGCTCGAGGAAGTCGAGCAGTTCGAGGCCCGGCACCCTGTCGGAACCAAAGCCCGCCTTGCCCTGGCATTGCTCCTCTATACGGCACAGCGCCGATCGGACGTGGTGCTGATGGGCCGGCAACATGTGAGGGAAGGCTGGCTTACCCTCACGCAGAGAAAAAATCACAAGCGGGCACCGGTGACGATCTCGATACCAGTCATTCCGGACCTGCAACGGATTTTAGACGCCTCGCCGACGGGGCGCCTCACGTTCCTTGTCACTTCGTTCGAGAACGGCTTCACCGCAGCCGGCTTCGGCAACTGGTTCCGCGAGCGATGCGACGAGGCCGGCTTGCCCCGTTGCTCGGCGCACGGGCTTCGTAAAGCTGCGGCCGCTCGCTTAGCGGAAAATGGCTGCTCGGCGAGCGAAATCATGGCGATCACGGGCCACCAGACTCTGGCCGAGGTGCAGCGCTATGTCGCCGCCGCGCAGCAAAAGGTCATGGCGAAAAGCGCCATGAAGAAGTTCAGTCGCGGGGAATAGCGAGAACACAGCGCGAAGGAAAATGGTCGCACCAGATTTTGAGTGCGACCATTTTCATTCTGAAAGGCGCAGAAAACAACGAGTTTTTGGATTGGGTGGTATCCCCTAGGGGAATCGAACCCCTGTTTTCGCCGTGAGAGGGCGACGTCCTGACCGCTAGACGAAGGGGACGCAGCAGGCGGCGCTCCTTCTAGGACGGTTCGGAAAGCCGCGCAAGCCCTCCCCGGAAAAGCCTAGGGCACCGCCCCTAATATCGACCGCTTGCACTGCGTCATTCGACCGCACCCGGCGATAAAACGCGGATTTTCGCTCCGCATTGTTCCAAATTACGCAGGGTATATCAATGACTTACGGTGCGTTTCAGACGCATCACAAGTTATGTGAACTTATTGCAACGCACAAAAAATCTCGTTGACAATCTGTCACGAAAGCCGGATAATCAATTCACGAAACGCCGGTCGACCTCCTCCCCGACCGTCGTCTTCAGATTACCGCCAGCGCCATCCTCCCTCCTCCCCCCGGCGCTGGCGGTCCC
>JAUXOE010000112.1 GCA_030682415.1 Parvibaculum sp.
GAAGGCGGCATCCGGCCGCATCTCTATTGCCTGCCGGTCGCCAAGCGCGAGCGCCACCGGCTGGCGCTGCGCCGCGCCGCCGTGTCCGGCAATCCGAAATTATTCCTCGGCACCGACTCGGCGCCGCATGCCATCGGCGACAAGGAATCGGCCTGCGGCTGCGCCGGCATCTTCAACGCGCCGGTGGCGCTCGAAGCCTATGCAACCGTGTTCGAGGAAGAAGCCGCGCTCGACCGGCTCGAAGCCTTTGCCAGCGAACATGGCCCGGCTTTTTACGGCCTGCCGCTCAACAGCGGCAGCGTCATGCTCGAACGCACAAGCCTCGACGTGCCGGCCGAAATCGCCGCCGGCGAGGCGCGGATCAAACCTTTCCTCGCCGGCCAGACCTTGCGCTGGCGCTATCTCGGCGCCGCCGACAGCGCCTGAGGCGGGGCGCCGCACGCCCGCTTCAACCCGTCCGCGCCCGGCGGTCGAGCGCGACGGCGGCGGCAAAGAGCGCCATCGCCACCAGCGGAATGACGACGCCGAAGGGCAACCCCGCCAGCGCCAGTTCGGTGCCGCCTTCATAGGTCACAGAACCGTCATAGACCGGCCCCAGCCCATGCGCGAGGACGACGCTCGCCATCACCCAGCCGCCGATCAGGGCCGCGAGGCCGATCTGCCCGCGCGCCCACACCAGCCAGAGGCAGAGCAGGGCAAGCCCCGTATTGGTCAGCAATTGCCAGACATTGTGGAAGCGCGCGTGTTGCGGCCAGTCCATGTTGAAGACATGCGTGGGGTTGATCTCGAGCAGCGGGATCAGCAGGCCGAAGACCATCAGGCCGATCGTGGCGAGTATTCGGGCGGTCATGCGGGGCGTCCCTTCCCTCGATGGCGAATGGCCGTATATTGACGGCGTCAATTTACGTCCAATATAGACAGTGTCAATATGAAAAAACCAAAACCGGCCCCCGCCTATCATCACGGCAATCTGCGCGCCGGGCTCATCGAGGCGGCGCTGGCGCTGCTCGACGAGGGGGGCGTCGAGGCCGTCACCATCCGCGCCGTGGCGCGCCGCGCCGGCGTCACCCATGCCGCGCCCGCCAATCATTTCCGCGACCGCAAGGCGCTGTTGACGGCGCTGGCCACCGGCATTTTCGCAAAGCTTGCCGGCCGCATCGCGGCGAAGCTTGCCGCGGCCCGGGGCGGCCGCGAAGCGCGCCTCCAGGTCTTTGCCGATGCGGTGACGGGCTTTGCGCTCGCCCATCCGCATCGCTACCGCCTGCTCTGGCGGCGCGACAGCCTCGACGACGGCGACGCCGGGCTGCAACAGGCGATGGACGCGATCTATGACCGCCTGGTCGCCGAATTGTCCGAGGACGGAGCGTCCAGCGTCTCGGCCGACAGCCGCGCCGTCGCGCTCTGGTCGATGGTGCATGGCTATGTCGCGTTGCGCCTCGACGGCAATTTCGTCGCCCTGCGCGACGCCCGCACCCGCGCGCCCCGCCAGGCGGCCATCGTCATGGCGCTGATCGAGGGCATCGGCGGGGCGGGGAAGGCGAAACCGAAACGTTAGGCGGCCGCCTGTCCGACCGCCATGCCGCGCTCGACGGCCGGGCGCGATCCGATATCGGCGAGCCAGCGGCGGATATGCTTTCCCTCGCCGGCGATCTCGGGCCGCGCCTTCACAATCCCGTCGAGCGCCACCTTCATCCACGGATAGGCCGCCATGTCGGCGACCGAATAGTCGCCGGCCAGAAAGGGCCGCGTCGACAGTTCGCGGTCGGTCAGGGCGATCAGGCGCGCCGCCTCGCCCGAAAAGCGTTCCATGGCATAGGGCAGTTTTTCCGGCGCCACATTGCCGAAGTGGTTTGCCTGTCCGAACATCGGGCCGACATTGGCGGCCTGCCAGAAGAGCCAGCTCATGCAGGCCGCGCGCGCCGCCGCGCCCGCCGGCATGAAGCGGCCGGTCCTGGCCGCCAGATAGTCGAGGATCGCGCCCGACTCGAAAACCGTCACCGGCCCGCCATCGCCGTCATGATCGACGATTGCCGGGATTTTCGAATTGGGATTGACGCGGATGAAGGCGGCGCTGAACTGCTCGCCCTTGCCGATATCGATCATGATCGGCCGGTAATCGAGGCCGCATTCCTCCAGCATGATGGCGATCTTGCGGCCGTTGGGCGTTTTTGCCGTGTAGAGGTCGATCATGATGCGGGTTTCCCTGTTTTCCGTTGCGGCCGGTTTTGCGCGATGCCCCTTGCGGGCCCCGGCCGGCCGGGCTATATAACGATAGTTCTGGTTATTTCGTCAAAGGAAAAGGGCATGTCCCGGCTCGACGACCTTCCTGTCGAAAGTCTCAACACGCATTGTTTCTGCCTGCCGCTCTCGCGCCCGGCGCTTGAAGCGGCGGCGGCCGCGCGGCTCGGCCCCGCCGCGGCCGAAGCGGCGGGTGCGGTGCTTGAGGATCTGTCGGCGGGCCAGCCGCTCTTTCTTTCGGCGGAGATGCAGCGCGCGCTCCATGCGCGTGCCCGCGCCATCGGCGAGATGCTGCTCGCCGTCGCGCGCAACCGGGCGGTGTCGGCCGGGCGCCGCTTCGACCGCGAGGCGCTTCTCGCCGCCGCCACCTTCAACAGTTTCGATTTTCATCTGGCCGCAGACGGGCCGAAGCTGATCGAGGTCAACAGCAATGCCGGCGGCGCCTTTCTGCAGCCGCTGCTGCTCGATGCGGTCTCGCCGTCGCGGCCGGGCGGCGCCGGTTTCGTGCCCGAAACCGTGCTGCTCGACGCTTTTGCGCAGCTCGCGCCCGGCCGGGCGCTCCGCCGTCTTGCCATTGTCGACGAAGCGCCCGAAACGCAAGCCCTCTTTCTCGACATGCGCCTTGCCGCCGCGGCGCTGGAAGCGCATGGCATCGCCGTCGACATTCTCGATCCGGCCGATCTCCGCCGTGAAGCCGGCGCGCTCTCGGGCCCCAACGGCCCGATCGACATGGTCTATAACCGGCTGGTCGACTTTCATCTGGCCGCGCCGCAAAACGCCGTGCTGCGCGACGCGTGGATGGCGGGCGAGGCCGTCGTCGCGCCCAACCCCGATGTCTACCGTGCCTTTGCCGACAAGCATCTGCTGGTGGCGCTGAGCGACCCGGAAGCCGTCGCGGCGCTGGCGGCTGAAACGGGCGTCGATCCGGCCCTCATCCTCGCCACCGTTCCGCCGACGGAGCTTGTCGATGACGCCAGCGCCGAGCGCTTGTGGGCGGCGCGGCGCGACTATGTGTTCAAGCCCGCCGACGGCTATGCCTCGCGCGGCGTCTATCGCGGCGACAAGATCAGCCGCAAAAAGTGGGACGAGATCGCGGATGCGGGCTATCTGGCCCAGCGCTTTGCCGCGCCCTCGCAGCGCAGCCTGCGTCTGGCCGGCGGCGTCGCCGCGCACAAGGCCGATATCCGTGTCTGGACGCATGGGGTGACGCCGGTCTTCGCCGCCGCGCGGCTTTATGGCGGCCAGGTCACCGGCTTCCGGGGGCCGGGCGCCGGCTTTGCGCCGATCCTCTGGCTCGAAAACTCCTGCCGCGAGGCGGGGTGCAGCGAGATGCTTTGCGAAACCTATCAATGCGGGGTCGAAACATGAGCGCGCGACAAGCCACGGCGAGAACAGGGACGGCGAAAACACCCGCCGCAAAACCCGCCAATCTCGAACGCACCGCCCGATGCCTCGAGGCGCTCGGCCAGCCGGTCCGCCTCGGCGTTTATCGCGCGCTGGTCCGCGCCGGGCCCGAAGGCCGTTCGGTCGGCGAACTTCAGGAAGCGATTGGCATTCCGCGCTCGACGCTGTCCTTCCATCTCAGGCGTCTGATCGAGGTGGGCCTCGTCATCCAGGAACGCCACGGCACCACGCTGATCTGCCGCGCCGATTGCGCCACCATGGACGCGACGCTCGGCTTCCTCGCGCGCGAATGCTGCGCCGACCGCCGCCCGCCGCGCTGATCTTCCGGCCAGACTGAAAGGCGCCAGAGACCCCCTTGAAATTCCACACCCCAAAATAACGGTAAAACTGGAAATATGGAGATATGACATGACGGTTCTCGTTCGGCAAATGACGCGGGCGGCCTTCGGGCTCGATCGCGTCGTTATGGCGTTTCTCGCCGTTCTGGCCCTGCTCGCGCTGGCGGCGCCCGCGCAGCTCGCGCCGAGCCTCGGCTTCACCGCCGCAAACCTCGCTTCGGTCGCGCCCTTCCTGGTCTTTTCGGTGCTGCTGGCGGGCTATGCCAAGGCCAGCGGCATGGACAATCTGATTGCCCGCGTTTTCACCGGCGCGACGCCGCAAATGATCGTCATGGCGGCGCTGTTCGGCGCGCTGTCGCCCTTCTGCTCCTGCGGCGTCATCCCGATCATCGCGGCGCTGCTCGCCATGGGCGTGTCGCTGCCGGCCGTCATGGCCTTCTGGCTCGCCTCGCCGATCATGGATCCCTCCATGTTCGTGCTGACCTCGGGCATTCTCGGCGCCGAATTCGCCCTCTACAAAACCTTTGCCGCCGTCGCCATCGGTCTTCTCGGCGGCTTCGCGACATGGGGCGTGCAGGCGGCGGGCGGCTTCGGCGACATCCTGCGGCCGGGCGTCGGCGATGGCGGTTGCGGCGGCGGCGTGGTGCGCGATCCCAAGCCCGTTATCTGGCGCTTCTGGCACGACGCCGAACGGCGCGACAAGTTCCGCACCGCGTCGCTCGACATCGCGCTCTTTCTGGCCAAGTGGCTGGCGCTCGCCTTCCTGCTCGAAAGCCTGCTGGTCGCCTGGCTTCCGGCCGAAACGGTGATCCGCTTCGTCGGCACCGACGGTTTCGCCTCGGTCGCCATGGCCGTCCTTGTCGGCGTGCCGGCCTATCTCAACGGCTATGCGGCGCTGCCGCTTGTCGCCGGCTTCATCGACCAGGGCATGGCGCCCGCCGCCGGCATGGCCTTTCTGCTGGCGGGCGGCGTCACCAGCCTGCCGGCCGCCATGGCCGTCTTCGCGCTGGTGCGCCTGCCGGTCTTCGCCCTCTACCTCGCCGCCTCGCTGGCCGGCGCCTTGCTGCTCGGGCTGGGGTTCATGGTGGTGGGGTGAGGGGTCTTTGCATCAAACGCCACCCCAAACACGATGCCGTGAGGCCGTGCCGGCCTTCTGGTCGCCGCCGCCCCCGCGGGCTAGCCTGTCGCGCCGCCAGGCGGGCGCGAACAAAAAACGGGAGGGAAAATATGCGGCATGGCAGATGTCTTTGCGGCGCATGCAGCTACGAGATCGATGGCGACCCTATCGTGGTCGCGCATTGTCATTGCAGGGATTGCCAGCGCGTGAGCGGCGCCGGGCACACCACTGGCGCGATGTTCCATGCCGACGGCATCCGCATTTCCGGAAACCCCTCGAGTTTCGACATGACCTCGGAAAACGGCAACACGGTGACGCGCATTTTCTGCGGCGTCTGCGGCAGCCCGCTTTTCGGCCGCAACACCGGCATGCCGGGCGTCATGACGGTTGCCGCCGGCACGCTTGAGAGGTCCGACGATCTCGTGCCCCAGGTCGCGATCTTCGCCCGCACACGGGCCCCTTGGGATCTGATGGACGAGACACTGCCGACTTTCGACACGCAACCCGGATGGAAACCCGGCGACGAGGTGTAGGGGCGGTGCTCCATTTCCGTTCCTGGCGCTTGGGGGGAAGGCCGATGGGGGAGGCGTCCGGATTCAGTGCCCTGTCCAGAAATTCGCGCGCGCGGCCTAACCGCCCACACGCTTCACCATCAATATGTCGGGCTTGCCGGGGCCGTTCGCATCCGGCAGCAGTCCCGCGACCTCGAAGCCCGCGCTCCGGTAGAAAGCGATGGGGTGGCGCGGGTCCTTCTGCTCGATACGGGCGGCATGATCGAGCACGTTCGGGAAGAGGTGCTTCCCGTGGAGGTTCGTGCCGCCATAATCATCGTCCGTGCCGAGCCAGAGGGTGAGGATGCCGGCGTCACGGGCGCGCGCTTCGAGTGCGGCGACGAGGCGGCGCGCAACGCCCTTGCGGCGATGCGGTTCGTCAACCGCGAGCGGATGCAGCTCCCAGCTATGCGAATACATTTCATCAATCCAGCCGATCCAGCCCAGAAGCCTGCCGTCCTCCACGGCTGCCAGCGCCTGGCGTTCCGGATTGCCGAGGACGTCCGCGACCTCCGCTTCCGCCTCGCCCGGTTTGCCATAGGCGGATGGCATATGAGCGAGCGCGTCACGGAGAATGCGCGCGGCTTCGGCGTGAAGCGTGGGCGCGAGATTTTCGAAGGGAAGGATTTCCATTGAACGGTTCTCCTGCGTGTTACGACGCGCTTTTTTCCTCCAGCAACCCGATCAACCGCCTGAGCCCCTTTGCCGCGCGGTCGATGTCGGTGCCGGGAAAGGCCGCGTCGATCAGCGCGTTGATGCCGGCAAAGGCGGCGCCCATGGCGTCGAAGGCGCGCCGGCCTGCGATGTCGTCAAGCCCCCCGCCGCCAGCATTTCAGATGCGGCCTTGATCCATGGCTATGACGCACGCCCATACCACGTTCCTTTGCCTGTGCCGTGCTGTGCCAGATGCCTTGACTGCACCAGTGTGGCCAGGTGCTTCTTGACGGTGTTGCGGTTTGCGCCGGTCA
>JAUXOE010000120.1 GCA_030682415.1 Parvibaculum sp.
CTGAAAGGACGGACCGTCGGTCAGCACCGAGAGACAGGCGGCGCCGCCGGCCTCATAGGCGCGGGCAAGCGCCGGCGGATCGAAGTCGGCACGGATGAGACCCTTGGAGGGACTTGCCTTCTTGATTTCGGCGATCAGCGCGGGGCGGCCCGAGGCGATGCGTGAACGGAGCGCCGCCGCAAAGCCGCGCACGGGCGAAGCGCCGCGCGCCGCTGCCTCGACCTCGGCGAGTGGATGGGCGCGCTTGGCGGTCGCGATCTCGTCGCGCTTGTAGGCGCCGATCTTTTCGAGAATGTCAGCCATGCGGCGGCTTCCCGTTCGAAACCGCGATCAACGTATCAAGCGCCGCCTTGGCGCCGCCGCTGTCGATGGCGAGTGCCGCTAGCTCGGCGCCCTTCTTCAGCGTCGATGCCTTGCCGGCGACGATCATCGCCGCCGCGGCATTGAGCAGCACGATGTCGCGATAGGGGCCTTTCTCGCCGTCGAGCAGACGCAGGATCGCCTGCGCGTTCTCCGACGGGTCGCCGCCCTTGAGCTGATCGGCGGTGGCGCGCTTGACGCCCGCTTCCTCCGGCGTCACCTCGAAGACGCGGATCTCGCCGCCCTTCAGTTCGGCAACAGTGCTCGGACCGGTCGTCGTCAATTCGTCGAGACCGTCCGACCCGTGCACCACCCAGGCGCTTTCGGAACCGAGATTGCGCAGCGCTTCGGCGAAGGGCTCGACCCATTTGGCGTCGAAGACGCCGAGAAGCTGATGCTTGACCAGCGCCGGATTGGAAAGCGGCCCCAGCATGTTGAAGATGGTCTTGATGCCGAGCTCGCCGCGCACCGGCGCCACATGCTTCATCGCCGAATGATGCATCTGGGCGAACATGAAGCCGATACCGGCCTGGTCGATGCAATCGGCAATGATGGCGGGACCAATGTCGAGTTTGACGCCGAGGCTTTCCAGCGCGTCCGCCGTGCCCGAAAGCGAGGAGGCCTTGCGGTTGCCATGCTTGGCGACCGGCACGCCGCAGGCGGCAACCACAAGGGCGGTGGCGGTCGAGATGTTGTATGTGCCCGCGCCGTCGCCGCCGGTGCCGACAATGTCGATCGCCTCGCGCGGCGCCGTGACGCGCAGCATCTTCTCGCGCATGACGGTGGCGCCGGCCGTGATCTCGGTGACGGTTTCGCCGCGCACGCGCAGCCCCATCAGGAAGGCCGCGATCTGCGCCGGCGTCGCCTCGCCCGACATCACGGTTTCGAAGGCGGCGCGCGCTTCATTGGGGTCGAGCGAACGGCCCTCGGCCAGATGCGCGATTGTGGATTTGAGATCGGTCATGGCCGCAACCGCCCCCTCACGCCAGTTCGCGCGTGTTGACGCCGGCGATCTGCAGGAAGTTGCGCAGGATGTCGTGGCCGTGTTCCGACGCGATGCTTTCGGGATGGAACTGGACGCCGTGGATCGGCAGCTCCTTGTGTTGCGCGCCCATGATGACGCCGTCGGCGGTCCATGCGGTGATTTCGAGGCAATCGGGAAAGCTCTCGCGCTCGACGGTCAGCGAATGGTAGCGCGTCGCCTCGATGGGGCTCGGCAGGCCGCGAAAGACGCCCTTGCCGCCATGATGGATGGCGCTGAGCTTGCCATGCATCAGGGTCGGCGCGCGCACGACCTTGCCGCCGAAGGACTGGCCGATCGCCTGATGGCCGAGACAGACACCGAAAAGCGGGATGCGGTGCGCGGCGGCGGCAGCGATGAGGTCGAGGCAGATGCCGGCCTTGTCCGGGTCGCAGGGGCCGGGCGAGAGCACGATGGCCTGGGGCGCGGCCGCCAGCACCTCGTTGACGGTGATCTTGTCGTTGCGATGGACGCGCGCCTCCGCCCCCAGCTCGCCCAGGAAGTGGACCAGGTTGTAGGTGAAGCTGTCGTAATTATCGATCAGGAGCAACATGGCCGGACCCTTGGGGACGGCCTGCCGGACGGGCAGGCCGCGCAGGGCTTTATATAGGCGTTTGGGGCCTATTGGGGCAAGACGTTGCAGCCGGACGGCCGTCCTCTCCGACAGGCGGATCGGATCGATACGGCGCCATCGAGCGATTGGCAGCGCGCTGTCCATCCGGCCGCCTGTCAGCGCAGAAGCGCTTTGACGTCCTTGAGGAGGACGTAGAGATGCATCGGATCGGACGGCGATGCGATGAAATCGAAATGCGCGTAGAAGGCGCGCGCTTCGTCATCCTTTGCGTGAACCATGAAGGCGCGGATGCCGGCAATGTCGGCGGCCTGTAGCGTTCGAAGGAGAGCATCCTTGAGAAGCGCGGGGCCGATACCCCGGCCCTGGCAATCGCTTGCGACGGCGAGACGCGCGAGCAGCATGACCGGCACGGGATGGCGGGCGAGGCCTTTCTTCAGGCGCTCCGGTGCATCGTCATAGGCGACCTCGCCGACGACCAGCGTGTGGTAGCCGGCGACACGGCCTTCCATGACAAGCACATAGGTTTGCGAGGCATTGGCCTGCTGGTTCTGGAGTGCGTTGCGGATGAGGAACCGGTTGAGCGCTTCCTTGCCGCAGTCGAAGCCGTCCACCGCATGATCGCGGCGGAGTTTTTCGACGCTGAAGGCGTCGGTCATTTGCGGCGGGACGGGGCCGCAGCCGGTGTGGCCAGCAGGCGCTTCAATCGGGGCAGGGGGCGGGGCGGCGCATCGAGCGCGGCCTGGAAGGCCTTCCAGCCTTCCGCATCGAGCGCAAAACGCTGACGATCGGGCAGCGTCTCGGCCGCCTTTGCGAGCGCGCTTTCAAGGACGAACTCGCTCACCGAGCGGTTCTGGGCCGCCGCCGCCGCATGGAGGGTCCGCTTCGCCTCGCGGCTGAGCCTGAGATCGAGTTTTTCGGAGCGGGTGACTGTTGTCGTGCCCATGGCCGGGATCTCCTGAAATAGAGAAGCCCTTCATATAGCATCGTTGCCAGACATTGTCATGACAAATCTTCAGGTATCGGGATCGACGCGATTCCGGCGCCCGAGGATCGCCTGCCGGGGATACGGGGCGGGGATACGGTGACAGGAGCAACGATTCCCATGCTCAGAAGGAATCGTTGCTCCTGTCACCGTATTGCCGCCACCATACTGCCGTATTGGCGATCGATAATGCCGCGTTGCATGCTGTCGCCGGACAGGTCCGCGATATGCTGGTCGAGGTCGTGAGGAATGTCTGAGGCTCAAGACGCGCCGCTATGTATCAAGGAAGGCGTCGTCAGCCTGTCCGTCGACACACCTGATGGTGCTATCGAAATTTCCCGCGTCCCGGATGCCGACCATCGTCTGACGGACGAATGGGCGCACACGTCCCGGCCCGCTCCTCCGGCGCTGCTGCAACCGCTCGTTCCGGTTGCGGGTGTCGTGCCGCTTGGCGAACTTGAATTGATCGAAGCGCTGAGCGCGCCGGATATCGTGGTCGCAGACGGGCGCAAGCGGGACCAATATGCAAAATATACGATTCCCGGCGCGGTCAATCTGCCCTTTACCGATACCGATCAGGCGATGGAGCATCTCGGGTGTCGCCGTGGGGCGGAGGGGTGGGATTGCCGCGATGCGGCCCGCGTCGCCTTGTTCTGCAACGGTGTCTGGTGCGGGCAATCGCCGACGGCGATCCGCAATATGGTGGAGGCCGGCTTCCCGGCCGAGCGCATTCTCTACTATCGCAACGGCCTTCAGGGGTGGCTGTTGCAGGGGCTGAGCGTCTGGACCCCGGGGAAGACTGAAAGTTTTTATCTATAGATCGAGTCCCTCGTAGCGATCTTCGCAAGCCACCTGATGCCCTTCGTGTCCCTCGACTGCGATTACGGTGACAGGAGCAACGTTCCCTTCCGAGCGTGGGAATCGTTGCTCCTGTCACCGTATTTGCCACGTATTTGCAGGCTTTCGGGGCCGGCCGGGGCAAGACGCAGCGGCTGACGTGAGCCCCAAATTTCATCCAGTTGGAAGTAGAGTCCTTTGAACATTTTGAACTTGCCCCCAACCTTGGGCCGGCTGAGCTGGTAAATTCCGGCTTCATCTGACGGCAGGCTGGCCGGGGTTGCCGGCCGGAAGATGAAGCCTGATCGGCTGAAACGAACAAGAGAAAAAAAGAAAGAGGGGAAGCGGCATGAAGGATCTGGATTTCTCAGGGAAAACCGCGCTGGTCGTCGGCGGCTCGAGCGGCATCGGCAACGGCATCGCGCATGCCTATCGCACGCGCGGCGCCGAGGTGCATGTCTGGGGCACGCGGGCGAGCGCGAAGGATTATGACGGCGCCGAAGGCTCCGACCTCAAGGGTCTTCACTATGCCCATATGGATGTCGCCGATTTCGACGCCATCGAGGCCTATGCGCCGCCATTCAAGACGCTGGACATTCTGGTGCTTTGCCAGGGCACGGTCATCTACAAGCGCGGCGAATTCAAGATGGACGGCTTCCAGAAGGTGATGGACGTCAATCTGAACAGCCTGATGGCCTGCGCCATCAAGTTCCACGACATGCTGGCCGCCGCG
>JAUXOE010000121.1 GCA_030682415.1 Parvibaculum sp.
GATCACATCGAGGCGGTTATAGACATTGGCCCATTCGGGATGATGGTCCATCTTCTCGGCCACCAGCGCGACGCGCGTCATGAAGCCGAAGGCCTCGTTGAAATCCTTGAACCTGAACGCCTTTTCGATGGCGTCGCGGCCCTTCACCTTCGTCCAGCCCGTGAGGCCCGCAAGGGCCTTGTCGCGTGCTTTGCCGTTCAGCTTTTCGGTCATCGCCGTCTCCCTGAATTTGCAGCATGAGCCTCGCGCTCCTAAGCTCTGCGCGCAAGAGGAGAGAAGCCGATGAACTGGAAAGGCGTCAAGGCGCCCACGCTTGAGGATTTCGAGACGCTCGCGGATGCGGCCTTTGCCCGCCTTCCCGAAGGCTTTCGCGCCCGCTGCGAGGGCGTCATCATTCGCATCGAGGATTTTCCCGACGAGGAGGTGATGGTGGAGATGGCGCTTGAAAGCCCCTTCGACCTGCTTGGCCTTTATCAGGGCATTTCCCATATCGACCGCTCGGTGATGGAGCCGGCGCATCTGCCCGACATGGTTTTTCTCTATCGCCGCCCGATGCTCGACTACTGGGCCGAATATGACGAGCCGCTCGATCACCTGATCGCGCATGTGCTGGTGCATGAGATCGGCCACCACATGGGGCTGTCCGACGAGGACATGCACGAAATCGAGGAAGCGGCGGGGGCGTGAGTTTGCCGATGCCGCTACTTCTTCCCACCCTCCCCTTGGGGAGGGTCAAACCGCCCATTTTCAGCTTGTCTGCAAATGCGGAAATAAAGTGGGCGGTTTGGGGCGGGGGACGGAAGAAGTCCGGAATGCTGTCGCCAGCGGTTTCACTGTCGGCCGCGCCGCGCCCCCGCCCCGAAATCCGCTTCGCTGCGCTCGCGCATTTCGACCCTCCCCAAGGGGAGGGTGGGAAGAAAGACAGAAGGCTCTTCTACCCCTCGCCGTCGTCCCAATCATCTTCCGGGTAGCGCCGCTCGGCCACGTAAGGCCCGCCGCCGGTCCCGCCCTTCGCCGAAAAAAGCGTGAAACGCTCGACCGTGAAACGCGGCGCGGCGAAGAGATTGTTGGCGGCGATATAGTGCCCGACATCCATGACACTGGCGCGCGTAATGCGCGCCACCGTCACATGGGGATGAAACTTCCGCGTCTCGGGCTTCAGGCCGACGCGGCGCATCGCGCTTTCGTGGCGGCCCTGCAGAATGCGCAAGGGCTCCGACATTTTCACGCCTGCCCAGAGCGCGTTCGGCCGCTCGCCGCCAAATTCGCCGACGCCTTCAAGCTCGACCTCGAAAGGTGTGACGGGAATGAGTGCCAGCGCGTCGTCGATATCGGCGGCGATGTTTTCGGCCACATCGCCGATGAAACGCAAAGTGATGTGCAGGTCGGCGCGGTCGATCCAGCGCGCGCCCTCGATCCCCCGCTGCAGCCGCACCAGCTTCTCCGCCGCCTCGTCGGGAATTTCAAGCGCGGTGAAAAGGCGGATCATGATGTCTCTACTGTTCTTCGCCCGTCATTGCGAGGAGCGAAGCGACGAAGCAATCCAGAAAGCCGCAAACGCCGTGCCTGCCGCCATGGATTGCCGCGGCGCCTCCGGCGCCTCGCAATGACGATAAAGGAACAGGAGCAAGCTTCAAGGCGCCGGGTTGGGCTGCGCGAGATGCGCGGCCTCGATGTCCTTTTCGAGTTCCTCGGTCCATTTCACTTCGCGGCTGGTTACCGCCAGCTTCAACTGCTCCATCGTCGTCGCGCCGATGATGATGGAAGTCACGAAGGGCCGCGTGGTCGCGAACTGGTTGGCCATTTGCGAGGGATCGAGCCCGTGCTTCTTCGCCACGGCCAGATAGGCCTCGATCGCCTTGTCGGTCTGCGGCGACTCGTAGCGTTGCAGCCGGTTGAACAGCGCCTTGCGCGAGCCTTCGGGCCGCGCGCCGTTCTGGTATTTGCCGGAGAGATAGCCCTGCGCCAGCGGCGAATAGGCAAGCAGGCCCACCTGGTCGCGATGGGCGATTTCCGAACCGCCCAACTCGAAGGTGCGGTTCAGGAGGTTGTAGGCGTTCTGGATCGACTGCACGCGCGGCAAGCCTTTCGTCTCGGCGTGATGCAGGAACTTCATCGTCCCCCAGGGCGTCTCGTTCGACAGGCCGATATGGCGGACCTTGCCGGCCTTGACCACCGCCTGCAGCGCTTCGAGGATCTCCTCGATCGGATGCGTCTTGCCCTCGATATGCTTGTAGCCGAGGCCGCCGAAAAGATTGATCGGGCGGTCGGGCCAGTGCAGCTGGTAGAGGTCGATATAATCCGTCTGCAGACGTTTCAGGCTCTTGTCGACGGCTTCCTTTATCTGCGCCGCCGTCTGCTCGGTGCCTTCGCCGCCGTCGCGCAGCCAGGTCATCGGCGAGCGGCCGGCCACCTTGGTCGCCAGGATCACCTTGTCGCGGTTGCCGCGCGCCTTGAACCATGAACCGATGATCTTTTCGGTCGAGCCTTGCGTTTCCGGCTTCGGCGGCACCGCATACATTTCCGACGTGTCGAAGAAATTGATGCCTTCGGCGATGGCATAATCCATCTGCGCGTGGCCTTCGCTTTCGGTGTTCTGCTGGCCCCAGGTCATGGTGCCGAGACAGATCGCGCTCACCTTCAGGTCGGTGCGCCCGAGCTGGCGATATTCCATGTCGTCCCCCCGTTCGATTTTATGTTGGTGATTTATACTGGTTCGCGGCGCTGTGTGTCACGCGGGGTGTTTTCCCGCGTTTCCGCTTCTCGTTTCGTCATTGCGAGCGAAGCGAAGCAACCCAGAAGCCGCAAGCACAGCGCCTGCCGCTTCTGGGTTGCTTCGTCGCTATGCTCCTCGCAATGACGTCGTCCGGCGTCGTTGCCCCCTCAATTCACCGCATCCCCGTTCCTTGCCTGCGCGATCAACTCTTCCACTTGCGGCAAGATCCGCTCGACAATGATGCCGATACCTTCCGCTGTCGGATGAATGCCGTCGCCGAGATTGAGGCGGCGCTCGCCGGCGACGCCGTCGAGAAAGAAGGGATAGAGGATCAAGCCGTGCGTTTCGGCGAGATCGGCATGGATCGCATTGAAGGCGGCCCCGTATTCGGCGCCGAGATTGGGCGGCGCCAGCATGCCGGCCAGCAGCACCGGAAGCCCGCGCGCCTTCAGCCGCGTCACGATCGTCTCGAGATTTTCCCGTGTCACCGCGGGGTCGATCGCCCGCAACGCGTCATTGGCGCCAAGTTCGACAATCACCGCATCGGCGTCGGGACCGACCGCCCAGTCGAGCCGCGCCAGCCCGCCGGCGCTGGTGTCGCCCGAGACGCCGGCATTGGCGATCTTCACATTCTCGTGACCGGCTTCCGTCAGCGCTGCCTCAAGCTGGCTCGCAAAATCTTCATTGGGGCCCAGCATATAGCCCGCCGTCAGGCTGTCGCCGAGGGCCACGATGGTCAGCGCGCGCGTGCCTTCGCCGGCGGCCGCCGGCGCCAGCGAAAGGGTGGCAGCCAGCAGAAAAGCCGGTAAAAGCTTGCAATAGCGCATTGAAAGGCCATATCGCCCATATCGCATCATCGAGTGTCTTTCTCTCCCGTCGCCGTTCCGGCCTATGCTGGCCGTCCGCTGCCCCCGCCTCATGATATAGAGAGCCAAGCCCCCTTGCCCAACAGCAACATCATCGAACTCGACGACGTCCGCCTGACCCTGCCCAGCGCCGCCGGCCCGGTCAACATCCTGCGCGGTATCGATCTCACCATTGCGCGCGGCGAGGCGGCGGGTCTTGTCGGGCCGTCCGGCTCGGGCAAGTCGACGCTGCTGATGGTGCTGGCCGGTCTCGAGCGGCCGAGTTCCGGCCGCATCCATGCGGCGGGCGAGGATCTGACAGCGCTTGGCGAGGACGGGCTGGCGCGCTTCCGCCGCGACCGCGTCGGCATCGTCTTCCAGTCCTTTCACCTGATCCCGACCATGACGGCGCTTGAAAATGTCGCGATCCCGCTTGAATTCGCCGGCCGCGCCGATGCCTTCGAACGCGCCGAGGAAGAATTGCGTCTGGTCGGGCTCGGCCACCGGCTGACCCATTATCCGGGGCAATTGTCGGGCGGCGAGCAGCAGCGCGTGGCGCTGGCGCGCGCGGTTGCGGGCGACCCCGAAATCCTGTTGGCCGACGAGCCGACCGGCAATCTCGATCAGGCGACCGGCGCCGAAATCATCGCGCTGATGTTCGACCTGCATGCGCGCAAGGGCACGACGCTGATCCTGATCACCCATGACGAAGCGCTGGCGGCACGTTGCGACCGCGTCATCCGCCTGCGCGACGGTCTGGTCGAGAGCATCGAGGCGGGCGTGGCGGCGCCGCTTGCCGGCGGGGCGCACGCGTGAACGGTTCGGCCTCCTTCACCCTTGCCGCCCGTCTGGCGCGGCGCGAGTTGCGCGGCGGCCTCAAGGGCTTTCGCGTCTTCATTGCCTGTCTGGCGCTCGGCGTCGCGGCGATTGCCGGCGTCGGTTCGGTGTCGTCGGCGCTGACGCGCGGCCTTGCCGAAGGCGGTCAGGAAATTCTCGGCGGCGATGTTGCCATTCGTCTGATCCACCGCGCGGCGACGGGTGAGGAACTTGCCTTCATTTCGGACGGCAATGCGGTTTCGGAGATGGCCGAAATGCGCGCCATGGCGCGCAACCTTGAGGTCACGAATGGCGATGCGGCCGCGCGCGCGCAAACGCTGGTCGAGCTGAAGGCCGTCGACAATGTCTATCCGCTTTACGGGGCGATGGAACTCGCGCCCGACATGGAGCTCGCCGACGCGCTGGCCTTTCGCGACGGTCACTGGGGCCTTGTCGTCGAACCCAATCTGTTGACCAGGCTCGACGTCGCGGTCGGCGATCTCGTCCGCATCGGCGAGGCCGAGCTTCAGTTGCGCGCCGCGATCACGCGCGAGCCCGACCGGGTCTCCGACGGTTTCGCGCTCGGGCCGCGCGCCATGATCGCCATGGAAGCGCTTGAGGCGACGGCGCTGGTGCAGCCCGGCAGTCTCGTCAGCTATCACTACCGGGTGCGGTTGCCGGAGGCGCAGCGGTCGGGTGCCGGCATCGCCGCCTGGGTCGCCACGCTCAATGAACGCTTTCCGGATGCCGGCTGGCGGGTGCAGGATCGCGGCGACAGCGCGCCGGGCGTGCGCCGTTTCGTCGAGCGGGTGGCGCTGTTTCTGTCGCTGGTCGGCCTGACCGCGCTTGTCGTCGGCGGCGTCGGTGTTGCCAATGCGGTCAAATCCTATCTCGACGGCAAGCGCACCGTCATCGCCACCTTCAAATGTCTCGGCGCGCCGGGTGCGCTGATCTTCCGGCTCTATCTGATGCAGGTGATGGCGCTCGCCGCCATCGGCATTGTCATCGGTCTTGTCATCGGCGGCGCCACGCCTTTCATCGTCGAGGCGGTGGCGGGCGATCTGATCCCCATTCCGGCCGATCTCGGTCTCTACGGCGCGCCGCTCGTGCTCGCTGCCGCCTATGGTGTGCTGACCGCGCTTGCTTTCGCGATCTGGCCGCTGGCGCGCGCGCGTGAGGTTCCGGCAACGAGCCTCTTCCGCGATCTCGTGGCGCCGGTGCGGCGGTTCCCGCGCCCGGTCTATGTCGCGGCGACGGCGGGCGCGCTTCTGGCGCTGGCGGGCATGGCGATCGCGCTGGCCGAGGAACGGCTGTTCGCGCTTTATTTCGTCGGCGGCGCGGCCGGCGTCTTCATTATCCTCTTTGGCGCCGCGCGCGGCATCATGGCGCTGGCGGCGCGCGCGCCCCGCGTCCGTTCGCCGGGCCTGCGTCTGGCGCTGGCCAATATCCACCGGCCGGGCGCGCCGACACCGGCGATCGTGCTTTCGCTCGGGCTCGGTCTGACGCTGCTCGTCACCGTGTCGCTGATCAACGGCAACCTCACCGGCGAAATCCAGGGCGAGATGCCCGACCGGGCGCCCGCCTTCTTCTTCGTCGATGTGCAACCCGATCAGATCGACGGGCTGGAGGAGATCGTCACCGCCAGCCCCGGCGTCACCTCCTTCGATCGCGTGCCGATGCTCCGGGGACGGATCGCCGCGGTCAATGGCGTGCCGTCCGACCAGTTGACGGTCGCCCCCGATGTGCAATGGGCGCTGCGCGGCGATCGCGGCATCACCTATGCGGCGGCGCTGCCGGCCGGTTCGACGCTGGTGCGCGGCAGCTGGTGGCCGGAGGATTATGCCGGACCGCCGCTCGTGTCCTTCGGCGAGGATCTCGCCCGGGGCTTCGGCGTCGATGTCGGCGATACCATCACCGTCAATGTGCTTGGCCGCGAAATGGCGGCGACCATCGCCAATACGCGCGAGATCGACTGGTCGACGCTCGGCATCAATTTCGTGCTGGTGTTCTCGCCGGGCGCCCTGTCGGCGGCGCCACACACGGTGCTGGCCACCGTCACGATGGATGGCGGCAATGCCGCCGAGGAGGCGCTGGAGCGCGAGGTCACCGCGCGCTTCCCCAACATCACCTCCGTGCGCGTCAAGGAAGCGCTGCTGGCCGTCAACAAGCTGCTTGAGGATTTCGCCATGGCGGTGCGCGCCACTGGCGCCGTCACGCTGGCCGCCGGCATTCTCGTGCTTTCGGGCGCGATGGCGGCCGGCTTCTCGGCGCGGGTACGCGATGCGGTCGTCCTGAAAGTGCTCGGGGCGACGACGGGGCGCATTCTCGGCATCTATGTCCGCGAATATGCGCTGCTGGGCTTCGCGACCGCGCTGGTCGCGGCGCTGGCCGGCACGCTGGCGGCCTTCGCCGTCATCACCTTCCTGATGGGCATGCCCTGGCGCTTCCTGCCCGGCACGCTCGCCCTCACGGTCGCCGGCGCGGCGCTGCTGACCGTCGCGCTCGGTCTTGCCGGCACCTGGCGGGCGCTGGCCGCACCGGCGGCGCCGGTGCTGCGGGCCGACTGAGCGGAAATCGCGCGCCACCAAAAAGCGGGGACAAGTATTTTTTCAGCGCTGCGCTGCCGGCGCGACGCGTCGCCGGGGACAAGTTGCGGGATAAGTTGCGGGATAAGCCGGGCCTGCGGGCGGGGATAAAGTGGCGCTCCGGCCTTTTGTGACAGTTTTTTGACAGTTTTGTGACAGAGGGGGGGTCCGCGGCTATCGCCGCTGCCTGTCGAAGGCCGGCTAAGTCTTGGAAAGCGTTACCCAATCTTCACGATAAGCCCCCGGTTTTGCTTGAATTTCCGCGCTCCTCAGCCAATATTGACAACAGGCACACGCAGGAGGGTGCAGATACATGGCGAATTACGATCAGGAACGGCTCCATCAGGTAGAGCTCGGTCGCCGCGCCGACATGGCGATCGACCAGGGCCTTCGGAGCTATATGCTCAGTGTTTACAATTACATGGCGGGCGCGCTGGCCCTCACCGGCCTCGTCGCGCTGTTCGCCTATAACGCCGCCGTCGTCGAAACGCCGGCGGGTCTGGCCTTCAGCGAATTCGGTCAGGCGATCTATGCGAGCCCGCTGAAGTGGGTGGTCATGCTGGCGCCGCTCGGCTTTATTTTCTTCCTGAGCTTCCGCATCCAGAAGATGAGCCTCTTCGCGGCGCAGAGCACCTTCTGGCTCTTTGCCGGCGTCATGGGCCTGTCGCTGTCGTCGATCTTCCTCGTCTATACGGGTGAGAGCATCACCACGACCTTCTTCGTGACGGCGGCCGCCTTCGGCTCGCTAAGCCTTTACGGCTACACGACAAAGCGCGACCTGACCGGCATGGGCTCGTTCCTGTTCATGGGCCTGATCGGCGTCATCATCGCGATGGTCGTCAATATTTTCCTGCAGAGCTCGGCGCTGCAATTCGCGGTCTCGGTGATCGGCGTCCTCGTCTTCGCCGGCCTCACCGCCTATGACACGCAGCGCATCAAGGGCATGTATTACGAAGGCGACAGCGTCGCTGCCGCCGGCAAGAAAGCCGTGATGGGCGCGCTCTCGCTCTATCTCGACTTCATCAACATGTTCATGTTCCTGCTGCAGTTCCTCGGCAGCCAGCGCAGCTAAAGCGCTGAAACATCGGCAAAAACAAAGCCCCGGCAGCGATGCCGGGGCTTTTCGTTTGCGCCTTCTGGGTCTCAGGCGTCGACCAGCCTCAAGGCGCGCTTGTCGAAGACCTTCAGCACCTGTTTGAGGTCGTGGCCGCGCTTCAGGATCAGGCCGGTCGCCGCCACCACCGCATAGGCGCCCTGCTTGCGCGCCAGTTTCGGGCGCTTCTCGATCCGGTAGAGCGGCATTTCGCTGGCGCGGCGGAAGACCGAGAACACCGCGACTTCCCTGAAGCCGCCCATCGCATAGTCGCGCCATTCGCCGTCGGCCACTTTGCGTCCATATACGGAGAGGATCGCGTCGAGCTCGGTCCGGTTGAAAAAAACCTCCGGCTCGCGCGGCTTTTTCTGAATGGGGGCGGTTGCCACCAGCGTCAGCCCGCGTTCCGCCTCGCCCCTCCGGGGCACGTAGTCGACGCTGTCGGTCATGCGGGCGGCGGTCCTCCTTGCGGGCGGGGCCTTCGGTCTTTTCAGCATGGCACAAGCGAGGCCGCGCCGTCATCCGATTGTTATATTTTCGGCGGCGCGCCTTGGTTTTTCAGGCGCCGGCGATTTGTTCTGAAACCACAATATTGCCTTTTTTCGGCCCTTGCGGGGCCACACTGGGCCGCCAGATTAGCACCGTTGCCTCTTTGGCCCGGTTCCTTGCGACGTTCCGGTTTCATCAGCCCCCCAGCCCCACCGGGATAGATTGGGGGAGCCGGGCCATCCTTCCCTCACCCCCCGAGGGATTTAGAGCGCAGCAAAACGTCCCAAGAGCGATAGCTCCAGCCGTCCGGGTTCCCCCTCCCGGACGGCAAGCTTTTGTGCGCCGGGGTCAGCGTGTTGAAAATGAAACATCTTTCACTTGAAGGGGTTGGCGGCCTGTCCTACACAGACTGCCTGCATGGGAGGCAGGCCGCGCTTGCGAAAAGGCGCGCGCAAAGGGAAACGAAATTGCCGTCGGCATGGCCGGACAAGGCAAGGTTCCGGGGAGAGGCATCATCGGCCGATCGGAAATGGAAACGGCGACACAAGCTCCTTCCGCAGCAGCCGGCGAGGCGATGATCGTCATCGACGGTCTGACCAAGCATTTCGGCCCGTTCACGGCGGTCGACAATATCGGTTTCTCGGTCGCGCGCGGCGAGGTTCTGGGCTTTCTCGGCCCCAACGGGGCCGGCAAATCCACCACCATGAAAATGATCACGGGCTTTCTGGCGCCGAGCGCCGGGCAGGCCCGCATCTGCGGCCATGACATCGTCAAGGACACGCTGGCCGCGCAGCGCACCATCGGCTATCTGCCGGAAGGTGCGCCGGCCTATGGCGACATGACGCCGCGCGGTTTTCTGCGGTTTATCGCGCGGGTGCGCCGGCTTTCGGGCAGCGAGGCGCTGACGGCCATCGACCGCGCGGTCGAGGCGACCGAGCTTGGCGGGGTGCTCGATCAACCGATCGACACACTGTCGAAAGGCTTCCGCCGCCGCGTCGGTCTGGCGCAATCGATCCTGCACAATCCGCCTGTCCTCATCATGGACGAGCCGACCGACGGCCTCGATCCCAACCAGAAATTCGAAGTGCGCAAGCTGATCGGCCGCATGTCGGCCGAGAAGGCGATCATTATTTCGACGCATATTCTCGAAGAAGTCGATGCGATCTGCACCCGTGCGCTGATCATCGATCGCGGCCGGGTCGTCGCCGACGGAACGCCGGCTTCGTTGATGGCGCGTTCGCGTTATCACAACGCCGTGTCGTTGACGCTCGGCGGACAAACGACGGTGCAGATGGCCGAGAAACTCAAGGCGCTGCCCGGTATTGCCAGCATCGAAGTCATACCGCGCGGCGCCGAGACCACGTTCACGCTCTTTCCGGCAACGGCGCGCGAGAGCGATACGCTGCTGATCGATGCGGTGGCGCGTCTGGCGCGCGACGAAAACTGGCCGGTGCGGGCGCTTTATGGCGAGCCCGGCCGCCTCGACGAGGTGTTCCGCAGCCTGACCCGTTCGGATCTCGCACCTTCGAGCGAGAAGAGGGATGCGGCATGAACGAACTTCTCGCCGTCTTCCGCCGTGAACTCGGCGGCTATTTCGCGACGCCGCTCGCCTTCATCTTTATCGTGATCTTCCTGCTCACGATGGGCGCCTTTACCTTTTATCTCGGCGGCTACTACGAAAGCGGACAGGCCGATCTCGCAATCTTTTTCAACTTTCATCCCTGGCTTTATCTGTTCCTGATCCCGGCCATTTCAATGCGCCTCTGGGCGGAGGAACGCCGCACGGGATCGATCGAACTGCTGTTGTCGCTGCCGGTGCCGCTCTGGGCGGCGGTGCTTGGAAAGTTTCTGGCTGCCTGGGCATTTTCCGGTCTCGCGCTGGCGCTGACCTTTCCGATGTGGCTGACCGTCAACTATCTGGGTGACCCGGACAATGGCGTCATTCTTGCCGGCTATCTTGGAAGTTTCTTCATGGCCGGCGGCTATCTCGCCATCGGTTCCTGCCTTTCGGCGGTGACGCGGAATCAGGTGATCGCCTTTGTTCTGTCGGTTGCCGTCTGTTTTCTATTCACGGTTTCGGGCCTTCCGATCGTTATCGACTTCTTCTCCGGCTGGGCGCCGCAGCAGGTACTCAACACGATAGCGTCCTTCTCCTTCCTGACGCATTTCAATGCGATCACGCGCGGCGTTATCGACCTGCGCGACATCATCTACTTCGCGACGCTGATTGGCGCCTGGCTGATTGCCTGCGGCATTGTCGTCGACATGAAGAAGGCGGGTTGAGGCGGTGACGGGTATGTTCAACCAGCAGATCAGCCGTTCGGCCTACCGCATCGTGATGCTGGTGCTGCTCGCTGTGCTGTTTCTTGCCGTCAATCTGTTTTCGAATATCGTCTTCCGCTCGGCTCGGATCGATCTCACCGAGAACCGTCTTTACACATTGTCGGAGGGCACGGGCGAAGTCGTCGCGAAGATCGAAGAGCCGATCACGCTGCGCTTCTTCTATTCGGAGCGGCTCGCCAACGACTATCCGCGCATCCGCACCTATGCGACCCATGTGCGGGATCTTCTGGAGGAAATACGCAACCGTTCGGACGGGCAGTTGCGCCTCGAGGTGATCGAGCCTGAGCCTTTCTCCGAACAGGAAGACCTCGCCATGTCGCTCGGCCTCAAGGGCGCACCGACGGCGCAGGGCGACATTATCTATTTCGGGCTTGTTGGCACCAATGCCGTCGACGGACTTGAAGCCATTCCGTTCTTCACCGACGAGCGCGAACAATATCTCGAATACGATATCGCGCGGATGATCCAGAACCTCAGCCGTCCGGCGCGACCGGTGCTTGGCATCGTCACCAACCTGCCGCTCGATACCGGCACGGGCGGGTTGATGTCGGCGATGCGCGGCGAATCGTTACCCTTCATGATCTATGAGGAGCTTCGCGACCGCTTCGAGCTCGAATATCTGGAACAGCAGTTCCAGACCGTGCCGAACAAGATTGAAGTTCTGATGATCGCGCATCCGCGCGATCTCGACCCGGCGACGCTTTATGCCGTCGATCAGTTCGTCATGCGCGGTGGACGTGTGCTCGCCTTCATCGATCCGCATTCGGAGGTGAGCCTCACCGCCGGCCCGGACGGACAACCGGTTCGCGGCTATACCGAAGCGTCCAATCTCGAGCCGCTGCTGAAAAACTGGGGCGTCGACTACGACCCGACCAAGATCGTCGGCGATCGCGGTCTTGCACAACGCGTGCAGACGGGCCTCGATGCGCGCCGTCAGGAAAGCGACTATGTCATCTGGCTTGCCGTGCAGCGCGCCAATGTCGATGCCGAGGATATCGTCACCGCCGATGTGATGCGGCTCAATCTCGGTACGGTGGGCGCGCTGGCGCCGGCAGAAGGCGCGACGACGCGCTTCACGCCGCTGGTGCGCTCATCCGATGATGCGCAGCTCTACGACCTCGACTATGTAAAATCGGGACCCAGACCGGACGACCTCCTGCGCCGTTTCGAACCGTCGGGCGAAAGCTTTGTCATCGCCGCGCGCGTGTCGGGACCGGTCTCCAGTGCTTTCGATGGGCCACCGGAGGTTGAGTTGCAGGCTCAGGACGGCGCGGCGAGCCCGCGCGCGACCCCGGCCAAGCCGGAGGCACATCTCGCACAGTCGGTCGGCGACGCGAATATCATTCTTTTTGCCGATAGCGACATTTTCGACGATCGCTTCTGGGTTCAGACGCAATCCTATCTCGGCGAGCGTGTGGCGCAGCCGATTGCCGATAATGCAAGCTTCGTCGTATCGGCGATCGACAATCTGATGGGTTCGAACGAGCTGATTTCGCTGCGCGCGCGGGCCCGGATCGACCGGCCTTTCACGGTTGTCGACGATCTGCGGCGCGCGGCCGAGCGGCGGTTTCTTGCCGAACAGGAAGCGCTTGAAGGCCGCATCGCCGAAACCGAACAGCGCCTGACCCAATTGCAGACGCAAGGGGTTGCGGATTTGCCGAATGGCGGTGCGACCGAGGTCGATGTCGAAAGCGAGATTCAGGCCTTCCGCGCGGAACTTCTCGACAGCCGCAAGAAATTGCGTGATGTGCAGCGGAACCTGCGTCGCGAGATCGATGGGCTGGGCGCGCAACTTCGCTTTGTCAATGTGGGGTTGGTGCCCCTTCTCATTACGGTCGTTGCGCTTGGCGCGGTGATCCTGCGCTATCGCCGTCGCAAGGCGCGCGCGGAAAAGGGAGCCTGATCCCATGCCCGCTTCGTTCCAGTCCCTTTGGGAAAACCGGCCGCTGCGCAATCTGGCGGTGCTGGCACTGGCGACCGCCATCGCCGTTGTCGCGGCCACGGTCGCGGTCGTTACCGACCGCAGTAGCGTTGCGGCGACATTCACGCCGCACCCACTTTTTGCCGGGCTCGACACGCAGCTCGATCAGGTCGATCGCATTGTCTATACCGCAAGCCAGGGGATGCATGGCGTGAGCCGCGTTGTCATGTTGCGTGATTCAAACGGCGTCTGGGGTGCAGAAGCGCGGGCCGGCTATCCGGTCAATCCCGAACTGGTCAAGAAAACCTTGCTCGGGCTGGGTGACATGGAAGCCTATGAACCGCGTACGGCAAACCCCGAGTGGCATCGCAATCTCGGCTTGCTGCCGCCGGAGGATATCGGTTCGGCGGTGCGGGTCGAGCTCTTCCGCGGCGAGGACCGGATGGCGGCGGTCCTAGTCGGCAAAGTTCCGGAGCGTGCTGTCGATGTGCAGGGCGAGGGGCTCATCTATGTGCGGCGCGATGGCGAGGATCAGTCGTGGCTGGCGCGTGGAAGGCTGCCGCTACTCAAGTTGGTCGCCGAGTGGCTCGACCCGACGTTTGTCGACATGTCGCGCGAGGAGCTGGCGCGCGTGACGCTTTGGGGTGGCACCGACAATCCGGTTGTTATCGAACGCGCGTCGAAGGACCAGGCTGACTTTGCCATCGTCAATGTCCCGGCAGGACGGGTGACGCGCGGCGCGCCGGTTGTCAACGGCATTGCGATGGCACTTGCCGGCAAAAGTTTCGACGAGGTCGGACCCGCCGATACGCTCGACCTTCCCGAAAATGCGCCGACGGTTTTCTTCGATACGTTCGACGGTGTACGTCTGACCATGAGCATGGGCGGGCAGGGCGGCGCGCTGTGGGCGAAGTTCGCTGCCGCGGTCGATCCCGCTCTGGCCGTCGAGGGGGCCGACGCCGAGGCCGCCGAAGCGCGTGCGGCCGCACTCAATGCGCGGCTGGGCGCCTGGGTCTACAAGCTCCCCCAGGATGTGGGCGGGCAGTTCACGCAGACCATGGATCTGTTGACGCGCGAGGCCGGTCCCGCCGATTTCTAGCGCGCCGGTTTTTCGGCGACGGCGGCCATGTCGATATGCGCCGCGCCGAGAATGGGTCCGCCGTCGCGCGCCTGCAGAAGTGCGACGCAGCCTTCATAGCCCTGCATCAGCATTTCCGTTTTCGGCAGCGTCACCGTTGTGGCATCTCCCTCCCACATGCCGATCGGCATCAGCCCGCGTACCGCATGCGCGTAGGTCATGGTCTTGCCGCGATTCTCGCCGCGCCGGATTTCGACCGTCTCTTTCTTTGCATAGCGCACCAGCCAGAGTGTGGCGGCGCGTTCCGGTGGCGTGCCCGCGCCGACATGGAGTGTCAGGGCGGCGCCATCGTCGGAAAAGTGCAAAGCGACCGGGAGCGGAATGCCGCGCCGATCGGCGATCTGCTCTTCGACTGTTTCGCGGTGGCTGCCGACGCCTTCGGCAATGCCGTCGACCACGATCTGCGGCGTGTAAACACCGGAAATGCCGAGCGCCTTTGCATAGGCGCGTTGCCGCTTTGTGAAGGCGGGGCTTGCCAATGTGTCCTTCCAGCCGAGGAAGTCCCAGTAGTCGACCGCGAACGACAGCGCGATCACGTCGTCACGCCCGGCGAGTTCGGCCAGATAGGCATCGGCCTTGGGACAGGAAGAACACCCCTGGCTCGTGAAGAGTTCGACAACCACGGGCCGCGTCTCGGCGCGGGCAATGGACGCGAGGGACAGACCGAGGGCGAGAACCATGACGGAACGCAACAGCATGGGAGGTTTCTCCTTCGGCCCGAAGATAGATCGGGCCGCCGCATACAGGCGAGTCACGATGCGGTGAGGACAAAAAAAGGGCGCTCCAAAGAGCGCCCTTTTCGTCATCGGTCTGCTGTTCAGGCCGCGAGGTTACGCAGCACATAAGGCAGGATGCCGCCATTCTCGTAATATTCGACCTCATCCTGCGTATCGATGCGGCAGAGAAGCTCGATCACCTGCTTCGTTCCGTCTTTGTAGGAGATGATCGCGTTCACCTTGGTGCGCGGCTTCACATGCGCGAGGCCTTCGATCGACACGGTTTCCGAACCGTCGAGACCGAGCGATTGCCAGCTCATGTCACCCAGGAACTGCAGGGGCGCAACACCCATGCCGACCAGGTTCGAGCGATGAATGCGCTCGAAGCTCTGGGCGACCACCGCCTTGACACCGAGCAGCATCGTGCCCTTCGCGGCCCAGTCGCGGCTCGAGCCGGTGCCATATTCCTTGCCGGCGAAAATAACGAGCGGTACGCCGCGGCGTTTGTATTCCATCGCCGCGTCGTAGATCGGCATCTCGGTGCCTTCGGGCTGCAGCTTGGTCAAGCCGCCTTCGACGCCCTGCAGCATCTGGTTCTTGATGCGGATATTGGCAAAGGTGCCGCGCATCATGACTTCGTGATTGCCGCGCCGGGCGCCGTAGGAATTGAAATCCTGCGCACCAACCTGTTTGGCGTTCAGATAGGCACCGGCCGGGCTCTTCACCTTGATGTTGCCGGCCGGCGAGATGTGGTCGGTGGTGATCGAATCGGCAAACAGGCCGAGGACCCGTGCGTCTCGCACATCGGCAAGGGCTGCCGGTTCCGGCTTCAGATCGACGAAGTAGGGCGGGTTCTGAACATAGGTCGAACCGCCGTCCCAGTCATAGGTCAGGCCGCCCGTGACCTTGATGCTCTGCCAGTTGGCGTCACCGTCAAAGACATTGGCGTAGCGCTTGCGGAACATCTCGCGGGTCACGCAGCTACGCACCGTTTCGGCAACCTCCTTTGCCGAGGGCCAGATGTCCTTCAGGTAGACCGGCTGACCGTCCGCGCCGATGCCGAGCGGTTCGGTCGTCAGGTCGATCTGGGTCGAGCCGGCCAGCGCATAGGCAACGACCAGCGGCGGCGAGGCGAGGTAGTTTGCCTTCACATCCGGGGAGACGCGGCCTTCGAAGTTGCGGTTGCCGGAGAGCACCGAGGCGGCCACCAGATCATGGGTGGCAATCGCCTGGCTGATCTCGACCGGCAGCGGACCGGAATTGCCGATGCAGGTGGTGCAGCCATAGCCGACCAGATCGAAGCCCATGGCGTTGAGATCGTCCTGCAGGCCCGACTTGGTCAGATAGTCGGTGACGACCTGCGAGCCGGGTGCGAGCGAGGTTTTCACCCAGGGCTTTACCTTGAGCCCCTTCTTGCGCGCGTTGCGGGCGACAAGGCCGGCTGCGACCAGCACGCTCGGGTTCGAGGTGTTGGTACAGGAGGTGATCGCCGCGATGACGACGTCGCCATGACCGAGATCGAAATCCCGGCCTTCAACGGGCACGCGTGCCTTCGACTGGCCGGGCTTGCCGAACTCGCCGCCAAGCGCGCCGAGGAAGTTCGTCTTGACGTCGGTCAGCGAGACACGGTCTTGCGGGCGCTTCGGACCGGCGAGGCTCGGCACGACCGTCGTGAGGTCGAGCGCCAGCGTGTCGGTGAAGACGGGATCGGGCATGCCTTTTTCGCGGAAGAGGCCCTGCGCCTTCGCGTAGGCCTCGACCAGTGCCACGCGTTCTTCCGGACGGCCGGTCGCGCGCAGATATTTCAGCGTCTCGTTGTCGATGGGGAAGAAGCCGCAGGTGGCGCCATATTCGGGCGCCATGTTGGCGATGGTGGCGCGGTCCTCGAGCGCCAGATGGTCGAGGCCCGGTCCGTAATATTCGACGAACTTGCCGACCACGCCCTTCTTGCGCAGCATTTCGGTGACGGTCAGCACCATGTCGGTGGCGGTGACGCCGTCATTGAGCTTGCCGGTCAGGCGGAAGCCGATGACTTCGGGGATCAGCATCGAGACCGGCTGGCCGAGCATCGCGGCTTCCGCCTCGATGCCGCCGACGCCCCAGCCGAGCACGGCAAGGCCGTTGACCATCGTCGTGTGGCTGTCGGTGCCGACACAGGTGTCGGGATAGGCGATCTCTTCCTTGCCTTCCTTTTTCGTCCAGACGGTCTGCGCCAGATATTCGAGATTGACCTGATGGCAGATGCCGGTTCCCGGCGGCACGACGCGGAAATTGTCGAAGGCCTTGGAGCCCCAGCGCAGGAATTCATAGCGTTCCCGGTTGCGCAGGTACTCGATGTCGGTGTTTTCCTTGAAGGCCGTCGCTGTGCCGAACTTGTCGACCATCACCGAATGGTCGATGACGAGATCGACCGGCACCAGCGGATTGATCTTTTTGGGATCGCCGCCGAGGCTCTTCACCGCATCGCGCATGGCGGCCAGATCGACGACCGCCGGCACGCCGGTGAAATCCTGCATCAGCACGCGGGCCGGGCGATAGGCGATTTCGCGATCCGAAGTGCGGGTCTTGAGCCAGGTCTTGACCGCCGTAATGTCGTCGGCCGTTACCGTGCGCCCGTCCTCGAAGCGCAGCAGGTTTTCCAGCAGCACCCGCATCGAGAAGGGCAGGCGCGAAATGCCGTCCAGGCCGTTCTTTTCGGCATGCGGCAGGCTGAAATAGGTGTAGCTGCGCTTGCCGACCTTCAGCACGCGGCGGGCGCCGAAGCTGTTGCCCGGCGCCGTCTTTTTCGCCGTGGATTTTTTCGCCACGGATTTTTTCGGTGCCGCCTTCTTCGCCGGCTTCGCCTTCGCGACCGTCTTTTTCTTCGGCGCGGTTTTGGCGACGGGCTTTGCCTTGGCCGCTACCTTCTTCTTCGGCGCGGATTTTTTTGGCGCCATCTTCTTTGCGGGCTTTGCTTTCGCAGCCGTTTTCCTTTTCGGCGCCGTCTTTTTCGCTACCACCTTCTTCGCCGGCTTCGCTTTCGCGGTGGCCTTTTTCTTCGGCGTTACCTTCTTGACGGTTTTCTTTGCCGCGCGCTTGGCTTTCTGCGCCAGTTTGCGTGTGGCGGGCGTTGCGCGCTTGACGGCTTTGCGCGCGGTCTTCACGGCCTTTTTTGCGGCCTTTTTCGGTGCGGCGCTTTTGGGGACCGATTTCTTTTTCTTCGGTGTCGCCTTGGTCCGCTTCGGCGCTGCCTTTTTGGGCGCTGCCTTTGCCTTGGTCACCTTCTTGGCGGCTGTTTTCTTCACCGGCTTTTTCGCGGGCGCTTTCTTTGTCGCCTTTGCTTTCGCCTTGGGGGATTTGCTGGATTTCGCCGGGGCCTTCTTCGCCATCTGTATGGGTCCTCGATGCTGCGTGGGTCCGGGGGAAAAGGGGAGAAGATGTCGGGGCCGCCCGCGCGAAGAAATCGCGCGCGTCAAAAACCGAATTCGCCGCCGCTTTTTTGCCTGGAACCTATATGCTTGTCGCGGCGGACTATAATGGCTTTCGTGCGGATTGACCATGCTCGGTCGGGCGCTTAAGCCTTGATAATCGGCAGCGAAGCAGGACACCGGGAGGGAACGCGTGGCAGAGGTCATCGTCGAGAAAAACGGTCCGGTGACGACCGTGATCCTCAATCGTCCGCAAGCGAAGAATGCCGTCGACCGCGCGGCGGCCAATGCGCTCGCTGCCGCCTTTCTCGACTTCGAGCGCGACGAGGCAGCGCTTGTCGGTGTGTTCTGCGGCGCGGAAGGAACCTTCTGCGCCGGCGCCGATCTCAAGGCGGTCGGGGCGGGCGGCGGCAATCGCGTCGTGCCGCCGGCGACCGGCGCCGATTTCGACCGGCTTGCCGATGACGGCCCGATGGGCCCGTCGCGAATGATTCTCAACAAGCCGGTCATCGGTGCCATTGCCGGCTATGCGGTGGCGGGCGGGCTTGAGCTGGCGCTCTGGTGCGACATGCGCGTCGTCGAGGAAGACGCGGTGATGGGCGTTTTCTGTCGTCGCTGGGGTGTGCCGCTGATCGATGGCGGGACAATCCGGCTGCCGCGGCTGATCGGCCATGCGCGCGCCATGGACCTGATCCTGACCGGGCGCGGCGTCGGCGCGGCGGAAGCGCTGCAAATGGGGCTCGCCAATCGCGTCGTTCCGAAGGGTGAGGGGCGCGCGGCGGCCGAGCGCCTGGCGCTGGAGATTTCGCGCTTCCCGCAATTATGCCTGCGCCACGATCGGATGTCGGCCTATGAGCAGTGGGATCTTCCCTACGACCGGGCTTTCGCCAATGAATTCGAACATGGCCGCAAGGTGATGGCGTCCGGTGAAACGCAGAAAGGTGCGGCGCGCTTTGCGGCGGGCAAGGGCCGGGGCGGCAATTTTGACGACATCTGAGTTGCGGTTATCGGCATCGGATCTGGCCTGCGAACGCGGCGGGCGGCTTGTCTTTGACGGGCTTTCCTTCGCCATCGGGAGCGGCGAAGCATTGGTGCTGACCGGTCCCAATGGCAGCGGCAAGTCGAGCCTGCTTCGACAAATCGCCGGTCTGCTCGAAAGTGCCGACGGGGCGCTGCGTGTCGAAGGCGGCGATCCCGAACTGACGCTTGCCGAGCAAACGCATTATCTCGGCCATCTCGACGCGGCGAAGCCGGCCATGACGGTCGCCGAAACCCTGCAATTCTGGGCCGCGTGGTTTGGCGGTGCCTCCGGGGCGGCGCCCGCTGTTGCGGCGGCGCTCGATGGCATGGGCCTCGCGGCGCTTGCCGATCTGCCGGTCGCCTATCTTTCGGCCGGGCAGAAGCGGCGGCTGGCACTGGCACGCCTGCTTGCGGCGCCGCGCCCGCTGTGGCTGCTCGACGAACCGACCGTCGGCCTCGATACCGCCAGCATCGCGCGGCTCGGCCTTGCCATGCAGGCGCATCTCACCAATGGCGGTCTCATTATTGCCGCCACCCATCTCGATCTCGGCCTTGCCGGTGCCCGAACGCTTCGTCTCGGCGCGGAGCGCGCCGCATGACCCATGCTTTTTTCGCTCTGATCGTCCGGGATCTCCGTCTTGCCGCGCGCATCGGCGGCGGCGGCGGCATGGCGGTGTTCTTTTTCCTTGTGGTCGTTGCCGCCGTGCCGCTCGGCATCGGTCCGGCGCCCGATCTGCTGGCGCGCATCGCGCCCGGCATGTTGTGGGTGGCGCTGCTGCTTTCCTCGCTGCTGACACTCGACCGGCTTTTTCATGCCGATTACGAGGACGGCACGCTCGACTTGCTGGCCATGGGCCGGGTACCGCTCGAACTTGTCGTCGCGGCAAAGGCCATCGGCCATTTTCTGACCACCGGTCTGCCGCTTGTCATTGCCGCGCCGCTGCTCGGCTTGATGCTCAATCTCGATGTGGCGGCTTTTCCGGCCTTGATGCTGGCAATGCTTGTCGGCGCCCCCGCCTTGAGTTTTCTGGGCGTCATCGGCGCCGGGCTCACCGTCGGTGTCCGGCGCGGCGGCCTGCTCGCCTCGCTGCTGGTGTTGCCCTTCTATCTTCCGGTGCTGATATTCGGCGTCAGTGCGGCGCGGGCGGCGATGGCCGGTTTTCCTGCGGGTGTCGCCGGGCAAAGTCTGCTGCTGCTGGCCGCCGTCACGCTGGTCAGCCTTGTCATCGGGCCGGTTGCGGCGGCGGCGGCGCTGCGCGCCAATCTCCGCTGATGCGCGGCAAAATGACTGGCGCCCGTGCCTTGCTCTCACTGGAGCCAACACGCTAAATGAGCCCCATGACAAGCCTTTCTGCCTCGCAGCGGCTCCAGGCCTTCGCCAATCCGGCGCGCTTCATGGCGCTGTCGGCCCGCCTGCTTGCACCGCTCTGGGTCGTTTCGCTCGGATTTCTCGGCGTCGGTCTCTACTACGCGTTGTTCGCGTCACCGCCCGACTATCAGCAGGGCGAGACCGTACGCATCATGTATGTGCATGTGCCGTCGGCCTGGCTGGCGATGTTCGGCTATTCGGTGATGGCGATGGCCTCTGCCGTGGCGTTGATCTTCCGTCATCCGCTGGCCGATCTCTGCGCCAAGTCCGCCGCGCCCATCGGCGCTGCCTTCACCTTCCTGGCGCTGGTGACCGGCGCGCTCTGGGGCAAGCCGATGTGGGGCGCCTGGTGGGTGTGGGACGCGCGGCTGACATCGGTCCTGATCCTGTTCTTTCTCTATCTCGGCTATATGGCGCTCTGGACAGCGATCGAGGAACCGACGCGCGCGGCACGCGCCGCGGCCGTGTTGGCGCTTGTCGGCGCGATCAATGTGCCGATCATTCGCTATTCGGTCGACTGGTGGAACACATTGCATCAGCCGGCCTCGGTTTTCCGCATGGATGGACCGACGATCGCGCCGGAAATGCTGCTGCCGCTGGCGTTGATGGCGTTCGGTTTCACGTTCCTTTTCGTCACGCTGTTGCTGGTGCGCATGCGGGCCGAGATTCTGCGGCATCGTGTGCGCATGTTGCGGCTGGCGCAGGCCGCTGCCCGCGCGGAGGATTGAGACGTGGTTGAATTCTTTCATATGGGCGGCTATGCGGCTTATGTCTGGCCGGTCTATGCGCTGGGGCTTCTTGTGCCGCTGGCGCTCGCTGTTCAGAGCCTTGCCGACTACCGGCGTCAATTGCGCCTGGCGGAGGCGCTGGAGCGCGAAGCGGGCGGGCGCGTCCGCCGCGCCGCGCACAAGCCGGACACGGAGCAAGGGCTGTGAAAATTCCGTTCAGGCTTGCCGCTCTCGTGCCCGTCGCCATCTTCCTGCTTCTTGCTGGATTTTTCTTTGTGGCGATCTATCGCGGTGACCCGTCGCGTGTCCCCTCGGCGCTGATCGGTCGCTATGTGCCCGAATTCGAACTGCCGCCGGTTCCGGGCCTCGACCGGCCGGGTCTGGCCACCGCCGATTTCGGCACCGGTACGCCCGTCATCGTCAATGTCTGGGGATCGTGGTGCGTACCCTGCCGGGTCGAGATGCCGCTCTTGGTGGAGCTCAGGCGCGTCGCCGACGTGCCGCTCTACGGCATCAACTACAAGGATGACCCCGCCGCTGCCCGGCGCTTCCTTGCCGAGCTCGGCAATCCCTTCGATCGCATCGGGCGCGATACGACGGGGCGGGCGTCCATCGAATGGGGTGTCTATGGCGTGCCGGAAACCTATGTCATCGACGGCAACGGGCGCATTGCGCTCAAGCATGTCGGCGCGGTGACGCCGGAGGCGATTTCCGGGCAGATCCTGCCCGCGTTGCAGGCGGCGCGGCATGCCGCGCCGCCCGGCAACTGAGGTTCAGCTCTTCTTGCGGCGTGCGGCCGGCTTTTTTGCCGCCGGCTTGCGGGCCGGCTTCTTGACGGCGCGCTTGGCCGGCTTTGCCGGCTCGGCGTCTTCCGCCTTCATGCTTTCGATAGCGCCGTTGAGGTGGCTGAGCGCCTTCATCAGTTCCGATTGCACCGATTTCGGCAGGGCTTCCAGCAAGGCCCGCTCGGCGGCCAGCGCCTTCGGCATCGCGCCCTTCAGCGCGCGGCGGCCGGCGGCGGTCAGGCGCACCGCATTGGCGCGCGCGTCTTCGGCGGTGCGGCGGCGGGCGAGCAGGCCGTTCTTGATCATGCGGCTGATCATGTCGGCCAGTGTCGAACGGTCAATGCCGGTGCGGTTGACGAGATCGGTCTGGCTCAGGCCCTCTTCCTCTTCGACCGCGAAAAGCACGATGAACTGCCGCGGTGTCAGCGTGCTGGCGCCCATCTGCTGAACGAACTGGTCATATGCAAATTGCTGCGCACGGCGCAGAAGGTGGCTCAACGAGCTTTCGAGATCGAAACTTCCGGTCGACTTTTTGGCTGCCATTCGTCTGTCCTCTGGTGTCATCTGGAACTATTCGACACGCGTGTGTCCGAATATCGGGGGTGAATGTTTCTGGCTCATGTCCTTGCGGAATTTTCCCGGCCGGGCCCTTGGCTTAAGGCAGGATATTTTCCGGTCGGGCGGGTCTCCCATCGCATGGAGAAATGGATCGGGCACATCGTCGGTTGCGTTCTGGCAATGCCGGGCGCGCCGCACTATCCTCATATGCACCCGCAGGGCCCTGTCTTGCAAGAGGAACGGGACCACGAAGCAAGAAGAAATCTCGAAATCAGGATAGGTCTGTGCGCGGACGGTCCCTGTTATGCGTTGCACAATCGGTCGGACGATCCGGGCGAAATGCCGGCCGGCGCCACGCGTATGAGGGAGAATTATTGTAGTTCCGTAGGCGGATCAAAGAGTTGCGATATGACAAATTTGACGAAAATGAGCGAGTCCGGGCGCGTTCCGGCACCTCATGAACCCGGCGCCGATCACGATCCGGCCTTTACCCGCCGTGTGCCAACCGGCGATAATTTGCCGCGCGACATTTGCGACCGCTGCGGTTTCATCCACTACGTAAACCCGAAAGTCGTGGTCGGGTCGGTCGTAACCTTCGAGGGACGCATCCTGATGTGCCGCCGCGCCATCGAACCGCGCAAGGGCTTCTGGACGCTGCCGGCGGGCTTTATGGAACAAGGTGAGACGGCCGAGCAGGGCGCGCGGCGCGAAGCGCGCGAAGAAGCCAATGCCGAGATCGTGCTGCAGGACCTTCTTGCCGTCTACTCGATCCCGCGTATCGCCCAGGTGCAACTGATGTACCGCGCCACGCTTTCGACCCCCTCCTTTTCGGCGGGGGAAGAAAGTCTCGAGGTGGCGCTTTTCACCTGGGACGAAATTCCCTGGGAAGAGCTGGCTTTCCCCAGCGTCCACTGGGCCTTGACGCAGTTTCGCTCGGTCGAAGGCCAGATCGCGATTGCGCCTTTCACCAATCCGGACGGTGAAACCGGCAATCAGTTTCCGCCGCCCCGCTAGCCGCATCGCTGGCCTTGCCGCGTCATTCGCGGCATTCTCGCGCCATAAAACCGGCGCATACAAGGCAGGATCGGGGCATGACGGAAGCGGTGGGGGCCGGGAACGGGCGCATGACGCGTGAGGAGCGGCGGGTGATCTTCGCCTCGTCGCTCGGTACCGTTTTCGAATGGTACGATTTCTATCTCTACGGTTCGCTCGCGGCCATCATCTCGGTGCAGTTCTTTTCCGGCGTCAATCCGACCGCCGGTTTCATCTTCGCGCTGCTGGCCTTCGCCGCCGGCTTTGCCGTCAGACCCTTCGGGGCCATTTTTTTCGGGCGCCTGGGCGATCTGGTCGGACGAAAATACACATTTCTCGTCACGATCGTGATCATGGGCGTCGCGACGTTCATTGTCGGGCTCTTGCCCAACTACGCAACGATCGGCTTTGCCGCACCAGCCATTCTCATCGGCCTTCGACTGCTGCAGGGCCTCGCCCTTGGCGGCGAATATGGCGGCGCGGCCATTTATGTTGCCGAACATGCGCCTCATGCGAAGCGCGGCAGTTACACGGCGTGGATCCAGACGACGGCGACGCTCGGGCTCTTCCTGTCGCTGCTCGTGATCCTCACCTGCCGCCTGTCGATGGATAAGGAGAGTTTCGAAAGCTGGGGCTGGCGCATTCCCTTCCTGTTGTCGATCGTCCTGCTCGGCATTTCGGTCTGGATCAGGCTCAAGCTCAATGAATCGCCGCTGTTCCAGAAAATGAAGAACGAAGGCACCTTGTCGAAAGCGCCGCTGAAGGAGAGCTTCGGCGAGTGGAAAAACCTCAAAATCGTGCTGATCGCGCTGATTGGATTGACCGCCGGTCAGGCTGTCGTCTGGTACACTGGCCAGTTCTACGCGCTCTTCTTTCTGACACAGGTTCTGAAAGTCGAGGGACAGACCGCCAATATCCTGATCGGCGTGGCATTGCTGCTGGGCGTGCCGTTCTTCGTCGTCTTCGGGGCGCTGTCGGATCGCATCGGCCGCAAGCCGATCATCATGGCGGGCTGTCTGCTGGCGGCGCTCACCTATTTCCCGCTTTTCTCGGCACTGACCTACTTTGCCAATCCGGCGCTTGAAGAGGCACAACGGCTTTCGCCGGTCGTCGCCGTCGCCGATGCCGGCGAATGTTCCTTCCAGTTCAACCCGGTCGGCACTGCGGCCTTCACCAGCTCATGCGACGTTGCCAAAAGCGCGCTGGCAAGGCGGGGCATTCCCTACAGCAACAGGCGTGCTGCCGCCGGTGAAACCGCCCATGTCGAAGTCGGCGCGATGCGTATCGCCTCCTTCGACGCGACGGACGACGCCGACGGGACGGCGCGGGCGGCATTCGAAGCGGCGCTTTCCGACGCGCTGGCGCAGGCGAGCTATCCGGCTGCGGCCGATCCCGATGGTATCAACACGCCGATGGTCGTTCTCGTTCTCTTCGTGCTGGTTCTCTATGTGACGATGGTCTACGGGCCGATCGCGGCAATGCTGGTGGAACTTTTCCCCACGCGCATCCGCTACACCTCGCTGTCGCTGCCCTATCACATCGGCAATGGCTGGTTCGGCGGTTTCCTGCCGACGGTCGCCTTCGCCATCGTGGCCGCGAGCGGCAATATCTATTCGGGGCTCTGGTATCCCGTCATCATTGCCGGGATCACCTTTGTCGTCGGCATGATCTTCGTGCCGGAAACAAAAGACCGCAGCATTCAGGATTGAGCGGCCTTATGCGTCACTCGGCCGCCGGCGCCGTCTCGTCGTGTGCGGGCGCGTATTTGGTCAGCACCGGAATCTGCGCCATGCCGAACACCAGAGTCAGCGGCATCACGCCGAAAAGCTTGAAGCTGACCCAGAAGTCGGTCGAGAAATTGCGCCAGACGACTTCATTGATGACCCCGAGGAAGATGAAAAAGAGTCCCCAGCGCACCGTCAACACCATCCAGCCCTTGTCGGTCAGGTCGAAAGCGCCGTCGAAGAGCTGTTTCATGATGGGCTTGCCCATCATCGCGGCGCCAAGCAGCGCGGCGGCGAAGAGTGCGTTGACGATCGTCGGTTTGAGTTTGATGAATTCGTCGTCCTGCAGCCACAATGTCAGCGCGCCGAAGAAGAGAATGAAGATGCCGCTCACGAGGGGCATGGTCGGGATCTTGCGGAACTTCGCGTAGGAATAGGACAGCGAGATTGTCGTCGCGACCATGAAGGCGCCGGTCGCATAGAAAATATTCTGCGCTTCCTCATTGCCGAAGAACCGGTCGGCTTGTGCGTTCATCACGAAAAAGACCACCAGCGGCCCGAGTTCGATCGCCATGCGGGTCCATTGCGAGACAGACATGCCTGCGTGTGTCTTGTCGGGGCTTGTTTCGGTCATGTTCCGTCCGTTCGCGGCCACTGCATTTTGGGCCATGTTTGATTTACGCATGGGAAGCGGTGTTGGATCAACTCGCTCCGGTAATCGCCTTGGCGAAGGCGTCCGCGCTGAAATCCTGCAAATCCTCGATGCCCTCGCCGACGCCGACGAGATGAACGGGCAAGCCGAAGCGCCGCGCGATGGCGACCAGGATACCGCCCCGCGCCGTGCCGTCGAGCTTGGTCATCACGAGGCCCGTCACGCCCGCCATCTGACCGAAAATCTCGACCTGATTAAGCGCGTTCTGCCCGGTCGTCGCGTCGAGGACCAGCAGCGTCGCATGCGGGCATTCCGGGTCGAGCTTGCGCATCACGCGGATTACCTTTTCAAGCTCGGCCATCAGGTCGGCCTTGTTCTGCAACCGGCCGGCCGTGTCGATCATCAGCACGTCGGTGCCTTCTTCCTTGGCGCGCGCCAGTGCCTCATAGGCAAGGCCCGCCGCGTCGCCGCCGATTTTCGTCGAACAGACCGGGGCGCCGATGCGCGCTCCCCAGACCTTGAGCTGCTCGACGGCGGCGGCGCGAAAGGTGTCGCCCGCCGCCAGCATCACCGATCTGCCCTCGGCTTTCAGCTTTGCACCGATTTTGCCGATGGTCGTCGTCTTGCCGGCGCCGTTGACACCGGCCATCAGGATCACGAAGGGCTTTTTCGTTGCGTCGATGAGGAGTGGCTTCTCGACCGGCTTCAGCACCGCGGCAATTTCACCGGCGAGGATGTTGCGGACTTCCTCCGGGCCGACTTCCTTGTCGTAGCGATCCCTGCCGACGGCCTCGGCAATCGCCGCGGCGGCGTCGAGGCCGAGATCGGCGGCGATCAGCAGTTCCTCCAACTCGTCCAGCGTTGCTGCATCGAGCTTGCGCTTGGTGAAGATGCCGGTGATGCCGTCCGACAGTGTTTTGGTCGAGCGCGACAGCCCCTCTTTCATGCGCTGGAAGAGGGACTTCTTCTTCTCGCCTGTCTCCATGCCGGTGTCGCTATCGCTCATGCGGGTTCGCTCATGCTGTCTGGAAGCAGGACGCGAGGTTGCGCCTGATGCGCGCCAGCGGCGCCTCGCCTTGCGGCGGGAATTCGAATTTTCGGCCGGTGATCGTCTCGAAGGCGCGTATATAGACCATCGCCGTTTCGAGGACGAGGGTTTCGGGAATATCGGGAATGTCGTCCTTGTAGGGGTCACAGCGCGCGGCGACCCAGTTGCGCACGAAATCCTTGTCGAAGCTTTCGGGCGCCGTGCCGGCGGCGAAACGTGCCGGGTAGCTGTCGGCCAGCCAGTAGCGGCTGCTGTCGGGTGTGTGGATTTCGTCGGCGAGGACGATGCGGCCATCGCCGTCGGTGCCGAATTCATATTTGGTATCGACAAGGATCAGCCCGCGCTTGGCCGCCAGCTCGCGGCCGCGTGCGAACAATGCCAGCGCATAGCCCGACAGCGTCTCCCATTGCGATGCCGTCAACAGGCCCTGGCCGACGATCTCGGCGGGCGTCAGCGGTTCGTCATGCGCGCCGTCAAAGGCCTTGCTGGTCGGGGTGATAATCGTTTCGGGCAGTTTTTCGTTGGCGCGCAGCCCGTCGGGCAGCGTCACGCCATACATCTCGCGCTTTCCCGCCTTGTAGAGCGTCAGCACGGAGGTTCCGGTGCTGCCGGCCAGATAATCGCGGACGACGATCTCGACTGGCAATATGTCGAGCCGCTGGCCTACCACCACATTCGGATCGAGATAATCGAGAACGTGATTGGGGCAGATGTCGGCGGTCGCTTCGAACCAGTAGCGTGCCGTCTGCGTCAACACCTGGCCCTTGTAGGGAATGGCCGCGAGGACGCGATCGAAAGCGCTCAGCCGGTCGCTGGCGACAATGATCCGGCGCCCATCGGCCAGATCGTAATTGTCGCGCACCTTGCCGCGATAATGGTTCGGCAGTTCGGGGATCGTCGCGTCGGCCAGGACCTGTCCCACCGCGCCCCGCGCTCTCAATGTCTCGATGTCCATGGCGCTATCTCTCGCCGCAACGGCTCATGCCGCGCGTAACCCTTCAAAGCTTTGCCCGTCATGGGCGGCAAGGCGCAGCGGCAGGATATCGCCGGCCGTCGCCGTCGCATCGGCAAGACGCACCGGTGTGAACTGATGTGTGCGGCCCGTGGTCGGCGTTTCCATCAGCACCGGTTTCGTCGCACCGAGACCGCTTTCAAGATGCGCGCGCACCCGCGCCGCGCCCTTGATGCGCAGCTGTTCGGCGCGGGCCTTTGCCACGTCGCGCCCGACTTGCGGCATTTTTGCGGCCGGCGTGCCGGGGCGTGGGCTGAACGGAAAGACATGCAGCCAGGTCAGCCCGCATTCGTCGACCAGCCGCATCGTGTTTTCAAACATTTCGTCGGTCTCGGTCGGGAAGCCGGCGATGAAATCGGCACCGAAGACGATGTCGGGGCGCAGGCGCCGCGCTTCCTCGCAGAAGCGGATCGAATCGTCGCGCAGGTGACGCCGCTTCATCCGCTTCAGGATCATGTCGTCGCCCGATTGCAGCGACAGATGCAGATGCGGCATCAGCCGTTCTTCCTCGGCGATCAGACGCATCAGTTCATCGTCAGCCTCGATCGAGTCGATTGAGGAGAGCCGCAGGCGTTCGAGTTCGGGCACCAGCTTCAGGATACGGCGGGCCAGATTGCCGAGGCTCGGATGGCCGGGCAGATCGCCGCCATAAGAGGTGATGTCGACGCCGGTCAGCACCACTTCGCGGTAGCCGTTCTCGACCAGCTTCCGGACTTCGGCAACCACTTCGCCGGCCGGTACGCTGCGCGAAGGACCGCGGCCATAAGGGATGATGCAGAAGGTGCAGCGGTGATCGCAACCGTTCTGCACCTGCACGAAGGCGCGCGCGCGGCCTTCGAGGCCACCGATCAGATGTCCTGCCGTTTCCGTCACCGACATGATGTCGTTGACGCGTACACGCTCATTGGCGTGCAGCGCCAGTGCCGGCTGCCAGCTTGCGGCCTTCATCTTTTCCTCGTTGCCGATCACCAGATCGACTTCGGGCATTTCGGCGAACTGCTCGGGGTTCACCTGCGCCGCGCAGCCGGTGACGATGATGCGCGCTTGCGGGTGCTCGCGGCGCGCCTTGCGGATCGCCTGGCGGGCCTGACGCTCGGCTTCGGCCGTCACCGCGCAGGTGTTGAACACGATCGCATCTTCAAGACCGGCCGCATCGGCATGGCCGCGCATCACCTCCGACTCATAGGCGTTGAGGCGGCAACCGAATGTGACGATGTCGGTGCGCTTCGTCATGCGGGCACTCCCGACAGCAGGCGCGGATCGAGCGTGCCCTCATGGTCGAAGGTCGCGTCGCCGGTCATCAGGATGTGGCCATAGCCCTTGTCGGTATCGGGCAGCCATTCGACGGTGAGGTCGCCGCCCGGCAGCGTCACGGTGATCTTGCGTTCGGTTCGGCGGCGGCGGATCGCCACCACCGTTGCCGCACAGGCCGCCGTGCCGCAGGCCTTCGTCAATCCGACGCCGCGCTCCCAAGTGCGCAGCTTGATATGCGTCGGCGACAGCACCTGCGCGACCGAGATGTTGGCGCGTTCGGGAAAAAGCGGATGGTGTTCGAGCATCGGGCCCGAGCGCTCGAGATCGATGGCGTCGACATCGTCGACAAAGAAGATCGCATGCGGATTGCCGACATTGACGACCCCCGGCGAATGCATGATCGGGGCGCCCAGCGGCCCGATTTCGAGTTCGATGGCGCGGGTGTCGCGGAACTCTTCCGACAGCGGAATCTCGTCCCAGTTGAGCTTCGGTGCGCCCATGTCGACCGTGATGGCGCCTTCGTCGGCGCGCGTCGCCACGGTGTTGCCGGCCGGCGTCTCGATGGTGACGGCGTCCTTGCCGGTTTCCTCAAGCAGCAGCTTGCCGATACAGCGCGCGGCATTGCCGCAGGCCTCCACCGCGCCGCCGTCCCGGTTGCGGATGCCCATGAAGGCGTCGCCGCCATGGCGGGGATGTTCGATGGTGATCAGCTGGTCGCAGCCGATGCCGGTTTCGCGGCTGGCGATGGCGCGCGCAATCGCATCCGTCAGCACCAGCGGATCGCGGCGCAGGTCCAGCACGACGAAGTCGTTGCCGAGCCCGTTCATCTTCAGGAAATGATGCGCCATGCCGGTCATGATGCCCGGATATATGGCGCTTTTCGTCCCCTTATGCCAGTAGATTGGGGAAAGAAACGGTGGCAGGGAGGCGTGGATGCTGTGGGTGCTGGGGATATTGACGGGGCTTGCCGTGCTCGCGGCGGCGGCCGTCTTTTTCCGTTTCCGCTATTTCTTCAGCGACAGCGCGGCGCGCCATGTCCGCTCGCTCGCCGCCGATCTCGGCGCCAAGCGGATCCTTGCCGTTTTTGCCCATCCCGATGACGAGCAGCTGATCGGCGGCCTTCTGACCTCGGCCAAGGCCGGCGGCGCCTATGTCGCCATGGTGACCGCCACCAAAGGCGAGGCCGGCACGCAATCGCCGGTCGTCTGCCGGCAATCCGAACTCGGGCTGGTCCGGCAGGCCGAGGTGCTCAAGAACGGTTTTGCCCTCGGCATCGACGAACAGCAGGTCTGGGACTACCCCGATGGCGGGGTGCCCGACGTGCCGCTCGACGCGCTTGTCGCCCGTGTCGAGGCGGCCATGCAAAGCATCATGCCGGACCTCGTGATCGCCTTCTGGCCGGCCAGCGGGGCGACAGGCCATAAAGACCATATGCGGATAGGACTTGCGGCCGAAAAGGCCATCGAAAGCATGCAGGCGCGTGGACATGCCGGCCATGGTCCGCGCCATGTCGCCTATCCGCTGATTCCGGCCCGTTCGCTGCTGAAGCTTGGCCGCCGCACGGGCAAATTTGTGGCGGAAAACCAGCCTTTGCCGACCCATTCGACGCCGACCGACATCGCCGCCAAGCTGCGCGGCTGGCGCATTCACGCCGCCCAGGCCAATTATGTCGCCAAGGCCTACAAGATGCCGACCTGGCTGCTTTATCTGATATGGAACAAGGAGTTCTACGCGGTGCGCGACCTGGAGACCGGCCAATGGAAAAACTGATCCCGCTCGCGGCCGAAGTCGCGGAACGGCTCAAAAAACGGCAGGAAACCGTCGCTTTATCGGAGTCCTCGATGGGCGGTCTGGTCTCGGCGGCACTGGTCGCGCAAGCCGGCGCCTCGGCCTTCTATCTCGGCTCGACCGTCATCTACACGCGCGGCGCGGCGAAGGCGCTTTACGACCTCAAGGGCCCGCCGGCGCCGAACGTGCAACCCCTTACCGAGCCTTATGTTTTGGCGATGGCCGAGATCGTTCGGGTCAAGCTCGGCGCGACCTGGGCGCTGGCCGAAATGGGCGCCGCAGGCCCCTCCGGCTCGCCCTACGGCCCACCGCCCGGCACCGCCGTCATCGGGCTTGCCGGGCCGCACCCCGCCTCGATCACGGTCAGCACGGGGTCTGCCGACCGTGCCGCCAATATGCGGGCGTTTGCTACCGCGGCGCTCAGTTTGCTGTTGAAATCATTGACTTGAGTCCGGCGAGCCCCTAGGTTCCGGCCACGTTTTTCGGGACATTGTTGCGCCCCGACCCGCCCGAGGCATCGCGCCCGGGTCAACTTCCGCCGGCGATATTCGCTCGCGGGAGCGATCTTGCTTTGTACGACAAGGACTTGACGCCCACGTGTTCGAGAACCTGACAGGCCGCTTCGGCGACGTTCTTTCCAAGCTCAAGGGCCGCGCTGCCCTGAGCGAGAAGGATGTCGACGAGGCCATGCGCGAGGTGCGCCGCGCCCTGCTCGAGGCCGATGTCGCGCTGCCGGTCGCCAAGTCCTTTGTCGACAAGGTGCGCGCCCGTGCGGTCGGCCAGGAAGTGCTGAAGTCGGTGACGCCCGGCCAGCAGGTCATCAAGATCGTTCACGACGAACTGGTCGAGATGCTGGGCGGCACCGAGGCCGACACTGCGATCTCGCTGCGCGCCGCCGCCCCTGTCGTCATCATGATGGTGGGCCTGCAGGGCTCGGGCAAAACCACCTCGACCGCCAAGATCGCCAAACGCATGAGCGAGCGCGACAAGCGCCGCGTGCTGATGGCCTCGCTCGACACGCGCCGGCCGGCGGCGCAGGAGCAGTTGAAAATTCTCGGCGAACAGGTCGGCGTCTCGACGCTGCCGATCGTCGCCGGCCAGCAACCGATCCAGATCGCAAAGCGCGCGCTCGAAGCGGCGCGGCTCGGCGGCTACGACGTGCTGATGCTCGACACGGCCGGCCGCATTCATGTCGACGAAGACCTGATGGCCGAGGTCGCGCAGGTGCGCGATGCGACCGACCCGCATGAAACGCTGCTCGTTGCCGACAGCCTGACCGGTCAGGATGCGGTCAATGTGGCCGAGTCCTTCAAGGCCCGCGTCGGCGTCACCGGCATCGTGCTGACGCGCGTCGACGGCGATGGCCGCGGTGGCGCCGCCCTTTCGATGCGTGCCGTCACCGGCGTGCCGATCAAGCTGCTCGGCATCGGCGAAAAAATGGATGCGCTGGAAGATTTCCGCGCCGACCGGGTGGCCGGCCGTATCCTCGGCATGGGCGATGTCGTCAGCCTTGTCGAAAAAGCCGCAGAGACCATCGACGCCGACAAGGCGAACAAGATGGCCGAGAAAATGCGGAAGGGTCAGTTCGACCTCGACGACATGGCCGAACAGCTTGCGCAGATGAAACGCATGGGCGGCATGAAGGGCGTGCTCGGCATGTTGCCCGGTGTCGGCAAGGCACAGATGCAGGCCGCCAACGCACATATGGACGACAGCGTCGTCAAACGTCAGGCGGCGATCATCTCGTCGATGACCAAGGACGAACGGCGCAACCCGAAAGTGCTCAACGCCAGCCGCAAGAAGCGCATCGCGCGCGGCTCCGGCACCGAAGTGCAGGAAATCAACCGGCTCTTGAAGCTGCATCGCCAGATGGCCGACATGATGAAGGCAATGGGCCGTCAGAAGGGCGGCCTGATGTCGAAGCTGTTCGGCGGCGGCGCGCCGGAGATGCCGCCGGAGATGGCGGGCGATCCAAAGGCGCTTGAAAAACTTTTGCCGCCGGGCGGTCTGGGCGGTCTGCCGCGTGGACTGGGTGGCGGCTTGCCGGGACTTCCCGGCTCGGGCTTTGGCGGGGGTCTTCCGGGCCTGCCGCCGGGAAAGAAAAGGAAATAGGGCCGGCGCATATCGCGCTTCGGTCCGTTGACGGACGATCAAACAAACCCGGCGCATCGCGCGCCGGTTACCTGAAAGGCAAGACAAGATGGCTCTGAAAATCCGGCTCGCCCGCGGCGGTGCCAAGAAGCGTCCCTTCTACCGCGTCGTCGTCGCCGACACGCGTTTCCCGCGTGACGGCCGCTTCATCGAAAAGATCGGCACGTTCAACCCGCTGCTGCCGAAGGACAACAAGGACCGCCTGGTGCTCAATATCGAGCGCGCCAAGCATTGGCTGGGTCACGGCGCGTTGCCGACCGATCGCGTTGCGCGCTTCCTCGACGAGGCCGGTGCCTATACGCGCAAGGCGCGCAGCAACCCGGAAAAGGCCAAGCCCAAGGCGAAGGCCCAGGAGCGTCTCGACGCGGCGCGTATCGCGGCGGAAGAAGCCGCCGAAGCCGCCAAGGCGCCTGTGGAAGAACCTGCGGCCGAAGCGCCTGCTGCTGAAGCCGAAGCGCCGGCCGAAGAGGCGCAGGCCTAACCGGCTTTGCGCATCGCGCCGATGGCTGACGGTCCGCAAAAGAAAGTCTGTCTCGGCGTCGTTGTCGGCGCGCATGGCGTGCGCGGCCTTGTCCGCGTCAAGCCGTTCACCGAGGCGCCGGATGGCGTTGCGGCTTACGGCCCGGTCGAGACGGTCGACGGTGCACGGCGCTTCGCCATCGAGGCGAAGGGCATGGTCAAGGAGCTGGTGCTCTGCCGGCTCGCCGGCATTGACGACCGGGACGCGGCCGAGGCGCTTCGGGGCACCGAGCTCTATGTGTCGCGCGACCGGCTGCCGCCGGCCGATGCGGATGAGGGTTGGTACCATGCCGACCTCGTCGGCCTTCGCGCTGTCGGTCTCGATGGGCACGATTATGGCGCGGTCGTCGCGGTGCTGAATTTCGGTGCCGGCGATCTTCTGGAAATCGCACCGCCGGATAGCGGGGCGACGGTGCTGATGGGCTTCACCGAAGCGAATGTGCCCGAGGTCGACATTGCCGGCGGGCGTATCGTTATCGATCCGCCGCTCGGCACCTTCGACGACGGTAGCGATGCGGAGGGGGCGGCGGATGGTGACTGAAGCCTGGTCGGCAAATGTGCTGACGCTCTTTCCGGAGATGTTTCCGGGCCCGCTCGGTCACTCGCTGGCTGGCAAGGCGCTCGAAAGCGGTCTCTGGCGGCTCGAGGCGGTCGATATTCGCGATTTCGCGACCGACCGGCACCGCTCGGTCGACGACACGCCGTCGGGCGGCGGGCCGGGCATGGTGATGCGGGCCGATGTGATGGCGGCGGCGATCGATGCCGTCCATCCGGGCGGGCAGCCGCTGATCTATCTGAGCCCCCGGGGCCGGCCGCTGACACAGGCCCGGGTCCGGGAACTGGCGACTGGATCGGGGGTGACACTTGTCTGCGGGCGTTTCGAGGGGCTCGATCAGCGGGTCATCGAGGCGCGGGCAATGGAGGAGATCAGCCTTGGCGATTTCGTGCTTTCGGGCGGCGAACCGGCGGCCATGGCGCTGATCGATGCGGTTGTCCGGCTCTTGCCGGGGGTGATGGGCAAGGACGCCTCGGGGGCCGAAGAGAGCTTCGAGGACGGGCTTCTGGAGTACCCGCATTACACAAGGCCCCAGATCTTCGAGGGGCGCGAGATTCCGCCGGTTTTGACCTCCGGCGACCATCAAAAGGTCAAGGCCTGGCGCCGTGCCGAGGCCGAAAAGGCGACCCGGGAAAGGCGGCCCGAGCTTTGGGACGATTTTCTGGGCAAGAAGCCCTGATGGCAGTCGCCATGAGGTATAATTTGTGTTACGGAAGCGCGCTTCCGGGCCGGGATTGTCCCTTTCGAGGTCCGAACGCCTTCATATCCGAGGTTTGACCCTATGAATATCATTGAGCAGCTCGAGCAGGAGCAGGTCGCGGCACTGTCCGCCGGCAAGACCATTCCCGATTTTGCCCCCGGCGACACGCTGCAGGTCAATGTGAAGGTGGTTGAAGGCACGCGCGAGCGCCTGCAGGCCTATGAAGGTGTCTGCATCGGCCGCGCCGGCGGCGGCATCAACGAGAACTTCACGGTCCGCAAGATTTCCTACGGTGAGGGCGTCGAGCGCGTGTTTCCGCTTTACGGTCCGCTGGTCGACTCGATCAAGGTCGTGCGCAAGGGCCGCGTGCGTCGCGCCAAGCTCTACTACCTGCGCGGGCTTCGCGGCAAAGCCGCCCGAATTACCGAAAAACAGGACTTCAAGACCCGCAACAAGGACAGCGGCGCCGCCTGATTTCTCCGCATTCGAGCGGAAACTGTCACGAAAAGCGGGCAGGGCGCCTGATGGCCCCGGCCCGTTTTTGTTATGGGCTACACTAAACCCAGGTTTCGAAAGACGAGGATAGCGAACATGTCGCCCCGCACAATGTACGACAAGATCTGGGATGCGCATCTGGTCGAGATGGCCGAGGACGGGACCGGCCTGCTCTATATCGACCGGCATCTCGTGCATGAGGTCACAAGCCCGCAGGCCTTCGAGGGTCTGCGCATGGCGAAGCGCCCCGTGCATGCACCGCTGAAGACGCTGGCGGTCGCCGATCACAATGTGCCGACGACCGATCGCTCCAAGGGCATCGCCGACGAAGAGAGCCGCATCCAGGTCGAGACGCTCGAACACAACGCAAAAGATTTCGGCGTCGAATATCTCGAAATGTCCGACATCCGTCAGGGCATCGTGCATATCGTCGGGCCGGAGCAAGGCTTCACGCTGCCCGGCACCACCATCGTTTGCGGCGACAGCCACACCTCGACGCATGGCGCCTTCGGTGCGCTGGCGCATGGCATCGGCACGTCGGAAGTCGAGCATGTGCTCGCCACCCAGACGCTGATCCAGGCCAAGGCCAAGAACATGCGCATCAATGTGGTGGGCAAGGCGCCGGAAGGTTTCACCGCGAAAGACATCGTGCTCGCCATCATCGGCGAGATCGGCACGGCCGGCGGCACCGGCTATGTCATCGAATATGCCGGCGAGGCAATCCGCGATCTCTCGATGGAAGGCCGCATGACCGTCTGCAACATGACGATCGAAGGCGGCGCCCGCGCCGGGCTGATTGCGCCCGACGAAAAGACCTATGCCTATCTTGAAGGCCGCCCGCGCGCGCCGAAGGGCAAGGCGTGGGAGATGGCGGTCGACTACTGGAAGACACTGCCATCCGACGAAGGTGCGACGTTCGACAAGGAAATCACCATCGACATCGCCGACCTGCCGCCGCTGATCACCTGGGGCACGAGCCCGGAAAACGTCATCAAGATCACGGACCGCATTCCCGATCCGAAGGACGTTCACGACGAAGCGCATGCGAAGTCGATGCAACGCGCGCTCGACTATATGGGTCTCACGCCCGGCACGCCGATCGTCGACGTCAAGATCGACCGCGTCTTTATCGGCTCCTGCACCAATGGTCGTATCGAAGATCTGCGCGCCGCCGCCGTCATCGCCGAAAAGGCGATCAAGGCCGGCCGCAAGGTGGCGTCCACCGTCAATGCGATGGTCGTGCCCGGTTCCGGTCTCGTCAAGGCGCAGGCCGAGAAGGAAGGTCTCGACAAGATCTTCCTCGAAGCCGGCTTCGAATGGCGCGAGCCCGGCTGCTCGATGTGTCTGGCGATGAACGCCGACAAGCTCGAGCCCGGCGAACGCTGCGCCTCGACGTCGAACCGCAATTTCGAAGGCCGTCAGGGCCGCGGCGGCCGCACGCA
>JAUXOE010000122.1 GCA_030682415.1 Parvibaculum sp.
GGAACGCGAGGAAGCCGCCGACATGGCGCAGCTGATGACGCCGATCATCAAGGCCTTCTTCACCGATCGCGGCTTTCAGGCGGCCAACGATTCGATGCAGGTCTTCGGCGGCCATGGCTATGTGCGCGACCACGGCATGGAGCAGTTCGTGCGCGATGCGCGCATCAACCAGGTCTATGAAGGCGCCAACGGCATCCAGGCGCTCGACCTTGTCGGCCGCAAGATGACGGCCAAGGGCGGCCGCGCGACAATGACTTTCTTTGCCAAGATCGAAGCGTTCATCAAGGAGAACGAAGGCGACGCCGAGATGAAGCCCTATGTCGAACCGCTCCGCGCCGGCTACAAGCGCCTCGGCGAAGCGGCCGGCTGGCTGATGGAGAACGCGCCGAAGAATTACGACAATGCCGGTGCGGCCTCCTACGACATGCTGAACATCTTCGGCACCGTGGCCTTGGGGTGGATGTGGGCGCAGATGGCGAAGATCGCATTGGCGAAACTGAAAGCCGGCGAAGGCAACAAGGACTTCTACGAGAGGAAGCTGGTGCTGGCGCGTTACTGGATGGAACGCGAAATCCCGATGACGGCGAGCTGGCTCGAACGCGCCAAGCAAGGCGCCGACGGCTACATGGCCCTCGACGCGGCCGCCTTCTGAGGCTTCGTTTGCTGAATACGGAAAGGGCGTCCTTCGGGGCGCCCTTTTTGTTTGAAGGAAGATTTGGCACGCGGAGGCGCGGAGAAGAGGAGAAGGGAAGAAGGGGCACGCGAAGACGCGAAGACGCGAAGAAGAAGGGGTTCACGCAGAGGTGTCGTGCCTGCGGCTAGGCACTGCGTCGCCCCAACCGGATGCACAGGCGAAGCCGCAGCGACGAAAGAGAAGGTTTCTGGCGCTTCGCGCCGGAAGACTCTTCGCGCCGCAGGCGCAATCATTGCAGCGATGAAGGCACTTCCGGTGCCACGCATTCAGCCCCTCTGCGTCTCTGCGCCTCTGCGTGAACCCCTTCTTCTTCGCGCCTTCGCGTCTTCGCGTGCCCATCTCTTCTTCTCCGCGGCTCCGCGTCTCCGCGTGAACCCCTTCCCTTTCTTGCCTCTGCGCCGGGATTGCCCATTTCCCCTGCGTCCGCTAGCTTCCCGGCCATCGAAATCTCAACGGGGGAAACTCGGATGAAAAATCTCTTCAGCGTCGAAGGCAAGACGGTGCTGGTGACCGGCGGCTCGCGCGGCATTGGCGAAATGATCGCGACGGGCTTTGTCGAGAACGGCGCCAAGGTCTACATCACCGCGCGCAAGGCGCAGGCCTGCAACGAGCTGGCCGAGGAACTGTCGAAGAAAGGCAGTTGCATTTCGCTGCCCTTCGATCTCGGCACCACGGACGGCATCAAGGGCATCGCGGCCGAACTTGGCAACCGCGAAAAGAAGCTCGACGTGCTGATCAACAATGCGGGTGCGGCCTGGGGCGAGCCGATCGACGAATATTCGGAAAGCGGCTGGGACAAGGTGATGAACATCAACCTGAAGGGCGTGTTCTTCCTGACGCAGGCGATGCTGCCGCTGCTGCGTGCGTCCGCCAGCGCCGCAAACCCGGCCCGCATCATCAACACGGCCTCGGTCAACGGCATCACCCCGCCCGAACTCGAGACCTATGCCTATTCGGCCTCGAAGGCCGGCTGCATCATGCTGACGCGGCATCTGGCCAAGCGCCTGGCGCGCGAACACATCCTCGTCAACGCCATCGCGCCCGGGCCCTTCCCGAGCCAGATGATGAAGGCAACGCTGGAAAGCTTCGGCGACGCGATCAAGGCCGGCAATCCGCTGGGGCGCATCGGCACGCCGGAAGACGCCGCCGGCGTCGCGATCTTCCTCGCCTCGCGGGCGTCCGCCTACACGACGGGCGCGACCATTCCGGTCGATGGCGGCTCGGCGGAGGTTTGAAGGAAGTAAGGGTTTGCACGCGGAGACGCGGAGCCGCGGAGAAGAGAAGAAGGGAAGGACTCACGCAGAGGCGCAGCCTGTCCTCCGTAGCTGCGAAGCAGCGTAGGAGGAAGACGCAGAGGTGCCGCATCTGCGGCAATGCACTGCGCTGCCCCAACCGGATGCACAGGCGAAGCCGCAGCAACCAAAGAGAAGGTTTTCTGGCGCTTCGCGCCGGACGCCTGCCGCATCCGCCGCGGAAAAAATACGTCGTCATTGCGAGCGACCGCAGGGCGCGAAGCAATCCAGAGGCGGCAATTACGGTGCAAACGACTTCTGGATTGCTTCGTCGGCTTCGCCTCCTCGCAATGACGATCTTTTTTACCGACGCGCCGAAGGCGCAATCATTGCAGAGATGAAGGCACTGCCAGCGTCACACATTCGGCGCCTCTGCGTCTTCCTCCTACGCTGCTTCGCAGCTACGGAGGACAGGCTGCGCCTCTGCGTGCAAAAACCTTTCTTTCTTCCTTCTTCGCGCCTTCCTCCTTCGCTCCTTCGGAGCTTCGGAGGACAGGCCGCGGCTTCGCGTGCAAAACCTTGAAGCGGCTTACTCCGCCGCCTGTTTGCGCTCCGCCGCGCGGGCGTGAGATGCGATCAGGTCGACATATTGCGCGCAGAGTTCGGCCGGCAGGTCGTGGCCCATGCCGTCGATCGAGACAAGCTTCGCGCCGGGCACCGATTTGGCCGTGTCCTCGCCGCCCGCATGCGGCACCAGCGGATCGGCCTTCCCGTGAATGACCAGGAACGGCACGCGGATTTGTCTCAGCGCCTCGACGCGTGAACCGTCGCCCATGATCGCCGCATATTGGCGGATGCCGCCTTCGGGGTAATACATGTGGTCGTATTCGCGCGCGACCAGCGCGTAGAGGTCTTCCTCCGATTTCGGATATGCCGGGCTCTGATAGACGCGGCGGCCCTTCATGCGGTGGCGGATCACGTCTTCGCGCTCCTCCGATGGCGGCATCGCCTGCAAGGCCTTCAGGGCTTCGTCGGTGGCCCCCGGCAGATCGGGATTGCCGGTCGACGACATGATCGAGGTCACCGAAATCAGCCGTTCTGGATGATGGATCGCCATGCGCTGCACGATCATGCCGCCCATCGAAATGCCCATGATGTGGGCGCGGTCGATGCCGAGCGCATCGAGCACGCCGATGCCGTCGGCCGCCATATCGGCAAGCGTGTAGGGCATGTCGGGCTTTTTGCCCGCCCGCACCGCCGCAATGACATCAGCGATCTTCGGCAGGCCGGAAAATTTCTGCGACTTGCCGACATCGCGGTTGTCGTAGCGGATGACGCGGAAGCCTTCGGCGCGAAGTCCCTCCATCAGCTCCTCGGGCCAGCTCATCAGGGTCGAGGTGTATCCGTTGACGAAAAGGATCGGGGTGGCATCGGCCGGTCCCCGATCCTCGATATTGACGGCGATGCCGTTGGCGGTGACGATTTTCTGCACCATCGGCTCAATCCGCCGCGCGCGAGACGCTGGAAGCGCGCTTGGCCGCCGCCTCGATGGCATCGGCAAAGGTGGCGACCAGACCGAGCGGGAAATCATGGCCCATGCCGGGAATGACGCGAAGCTCCGCCCCCGGAATATTGTCGGCCGTGTCCTTGCCGCCCGCGACCGGCACCAGCGGATCGTCGGCGCCATGCAGCACCACGGTGGGCGCCTTGATGTTTTTCAGTTTCGGCCGGCGGTCGCCATTCGAGACGATGGCCGCGAATTGCCGCGTCACCCCTTGCGGGTAATAGCTGCGCTTGGCGTCGCGCATCACCCATTGGCGCAATTGCTGATCGTCGGTCGGATAGCCGGGGCTGCCGATTGTCTTCCAGGTGTTGATGCCGCGGGCGACGATCGCCTCGATATCGTCGGGCGCCGGCGCCGGCGCCAAGAGCGCGCCCATGGCTTCCGGCGAGCCCTGCGGCAGATCGGGATTGCCGGTATTCGACATGATCGAGGTCAGCGACAGCGTCTTTTCGGGATGATTGGCGGCAACCAGCTGCGCGATCATGCCGCCCATCGAGGCGCCGACAATATGGGCCTTT
>JAUXOE010000126.1 GCA_030682415.1 Parvibaculum sp.
GAAGGCCAGCGTGCCCGGCATCGACGGCGATTGCGGCGGCGCCTGCGCCTGCGCCACCTGCATGGTGTTCGTGCCGGAAGAATGGTGGGACAAGATTCCGGCCAAGGAAGACATGGAAGAGACGATGCTCGAATTCGCCGAGAACGCCGAAGCGAATTCGCGGCTGTCGTGCCAGATCAAGGCGGCGCCGGCGATCGACGGGATGCGGGTGTCGATGCCGAAGAGCCAGCATTAGGCTTTAAAGGCGCGGGTTACACACTCACCCGTCATTGCGAGGCCGAAGGCCGAAGCAATCCAGAAGCGGCAAGCCCTGCGCTTGCCGCTTTTTTGCACGCGGAGACGCGGAGCCGCGGAGAAGAGAAAGCAAGGCCTGCGCCTTGGATTGAGGGCGGGTTCCCATGTTTAGGATCACAGTACCCTGCGTAACATCGCTGTGATGCCGAAGGCCTAGAAATTCCGCTCACCAATTTTGGGATCACCAAGGCGGATACGTGTTTCGGGTTGTGGAACACGCTTTCGCAGCGGCAGGTCATATGCGATGAGATCCCTCGCCCTTAGTTGACCAACCAGTTCCTTTAGTTGTGTCAACCGTATTGGCACCGCCTCTAGGACACTGGACGTGATTTCGCTGAATGGCACGAATTGTCGACCAGTCAGGCACGCAACAATCTGCTGCTCTGCTTCACGCTGATACATCGGACAGCCAACACCCGTGATGTTCTGTTCCAACGCTGCTATTTCTGAATCTGAAAAGAGGCCGACTTGCTGACTGCTTGGAGTACGCAGCTGGTTCCGAGTTTCGATTTCAATCCGCTCCACCTTCTCTTGGACATCTCTGAAGACTTCCAATCCTCTGGCTGAGTGCGTACCGAGTATCAAACGCATCTTCACGCGATTCTCGCGTGGCTTCATGATCGGAAAATCAGGCAGATAAGTGGCTGCTCCCGTAGCTTTTACTTTCTTCTTTAGTAGATACAAAACTCGCTGTTCGTTACTCCATTCGGACTGAAGCCTATTGAAATCATCCTCCCAGTCCGGGTCAGCGAGGAAACGTCCAAAAGACGCTGCTACGTTCGGGAACTCGGCGTGACGATTGACGTGTTCGGCCATAAAGTTCAGCAAAAATTCGCCTCTTTGATCTCTCAAAAATCGGAACACTGGTTCCGACCGCATGTTCCACCCTGTCGGATCAATGAAAGTAAACGTGAATCCGTCATGACATGCGGAGGAAATGCCGTCCAAGTGGTCCTCGAACGAGCCATGAAATACATGAATTTCAAAACGCCCTTTTTGTTTCGCATATGCACGCAGTTCATTCACCGCTTCACCGCGTTTCTCACAGAAACAAAATCGAATTTTCAATCCTCCGATGCCGCGCCTATCAAGATCGCCTCTCACGGTGTCGAGCGTTCTCAATGCTTGATCGAATGAGGCATCTGAATAGTTTTGATCTGAAACGTTCCAGGGCCCGGCAAAGGCATCAACAAAGTTGAAGACCGGCGACCGGCCCTGCAGAACTTTATAAGCGGCAGCCTGAAGATACTGAGTCAGAAAACTGTGTTTGATAAATGACTGCTCGCGGCCAAGGTATTTATCCAGATCGACAGCCAATTTTGCTGTCTACCTCTGTAAGGACTCGAGGATTCCTTGCGGCACAATCTGCCATGGGAATCCGTTCCATTCTTCGCCATCCAGAAGTCGGCCGCCCGATTTCGGCCTAGCGCCTCCCCATTGCTTGAAAAAGAAAGCCACACCTTCGGCTTCGCACCTATCACGCAGTTCTGTCGCCCATTGCGGTGCCATTGGCCGCGCCTTTGGTCCGCTTTCGCCACCGACGATTGCCCAAGAAATGCCAGACAGATCGACGTAGCCAATCGGACCGAGCAACGGCTCAAAGGATATGAACCGGGCCTCCGAATTAATTTGTCGCAGATGATCAATCCGTCCTTTGTGGGCGGCATCCTCCACAGATACACCAAGCCAGATATGCTTCGGAACTTCGTTTCCACTATAGCGGTCGTGCAGATAACTCCGCATCAGCGAGCTGCGTTTTGTAAGAACCTGATAGACGTGCCAGTCAGCCGCTTCCATCGCGTCGAAGACCTTGTCGATAAACTGCCGATCCACGCGTTTGTGAAACAGATCGCTCATCGAATTGACGAAGATCATTCGCGGCTTTTTCCACTGAGATGGCTGGTGTAGGCGTGAAGGCCAGAGGCGTAAGTCAAACCCTTGCTCGTAGGGGTGTCCCTCAATGCCACGCCAACGCTCTGCGAACCTCTGCGCATAGCAATTGTCGCATCCCGGCCCAATTTTCGTGCAGCCGGTCACGGGATTCCAAGTGGCGTCTGTCCACTCAATCTCTGATGCTTGCGCCATTCTCACTACCTATTTCGCTGCATGATTCTACACGAAGCGAGCCCTAGAACAAGTCGGGAACTTTTGCGTTTGCGCCTTAGAGACGCTCGATATTGGCGAGAGGGCGAGCGGAAAACCTCGATTGACATGCCTGCGCCCGCCCCATCAAAGTTCCGTCTGCGGATTGTCGCGGGGGAAACGGGGGGATCGGATGGACTGGACAATGGTGCCGCAATCAGCGGCTGGGTGGGCCGCTGCTGCCGACAGCACGCTGGCAAAGTTCTCCATAGGGCTTTTCTTCCTATGGTATGCGGCTGAGCGCATGATCGGCATGGCGCGGAACATTAAGCAGTTTGGCGGCATTCCGTTCGACAAGCGTCATGGCATCACCAGCACAATGAAATGTTCGCTGAACATGGCGGTGGCACTAGTGTTGATTGTCGCCGTCTTCGAGGTGATCGTCAAAGGCGGAGAGTTTCTGGCACGCATCGCCGGTAGTGAGACTGCGCGTGTGGTGGCGCTGGCCTATACACCGCCACTCTTCACAGCCGCGCTTCTGGCGCTGGGGCTGATCGGCTTCGTCTACTGGTGGTTGCTGGTCAGGCACCGCAATCACGAGATCTTCAAGATTCCGTTCGGCGAGAAGCTCCGAAGGATGCGCGCTGCGCTGAAGGCGCGAGGCGTTTCCGATGTGCAAGTCCTGATGATCCCTCTGGTGTCGCTCGGCAGCAATGCGCTGATCTGGGCGGCACCCTATCTCGCGGCGGGATGATGTTTTTATTCCCGGCTTTTCGATTTGTCATGGCGAAATGTAAAGAATGATTCTTTGCGAAGAGAGACGCTGCCTTGCGGCGGCTTCTGGATTGCTTCGCTTCGCTCGCAATGACAAGCTACGGGGTATGTGTGCGCAGCGCGAGGCCGCCTCGCCCCGTCCCTAAATCATCTGCAACGTGACGGCCGCGAGGATCGCGTAGCGGCCGAACTTGGCCAGCGCGACGAGGAGGAGGAAACTCCAGAGCGGTTCGCGCAGCAGGCCGGCGGCCACCGTCAGCGGGTCGCCGATGACAGGGGCCCAGCTCATCAGCAGCGACCAGCGGCCGTAACGCGCATACCAGGCGCTGGCGCGCGTCAGCGCGGCGGGGCTGGCCGGGAACCAGCGCCGGTTCTGGAACTGCAGCGCCATGCGGCCGAGCACATAGTTGACCATCGCGCCCAGCACATTGCCGACACCCGCCACGAGGATCAGCGCGAGGACCGGGTGGTCGCCCGCGACCAGCAGGCCGACCAGCACGGCTTCCGACTGCGCGGGCAGAAGCGTCGCGGCGATGAAGGCGGCGAGAAACAGGGCGGCATAGGCCGACAGTCCGGTCATGCAGAGGCGTCCGGCGGGGGCGAGGGGCGCCTCTCTCATAGAGTGCGACGGGCGAAAGGGGAAGTCGCGCGCCATCTTGCCACGGGCGGGATTTTGCCCGAACCTCGCTTCCGGCCGGCGCGACCGCGCGGCGGGGCCGATCGACAACAGGACATTTCGCGTGGCGCGACGAGGCCGCCCCCTTCCGATACCGGCCGCGGCGCTGCGGGGCCGCCGCCCATGCTGATCGACGCCCATCAGCTCGATGCCGGCACCGAACTTGCGGCCGATATCTGCATCATCGGCGCCGGCGCCGCCGGGCTGATCCTCGCGCATGAACTGGCGCGGGCCGGGCGCGACATTCTGGTGCTCGAATCGGGCGGGCCGGAGAGCACGGCGCAGACCGCCGCCTTGATGACCGGGCGGGCGGTGACGACGCCGCCCTTCCAGCTTGCCGGCGCGCGGCGCCAGCTCGGCGGTTCGTTCCGGGACTGGGGCGCCAATTGTTCGCTGATCGATCCGGCGGATCTCGCCGCACCGGCGGAAGCCGGCGGGCCGTGCTGGCCCGACGCGCTGGCGCAACTCAACGGGCTTGCGGCGCGGGCGGCCGACTATCTTTGCGGCTTCGGGCGCTTCAGCGATTTCAGCCTTGCGGACACCGCCGGATTGCGGCCGGCGCCCCCGGCCGGCGCCGGCGGCGGCACGGGACTTTGCGAAAAGCTCTATCTGCGCGGCGCGGCGCAAGCGGCCGCGCAACTGGCCGCCGGGCTGGCGCGCGCGGACAGCCCGGTGCGTGTCGTGCTGCATGCGACCGTGCTCGAGCTTGCGATCGCCGACGGCATGGCGACCGGCCTGCACTTTGCCAATCTCGCCGGCGCACGCTTCACCGTCCGGGCCCGGACCTTTGTGGTCGCCGCCGGAACCGAGAACGCGCCGTTGCTGCTGCGCTCCTTCGGGCCCGACAGCGCGGCGGCGCGGCGGCGGCTGCCGGCGCTGGGACGCTTCCTGCATACGCATCTGTTGTCGCTGCACGGGTTTCTGCTGCCCGGCGCGCAACGCAAGCTCTTGCATCGCTATCTGCTGCCGGTGACGCGGGACGGCATCGGCGAGAGCCCGCGCAGCCATTTCGTCGGCCTGACGCTGCCGGCCGCCGGCGACGCGCCGGCGGGCGGGCCCGGCAGCTGCCTGTTCCTCGACCCGGTGATCCATGACGCGCCGCTGCTTGCCCGCGCCACGATTGCGCGGGCCGGGCGGTGGCGGCGCATTCC
>JAUXOE010000151.1 GCA_030682415.1 Parvibaculum sp.
GCCGGCAGATCGAAAACATAGGCGTCGTCGGGCGCCGCCACGCCGCCGAGTTCGACGAAAGGATTGTGCAGCGGCGCAAGCGGGCTACCGAGCGCAACGGGCTGGTCCGTCAGCATCGCGAGATCGTGGCGTGGCAAAGCCCGTGCGATCTGCCGCCACATCGCCGGGAATTCGCCCGCCGGAACGCGCGCCGCGAAGTCTTGTGCCAGCAGCGGTGCTTTGTAGTCGGCCATGCGACCACCCATGAAGACCAGCCGTTTGAGCCCCATGAAACGCTCAATGCCGAGGGGCGCGAGCAGCAGCGGCTCGCCCTGCCGCGACACCACAACGATCGCCGGCGTCGTCCCGGCGCCCGCATGGGCATGCCAGGCTGAAAGCCAGTCGAAGCTCTGAAAGGCGGTGCCAGTGGCCGTCGCCTCGAAAGCACGCCAGACGGGCTCGGCCGCCTCGAAACTTGTATAGACGGCCACGCCCGCCACGCGCGCCAAACGCTGGGGGAAAGACGCGGCAACGCGACTGCCGCGCTGCAAAGGCAGCGTCGCGGGAACCGGTTCCGTCTGATCCGTTGCCAAACTCATTGTCCGCCCATCGTCCGTTTTTGGCGCAGTCAGTCCCGATTTGGGACACAACTCCACTCCCGGCTTGAGCCAAGCAAGCATTCGGCCAGCGCCGGCATGCTAGGATTGCCCGCTGCAATGCCCGAAGGAGTTCTGTCCATGTCCCCTGCCCTGATGCCCTTCAATATCGAGGGTTTGACGCCAGAGCCCGGCGCGCCGGCCGCCGAGCGCCTTCTCAAAGGCAAGCCTGTAAGCCGCACCTGGAACCTCTTTACGACACCTGACGGCCGGTTCTTTTCAGGCATATGGGAGAGCGAACCCGGCGCATGGCGGATCGAATATACGGAGCATGAGTTTTGCCACATCATCGAAGGTGTCAGCCGGATCACACCCGATGGCGGCCAACCCCTGACCGTGAAGGCCGGCGATGCTTTCGCGATTCCGGCCGGTTTCCGCGGGGTCTGGGAAGTGCTCGAAAGAACCCGCAAGCACTACGCAATTTATGAAGTCTGACGCTGCGTCAACAAACCGATTCTTGTCAGGTGCAGCGTTGCCCCCTATATGCCTCCGATAGCGAAAGAAAACGGGTTCGGGGGCGGACCCGCAACGATCAAGGGGATCAAAATCGGTATCTGGTTGAAAACCCGCCGTCGCGGCGGCTCCATTAATCGTATCTCCTTCCAGGAGCATTGCACCTGATGCTGCAGGATTTTGTCTACCTGACCGGCGGTCTGGTGATCCTGCTCATTTGCGGCGACTTGCTCGTAAGGGGCGCCACCTCGCTGGCTGCGCGCTACGGCGTCTCTCCGCTTCTGATCGCCCTGACCATCGTCGCCTTCGGCACATCGGCACCCGAGTTGCTGGTTTCGGTTCGCGCCGCCCTCGCCGGTGTCCCCGGCATCGCTCTCGGCAATGTCGTCGGCAGCAACATCGCCAACATATTGCTCATTCTCGGTCTGCCGGCGCTGATCTATCCGATTGCCTGCGCCGGTCGCATCATGCCGCACAATATGCTGATCATGATGGCCGCCAGCGTGACGCTGATCGCCTTGTGCTTCATCGGGCCCCTCGGCTTCTGGCAAGGCCTGTTTCTTCTCACGCTGTTGGCGATCTATCTCGTCTATTCGGGCTGGGATGCGCGCATGAACCCGCACGAACCATCGCCTCTATTGGCATCCGCCGACGACGTGCTGCCCGTTCCTGAACATCTCGGCGACCCATTTGCTCAAGACGCGTCATTCGACGCTGCCCGCAGTCTTCCGCATGGCGATTTGCCGCCGCCGCTCCACTCCCGCCGCGTCATCGCACTCAAGATTGTGCTCGGTATTGCCGGCTTGCCGCTCGGTGCGCGCCTTGTCGTCGATGGGGGCATCGACATCGCACAGGTCTTCGGCGTGTCGGACGCCGTAATCGGCCTTTCGCTCATTGCCGTCGGCACATCGCTGCCAGAGCTCGCAACCTCGGTCATGGCTGTCTTCCGCCGCAACGACGAAATGGTGGTCGGCAACATCGTCGGCAGCAACATCATGAACATCCTGGCCATTCTCGGAATCACGGCCCTGATCGCACCGCTGCCGATTGACAAGGACTTTCTGACCTTCCATCTCTGGGTCATGCTGGGCGCGGCGGTCCTGCTGCTGCCCATGGCCATGACAGGCCACAAGATTGGCCGCATCGCGGGCGCTGTATTCCTGCTCTGCTATGGTGCTTATCTTTATGCAATGTTTGCATTTGGCCATGTGCCGCCGACCGTCGAAAACGGACTGAACGGATTCTGAGAAGGCGATCGTGACTGCAAGCAAGGGAACCGCACTCGTCACCGGCGCGGCACAGCGCATCGGCCGCGCCGTTGCACTGGCATTGGCAGACGATGGCTGGGCCGTCGCAATCCATCATCGCAGCTCCACCGCCGAGGCCGCCGAGGTCGCACGCGAAATCGAAACGAAGGGTGGACGAGCCGGCGTGTTTGCCGCCGATCTTGCCGACATGACCCAAACGCAGGGGCTCATCGCCGTAGCTGCGGCTGCGCTCGGCCCACTGACATTGCTGGTCAACAATGCTTCGCTTTTTGAAAAAGACGAGGCGGCAACGATGACGCCCGAAAGCTGGGCAGCACACATGGACACCAATCTGCGCGCGCCGGCCTTTCTGGCTCAGGCTTTCGCCGCACAGTTGCCATCGGGTGCGGACGGCAACATCGTCAACCTGATCGACCAGCGCGTCTGGGCGCCGACACCCAAATTTCTGTCCTACACGGTCAGCAAGATGGCTTTGTGGGACCTGACTCAGGTGCTTGCCCGCGCGCTGGCGCCGCAGATCCGCGTCAACGGTATCGGCCCCGGACCGGCGATGATCAACGCCCGCCAGTCCGATGCCGATTTCGAGAGACAATGCCGGGCGACGATACTGAAAAGGGGCACGACGGCGGAGGAGATTTGCGCCGCAATCCGGTTTATTGTCGCCGCGCCCGCCATGACCGGCCAGATGATAGCGCTGGACGGCGGCCAGCACCTCGCCTGGGAAACGCCCGACGTCGCCGGCGTTCCCGAATAGAGACCTGGATATCATGACCCAGTCCGACAATGTCACCCGCCTGAAGATCGCCAATGCAGCGGAAGCCATTCGCCATGTCTTTGTCCGTGACTTGCTGCTGAACGCCCATATCGGTGCATTCCGCCACGAGCAGGGCGCGGCCCAGCCGATCCGTGTCAATGTCGACCTGACAGTGTCCGAAGCCGCGCATGGCGACGATCTGGTCAATGTGGTCTGCTACGCGACCGTCGTCGACCGGATCAAGGTGATCGTCGCCGAAGGCCACCTCAACCTCGTCGAAACGCTGGCCGAACGCATCGCCGCCGCCTGCCTGTCCGACGACCGGGTAAGTGTTGCGCTGGTGCGGGTGGAAAAACTGGCGGTGATTCCCGAAGCATCAAGCGTAGGCGTCGAAATCGAACGTGTCCGCCCACGTCCTTGACGCAAGAAGAGCACGCTCAAAAGCGGCAATGGAATCAACATGTTGGACAGTCCAAATGCCGCACACGGAGGGTTTGTGCACAGCACTCCGCTGACCGCTCCGGACGACGCAGATTATGCGCAAGAAACAGGCGCGGCGCCCACCACGCTGGAATAGGTCCAAAAACCCTATATATTCCAAAGACTTAGAAACGGGGTGGTTTTGCCCCCCTGTCACAAATCCTAATTATTACAAGAAGTTGACGTCTCCGAACGTCTCAAAACCGGAAAGAGTCAACACACTTATCCACAGGCACTGCCCGGCCGGCGAGCCCCTGTCGATGCTATACAGACCGAAATGGACGACACCGAACACAAACCCGCCAAGCAGCCCGCCAATCCCGAAACCGGTGCCGGGAGGCATGGCCGTGCCGACAGCGCCGGTGTGGCATTGATCGCGGCGAAAGTTCGGACGCTGCCCGACAGCCCCGGCGTCTACCGCATGTACGACACAGACGGCGAGCTGCTCTATGTCGGCAAGGCCCGGAGTCTGAAAAAGCGGGTCGCGAGCTACACCAAACTCGCAGGCCAGACGAACCGCATCGCCCGGATGATCGCGGCGACGGTTCAGATGGAATTCATCACCACCGCGACCGAGACCGACGCGCTGTTGCTTGAGGCCAACCTGATCAAGCGGCTGAAGCCGCGTTACAACGTGCTGATGCGGGATGACAAATCCTTCCCGCACATCCTTCTGACCGGCGACCACGAATTCCCGCAAGTGCTGAAGCATCGCGGCGCCCGAACGCGGCACGGCGACTACTACGGACCTTTCGCCAGCGCCGGCGCGGTTAATGCCACCCTCAACGCGTTGCAAAAGGCCTTTCTGCTGCGCTCCTGCACCGACAGCGTTTTCGAAAGCCGGACGCGGCCATGCCTGCTGTTTCAGATCAAACGCTGCAGCGCACCCTGCACCGGCGCCATTTCGGCCGAGGCCTATGCAGAACTTGTGGCCGAGGCGCGCGACTTCCTGAAAGGCCGTAGCCGCAAGACACAGCAGCAGCTTGTTCGGTTGATGGATGAGGCCGCCGCCAATCTTGATTACGAGGGCGCCACGGTCTTTCGTGACCGCATCCGCGCCCTGACACAAATCCAGCAACATCAGGGCATCAACCCGGAAACCGTAACCGAAGCGGATATCTTCTCGGCCTGGGCGGAAGGCGGACAGACCTGCATACAGGTCTTCTTCATCCGGGCCGGCCAGAACTGGGGCAACCGCGCCTATTTTCCCCGCCACGACCGTGAACTGCCGACCGAGGATGTCCTCGACGCCTTCCTTGCCCAGTTTTACGAAGACCGTCATCCGCCGCGCCTGGTCTTGCTGAGCCACGATGTACCGGGCAAGGCACTGCTGGCTGAAGCACTGTCGATCCGCGCCGGGCGCAAGGTGGCGGTCGGCGTGCCACGCCGTGGCGAAAAACGCGAACTGGTCGATCATGCCCTCACAAACGCCCGCGAGGCGCTGGGCCGCCGCCTCGCTGAAAGCTCGACGCAGCGCAAGCTGCTGGAAGGTGTGGCCGAGGTCTTCGGGCTCGAACAGGCGCCGGAGCGCATCGAGGTCTATGACAACAGCCACATCCAGGGCACGAAAGCGGTTGGCGGCATGATCGTGGCCGGGCCGGAAGGCTTCATGAAGTCACAATACCGAAAATTCAACATCAAGGGCGCCGACATGGCCGCCGGCGACGACTACGCGATGATGCGCGAGGTCCTGACGCGCCGTTTCACAAGATTGATGAAGGAAAATGCCGGCGACGGTTTCGAAGATGACGGACCGGAAGAAACACGCCCGGAAGCCGCATGGCCCGATCTCATTCTGATCGACGGCGGTGCGGGCCAACTGAAGGTCGCGCTTGAAGTGCTGCACGAACTCGGCATCGATCGCGTGACGGCAGTGGGCGTCGCCAAGGGCCCGGAGCGCGACGCGGGACGCGAACGCTTCTTCATGGCAGACCGCCGCGACTTCATGCTCGAACCGCGCAACCCGGTCCTCTACTACCTTCAACGGTTGCGCGACGAAGCGCATCGCTTCGCCATTGGCAGCCATCGGGCGCGGCGCTCGAAGGCCATCATCGTCAATCCGCTGGATGAGGTCCCTGGCGTCGGCCCGGGGCGGAAACGTGCCTTGTTGAAACATTTCGGGTCGGCGCGCGCCGTCGCCCGTGCGGGCCTCGCAGATCTCGAATCGGTGGAGGGCATCAGCACCGTGGTAGCCCGCGCCGTCTATGACCATTTCCACGGAAATCCTGACAGGACCGGTTGAAAATTGATCGCCGGCCCGCGACATTGGCCGCAGGAATGCTAGACTGCGTATCTCACGAAGTATGGATTCCGAAATGACGACAAACCTGCCGAACCTGCTTACCTATTTCCGCATCGCGCTGGTACCGGCTGTCGTTGCCTGTTTCTACATACCTGGCGACGCCGGCCACTGGGCCGCGCTGACGCTCTTCATCGTCGCCGGTGCGACCGACTTCTTTGACGGTTATCTGGCCCGCGCATGGGAGCAGCAATCGAATCTTGGGCGGATGCTCGATCCGATCGCCGACAAGCTGCTGGTCGCCGTCGTGCTGATCGCGCTGACGTGGCAGGATGTCATTTCCGGCTTTTCCCTCTGGGCGGCAATCATCATTCTCTGCCGCGAAATACTGGTGTCGGGCCTGCGCGAGTTTCTGGCCGAGCTGCGCGTCAGCGTCCCCGTAACGCAACTTGCAAAATGGAAAACGGCGATCCAGATGGTCGCCCTGGGCTTCCTGCTGGCCGGACCGGCGGGGGACAAGATATTCCCGGGCATCACCGAAATGGGCATCACCCTGCTCTGGGCAGCCGCCATACTGACGCTCTATACGGGCTACGACTATTTCCGCGCCGGCATCCACCATCTGACCGACGAAACCCCGAAGCGGCGTGAGCCGCCGGCCATGACCAAAACGGCGGCCGAACAGGACGGACCGGCGTGAAGCTGCTCTATTTTGCATGGGTGAGACAGAAGGCCGGCACGGCCGAGGAAGAAGTCTCGCTGCCCGCCAATATCCGTGACGTCAATGGCCTGATCGACTGGCTGAAAACACGCGGCGAAGGCTATGAAGCGGCCTTCGCCGATCTCGGCATCATCCGCTGCGCCGTCGATCAGGCGCATGGCGATTTCGACACGTCGATCGCGGGGGCGACGGAAGTGGCGTTCTTTCCGCCGGTGACAGGCGGCTGAAACCATGATCCGCGTACAGGCCGAGGATTTCGATATCGGCGCGGAGGTGGCGGCGTTGACCGCCGGCCGCACCGACATCGGCGCGGTCGTAACCTTCTCCGGTCTCGTTCGCGACGCCAGCGGTAACGCGCCGGTCACATCGATGGAACTCGAACACTATCCGGGCATGACCGAAAAGGAACTCGCCCGCATCGAGGCCGAAGCCCATGCGCGCTGGCCGTTGCAGGCAACGCTGATCGTCCACCGTATTGGTGAGTTGAAACCGGGCGAGAACATCGTCCTCGTCGTCGCGGCTTCGGCCCATCGTGCGGCCGCCTTCGAGGCCGCGTCCTTTCTGATGGACTATCTGAAGACGCGCGCGCCCTTCTGGAAGCGAGAAGAAGGCCAGGGCGAGGCGCGCTGGGTGGACGCACGCGAGAGCGATGACCAGGCGGCAACGCGCTGGAAACGGTAGACCCTTGCGAAAATCGCTTGTTCCATGTCTCCCTAAAATATATAGACTGGTCTAATTCAAAATTGACCTGGAAGCGTCGCCATGACCAGCACCGAACGCGCCACCGAGTCCGCGTCCACCCCGCCCCACGGATTCACCCGCCACTATCGCCGGAGCCCGCTTACCGATCCCTGGGAGCCGCTCTACTCGCAAAACACCGGCGATGCGGTCTTTTTCGGCCTGCATATCGCCGCCCCACACACCAACTCGCGCGGCTTCGCGCATGGCGGGCTGATCTCGGCACTGGCCGACAATGCAATGGGGCTTTCCTGCGGTCTGAAGCTCGAAAACATCGCCGGGTTGGTGACGGTCGGCCTCACGGTCGATTTTCTGAGTACAGCGCGGATCGGACAGTGGCTCGAAATACGCCCTGAAGTCATGAAAACCGGCGCGACACTCTGCTTCGCGCAATGCCTGGTGACAGCCGACGACAAGCCCTGCGCGCGCGGCAACGCCACGTTCAGCGTCGCGAAGCGTTGAACAAAAAAGGGCGGCACGCGCCGCCCTTTTTCAAACTGCGATGTGGGGACTTCAGGCAGTCGCGGCGCGGGCCGCAACCTTCGGATTGACGGCCGCCATATAATCCTCGAAGAGCGTCGCTGAAATGACACCCGGCGTAAAACGATGCGGGCCGATCTCGCCGACCGGTGTCACTTCGGCTGCCGTACCGGTGATGAAGCATTCACTGAAGCTCGGCAACTCGTCCGGCATGATGTGGCGCTCGACGATTTCGTAGCCGCGCCCCTTGGCGAGCGCGATCACGGTCTGCCGTGTAATGCCATCGAGGAAGCAATCGGGCTTCGGCGTGTGGATAACGCCATCCTTGACGAAAAAGATATTTGCGCCCGTCGCCTCGGCAACATAGCCGCGATAGTCGTACATCAGCGCGTCCGCATAACCCTTGTTCTCCGCCGCGTGCTTCGAGATCGTACAGATCATGTAGAGGCCGGCCGCCTTGGCCATCGACGGTGCGGTCTCCGGTGAGGGGCGCTTGTATTTTGCGATGTCGAGGCGAATGCCGACCTTGCGCTGTTCCGGATCGAAATAGGACGGCCACTCCCACGCAGCAACGGCGAAATTGATGCGGTTCTTCTGGGCGCTGACGCCCATCATCTCGCTGCCCCGCCATGCAACGGGCCGGACATAGCCGTCGACAAGCTTCTGCGCCCGGAGCGCCGAACGGCAGGCCTCGTCGATCTCGTCGACTGAATAGGGAATTTTGAACCCGAGAATTTCGGCCGACTTGACCAGACGTTCGGAATGCTCGCGCAGTTTGAAGATCTCACCGCCATAGGCACGACAACCCTCGAACACGCTGCTCGCATAGTGCAGACCATGGGTCAGCACATGCACTTTCGCATCAGCCCAGGGAACAAGTTCACCGTTGAACCAGATGAAGCCGTCGCGTTTGTCGAAAGGAATATCTGCCATGACCTGATTTCCTGGTGTTTCCGCATCGTGCGGGCCTTCGTCGTTACCGACCTTCACCCTGCCCTTGCGTCCCCGCATTACGGGATTTGCCGGAGACAGATTTACGCGGCAATCGTCTGGTATAGTGACGCGAAGATTCGAGGCTTCCAGCCCTGCGTCCATTCTGTCTCAAGCAGTCCGCAAGAGGTAGCACTCCGGAGAAAATATGTCAACATCACTGACATAAAATGATGGCAACGGTAAAACCCATGGGAAAACCACAGACAAAGCGCCCGTCTGCCCCCGAAAGCGGCGCCTCGACCGCCGCCGGCAGCGGCTCTGCGGACCATCTGACCGAAGCGATCGAACTGCTTTTTTTCGCCTACCGCGATTTTATCAGCGACCCCGACGAAATCCTGATCGAATACGGCTTCGGTCGCGCCCACCACCGGGTGGTGCATTTTGTCGGTCGCAACCCCGGCATTACTGTTGCCGAACTGCTGGATATCCTGCGCATCACCAAGCAAAGCCTTGCCCGGGTGCTGAAACAATTGATCGAGCGGGGCTTCATTGAGCAGGAAACAGGAAAGCAGGACCGCCGCCAGCGAATGCTGTTCCTGACCGCGACCGGCCGCGAACTCGAACAGCGTCTGGCGGCACCGCAACGGTCGCGCGTCGCCAAGGCCTTGGAGAAAGCCGGCCCCGATGCGGATCTCGCCTGGCGCGCCGTCCTGCTGGCTCTAGTGAACGAAGACGACCGGCCGGAAGTCGAATCCTTGATCGCAAAGACACCCGCACGCTGAGCGGAAACGCCGGGAAGGTTTTCAGGTGACGACGGAAGCGACGACAGACGCCCAGACAAAGACGGCCGAAAAAGCCGGCCCGTCAGACGACGCGCCCCATATTCTGGTCGTCGATGACGATCGCCGCATCCGTGAATTGCTGAAGCGCTACCTCTCCGACAACGGTTATCGCGTAACGGCCGCCGAGAATGCGGCCGAGGCGCGCGCGCGGCTGGCAGGTCTGTCATTCGACCTGCTGGTGCTCGACATCATGATGCCCGGTGAAAGCGGCCTCGATCTGACGCGC
>JAUXOE010000154.1 GCA_030682415.1 Parvibaculum sp.
CGAGAATTTTCCGGTCGATCCGGCGCGGCTCGGCATTTGCGGTCATTCGATGGGCGGGCACGGGGCGTTGACGCTGGCGCTGAAACATCCCGATCTCTTCCACTCGGTTTCAGCCTTTGCGCCCATCGTCTCGCCGACACGCTGTCCCTGGGGCGAGAAGGCGTTCAGTGCCTATCTCGGTCCGGATCGCGCGCGATGGGCGGCGCATGACGCGTCGCTGCTGATGGAAGGTGGCGCCGCACTCGGGCGCTATGACGACATCCTGATCGATCAGGGGCTCGCCGACAATTTCCTCGAGAAGGAGTTGAAGCCGGAGCTTTTCGAGAAGGCTTGCGCGGTCGTGAAGCAGAAGCTGACGCTGCGCCGGCAGGCCGGCCACGATCACTCCTATTATTTCATCCAGACATTCATTGGCGATCATCTGGCGTTTCACCGGCAGAGGCTCGATTGAACGAGCCATTGCGGAACCCGCCGCGCGTTGACAGAATGCGGCCCACAAGAATTCCGCATCAGACGGAACATCAGGGAGGATCGATATGACTGCGATGAAACTCATCGCCGACGGGCTCAAATTTCCCGAAGGCCCGATTGCGATGCCGGACGGCAGCATCGTGCTGGTCGAAATTGCACGCGGTACGCTGACGCGGGTGACGGCAGCAGGCAAGGTCGAGGTCATCGCGGAGCTTGGCGGCGGGCCGAACGGTGCGGCCATCGGACCTGACGGCGCCTGCTATGTCTGCAACGATGGCGGCTTCGAATTTCATGAGGTCAACGGGGCACTCGTGCCGGGAGACGCGCCGGCGGATTATTCGGGCGGGCGCATCGAGCGCGTCGATCTTGCGACCGGTGCGTTCAAGGTTCTCTACAGCGAGTGCAACGGCATTCCGCTGAACGGACCCAACGACATCGTTTTCGACAAATCGGGCGGCTTCTGGTTCACCGATCTCGGCAAGGGGCGCAGTCGTACGCAGGACCGCGGTGGCCTCTACTACGCAAAAATCGACGGTTCGATGATCAAGGAGGTCGTTTTTCCGATCACGTCGCCGAACGGCGTCGGCCTCTCGCCCGACGAGAAGACCGTTTATGTTGCCGACACGATTCCCGGCCGGCTCTGGGCGTTCGACATCGTTGCGCCGGGCGAGGTTGTGCCGCAACCGGGTCCGCTGCCGGGCCGCTTCGTGGCGTCCGGTCCGCAGCTCTGCTTCTTCGACAGCCTGGCGGTCGATTCGCAAGGCAATATCTGCGTCGCGACGATCTTCAACGCGGGTATCACAACCATTTCACCCGACGGCTCGAAGGTCACGCATACGCCGACCGACGATTTCATCACCACCAATATCTGCTTCGGCGGCAAGGATCTGAAGACGGCCTATATCACGCTGTCGTCGAGCGGAAGGCTCGTGTCGATGGACTGGCCGGTGGCCGGGCTGCCGCTCAACTTTCTCAACAAGTAACGGGATGACGGCAAAGTATGTTCCGGTTCCGGAATGTACCTTTCCGCATGCCAGAGGCCGTGCAAACATGCGCCGCCTTTGGGGTACACGGCGATCGATCTGAAGACAGGGAGGACAAGATGCGTCTATTTGTGAGTGTGCTCGTTGCGTTGTTTGCGTTCACCGGAGCGGCTTTCGCCGATCCGTTCGCCAATTTCTATGGCAACACCGTCAACGTGGTTGGCGCCGCTGGCGAGCGCTCGGTCTATATCGACGCGGGCGGGGCCTATTCGCAGAAGCTGCCGGATGGCAGCACCGCGGAAGGCACCTATGAGATTGACGGGGACACCGCCTGCTTCCTTGGCGGCGAAGAGCCCTATTGCGTGGCGGCTCAGTCGCGCGACATCGGCGAGACATGGGAGCTGACGGCACCTGATGGCACGACCGAAACCGCGACGCTGGTTGCGGGCCGCTGATACCTTCAGACGGTCTATCGGAATGGCCGGCTCCGCGAGGGGCCGGCCATTTTCGTTTCAGTCCTCGATGGAAATGACTGGCGCCTTGCGCGCCGTGTCAGCAAGGGCGCGGTCGATATGGGCGGCGACGCGTGCGGCGATGTCGAGGAATGGTTTTGCTTCCGGACTGTCCGGTGCGGTGGCGACCACGGGCCGGCCACTATCGGACGTCTCGCGGATCGTCATGTGGAGCGGCACTTCACCGAGGAAGTCGCAGCCGAGTTTCTCGGCCATGCGTCGCGCGCCGCCCTCGCCGAAGATGTAGGACTTCTCGCCCGAGCCGGGACTGATGAAATAAGCCATGTTCTCGACGATGCCGAAAACAGGCACATGCGTCTTCTCGAACATCGCATAGCCCTTGCGGGCGTCGATCAGTGCGATTTCCTGCGGCGTCGAAACGACGACGGCGCCGGTCAGCGGGACGCGCTGAGCCATCGTCAGCTGCGCGTCGCCAGTGCCCGGCGGCATGTCGACGACCAGCACATCGAGTTCACCCCATTCGACATCCATCATCATTTGCGTCAGCGCCGATTGCACCATCGGCCCGCGCCAGATCATCGGCGTGTCCTCGTCGACGAGATAGCCGATTGACATTGTCTTGATGCCGTAATTCTCCATCGGCAACAGCTTCTTGCCGTCCCGTGTCTCGGGCTTGCCCTTGATGCCCATCATGCGCGGGATGGACGGCCCGTAGATATCGGCGTCGAGCAGGCCGACGCGACGGCCGAGCTTCGACAGGGCCAGCGCGAGATTGATCGCGACCGTCGATTTGCCGACGCCGCCCTTGCCGCTCGCTACAGCGATGATCGCCGTGACGCCGGGAATGCGCAACGGACCCTGCTGCGCTGCGCGTGGCTGCTTTGGCCGATCGTCATGTGCATGCCCATGTGCAGGGCGTTGCGCTGGCGCGCCGCCGCGATGTGCCGTCAGCACCGCCGTAACACTCAGCACGCCGGGCAGGCGTTTCACAGCGGCCTCGCAGGCCTGGCGCAGCGGTTCCTTCGTCGCGCCCCTGGCGGGATCGACTTCAAGCGAGAAGCCAACATGTCCCTCGCGCACGACCAACCCCTGCAACATGCCGATGGTGACGACATCCTTGCCCGTCTCGTCATCGATGATGACCGACAACGCGGCGGCAACATCGTCTCGGGTTACGCTGCTCATGGAGAATTTGCCTGTTTGCCCATATGTGACGGTTATGGCCGCGTGTGACGGTGAATTTGTGCGTTCCCCGGATTTCGGGTTGCGATGCGTCCGGTTCGCGTTGCGCGGGCATGGTGTCTGTCATATAACCCCCGATAGTGGTGTTTCCAACCGGTCTCTCACGAAGCAATCGAAGGAATATGGATGCCCTGGAGCAATCAGAACGGCGGCGGCGGCTGGCAGGGCGGCGGCGGTGGCGGCAACAATCGGGGTCCGTGGGGGCAGGGGCCTTCCGGCGGCGGCAATCAGCCGCCCGACCTTGATGAGCTGATCCGGCGCGCGCAGGAGAAGTTCCGGCAGATGTTTCCCGGCGGGGGCGGCGGTGGCGGCGGCGGGACCCGCGTTGGTGCCGGCGGCGGTGCAGGCCCGTTTATCCTGATCGGCCTCGTGATTCTCGGTCTCATTGCCTACAGCTCGTTCTTCCGCGTCAATGTCAATGAGCAGGGCATTGTGCTGCGTTTCGGCAAGCTGGTGCGCACGGTCGAGCCCGGCCTCCACATGAAATTTCCGTTCCCGATCGAAACGGTCTACACGCCGGCCGTCACCAACATTACGACCGTCGACATCGGCATCCGCGTGGCAGGCAGTTCGGCGATCGCGGTGCCGGAAGAAAGCCTGATGCTGACCGGCGACGAAAACATCGTCGATATCGGCTTCTCGGTGCAGTGGCGTATCAACAGCGCGCATTCCTTTCTTTTCAATGTCGAAGATCCGGACCGGGCGGTGAAAGCCGTTGCCGAAAGCATGATGCGTGAGGCGGTCGGCCAGTCGCAGATTGAAGTGCTGCAGACCGTCGGCCGTGCCGAGGTGCAGAATCAGGTGCGCGCCGGACTGCAAGCGACGCTCGACAGTTATGGTGCGGGCATCGAAATCACCGAAGTGAGATTGCAAAAAGTCGATCCGCCGGCACAGGTGCTCGACGCCTTCCGCGACGTGCAAGCGGCGCGCGCCGACCAGGAGCGGTTGCGCAACCAGGCCGAGACCTATGCCAACACCGTCATCCCGCGCGCACGCGGCGATGCGGCGCAGATCACGCAGGCTGCCGAGGCCTATCGCGAACAGATCGTCGCCGAGGCGCAGGGCGAGGCGGGACGTTTCGTCTCGATCTACGAGGAATACAAAAAGGCGACGGATGTGACGCGGCGGCGCATCTATCTCGAAACCATGCAGGAAGTTCTTGGCGGTATGAACAAGGTGCTTATGGACGGTGCGCAGGGCGCGCAAAGCGTGTTGCCCTATCTTCCGCTCAATGAGCTGAAGCCGAGGGCACCGGCAGCCGCGCCCACCTCGGGCGCGACGACGGGAGGTGGCCGATGAACAGGTCGATAGCCATTGGCGCCGGCATTACCGCACTCTTTGTCGCGGTCGTGCTTTATCTCTCCGCCTTCACGGTCAGCATGACGCAACAGGCCATCGTGTTGCAGTTCGGCGACCCGCGTCAGGTCATCACGGAACCGGGCCTGCACTGGAAGCTGCCGGTCATCCAGAATGTCGTCTATATCGACAAGCGCATTCTCAATCTTGACTCGCCGGCCGAGGAAATCATCGCCAAGGACCGCAAGCGCCTGGTGGTCGATGCCTTTGCGCGTTATCGCATCGTCGATTCGTTGCGCTTCTACCAGTCGGTCGGCGATCCGCGCAACGCGACCCAGCGGCTGCAGCCGAACTTCATCTCGTCGCTCAGGAACGTGCTTGGCGATCATACGCTGGAAGAACTGGTGCGCGACAATCGCGCCGGTCTGATGAAGAACATCCAGGCCGCCTTCAACAACGCCACCCAGCAATTCGGCATCGAGGTGGTGGATGTCCGCATCCGCCGCGCCGACCTGCCGGAACAGAACAGCATGGCGATCTATCAGCGCATGCAGACCGAACGCGAGCGCGAAGCGGCTGAAATCCGTGCGCAAGGCAACGAGGAGGCGCAGCGTATCCGCGCCCGCGCCGATCGTGAATCGACGGTCATCATCGCCGAGGCCGAACGCGACGGGCAGCTCGCCCGCGGCGAGGGCGATGCGATGCGCAACAACATCTATGCCGAGGCCTATTCGCGCGATACCGAGTTCTTCGCCTTTTACCGCTCGATGCAGGCCTATCGCGAGGGCCTGAAAGGCGACAACACGACGATGATCGTAACGCCGGATGGCGAGTTCTTCCGCTATTTCGGCGCCGAGGCCGGGCGCGTCCGGCGCTGATCCGTGGACTGGACCGATCTCGTCACGGCGCTCGGTCTGGCGATTGCGCTTGAGGGGCTGGCCTATGCGGCCTTTCCGGGGCCGATGCGGCGGGCGCTGGCGGCGCTTTCGGTGCAGCCGGAACAGGCGCTGCGGATGGCCGGGCTTGTGGCGCTGGCCGCCGGTGTTTTCATCGTCTGGCTGGTGCGCGGCTGAGGACGCCTCAATTCGTCCATAATCCGTCTCACAATGAAGGCGGCGCTGCCCCCCGACGGGGCGGCGGATCGGCCGAGGGGAGTGGCGTTTCGATGATATTGACCGGCATCCGGCGGGCCCGGCGCGAGGTCCTTCGCGGCGCGGCGGCCGCTTTTCTGATCCTGCCGCTCGTCATGTCCGCCGCCGATGCGCGCAGCGCGCCCGACAGCTTCGCCGATCTGGCCGAGCGCCTGTCGCCGGCCGTCGTCAACATCTCGACATCGCAGCTTCTCGGCACCGGCCCGCAGTCCATTCCCGGTGTGCCGGAGGGCTCGCCGCTCAACGATTTCTTCAAGGAGTTCATGGAGCAGCAAGGCCAGCGGCCGCAGCGCGTGCAGTCGCTCGGTTCGGGTTTCGTGATCGATCCTTCGGGTGTCATCGTCACCAACAATCACGTGATCGACGGCGCCGACCGGATCGAGGTCATCTTCATGGACGGCACGACGCTGCCGGCGGTGCTGACGGGGCGCGATCCGAAAACCGATATCGCCGTGCTCAAGGTCGAAAGCAAGGCGCCGCTGCCCTTCGTCGAACTGGGCGACAGCAGCAAGGCCCGGGTCGGCGACTGGGTGATTGCGATCGGCAATCCCTTCGGCCTTGGCGGCACGGTCACGGCCGGCATCATCTCGGCGCTCAACCGCGACATTCACGCCGGCAATTACGACGATTTCATCCAGACCGACGCCTCGATCAACCGGGGCAATTCGGGTGGGCCGCTGTTCGACATGCAGGGCCGCGTGGTCGGCGTCAATTCGGCGATCATTTCGCCTTCCGGCGCCTCGGTCGGCATCGGCTTTGCCGTTCCGACATCGACGGTCCGGCCGGTCGTCGAACAGATCCTCGAACATGGCGAAACGCGGCGCGGCTGGATCGGCGTGCGCATCCAGACGGTGACGCCCGAGATCGCCGACAGCCTCGGTCTCATGCCGGCGCGCGGCGCGCTGGTCGCCGGCATCAATGATGGCGGCCCGGCCGCCATGGCGGGCATCGAGCCCGGCGATGTCGTGCTGAGTTTCGATGGCCGCAACATCGGCGTCATGCGCGATCTGCCGCGCGTCGTTGCCGAAACGGATGTCGGCAAGACCGTCGATGTCGAAATCTTCCGCGGCGGCCGCACGATCGGCGTGAAGGTCGAGGTCGCGCGGCTCGATGAATCCGAAGCGACGCCCGCCGCCGTGCCGGCCGAAACGGCGCCCGGGCCCGCCCGGACGGTCGTGCTGGGGCTCAGCCTGACGGCACTGACCGCCGAGACGCGGGAGCGCTTCAATGTCGATGCGCAGACCCGGGGCGTGCTGGTCAGCGATGTCGATCCGGCAAGCGCGGCGGCCGAAAAAGGCGTTCGTCCGGGCGATGTCATCCTGCAGGTCGCGCAGCGCGATGTGGCCACGCCTGCCGATGTCGAGCGGATCGTCGCGTCGGAGGAGAAGGCGGGCCGCAACACGCTGCTGCTCCGGCTGTCGAGCGGCGGCGACATGCGCTTCGTCGCGCTGCGGCTCGGCGGACAATAGGCGCCCTGCGTCAGCCCTGCCTGATTTCGTCTTTCCGGTAGCCCTGCAGATAGAGCAGCGCCGTCAGGTCGCCATGATCGATGCGCGCATCGGCCGCTTCGGCGACCACGGGCTTGGCGTGGAAGGCGACGCCGAGGCCCGCTTCGCCGATCATGCCGAGATCGTTGGCGCCGTCGCCCACCGCCATGGTCTCGTGATGGCCGAGTTTCATCTCGCCGCGCAGTTTCACCAGCGCCTCGATCTTGGCCTGGCGGCCGAGGATCGGCTCCTGCACCGCGCCGGTCAGCTTGCCGTTTTCAAACAGAAGTTCGTTGGCCTGATTGACGTCGAAACCGACGGCTTCGGCAACGCGCGCGGTGAAAAAGCTGAAGCCGCCCGAAACCAGTGCGCAGGCCGCGCCATGGGCGCGCATGGTGGCGGTCAGCGCGCGGCCGCCCGGCGTTTCGACGATGCGGCTGCGATAGACCCTGTCGAGCGCCGCAACGTCGAGGCCCTTCAACAGCGCCACGCGTTCGCGCAGCGCCGGTTCGAATTCGATTTCGCCTTTCATGGCGCGTTCGGTGATGGCGGCGATCTCCGGCTTCAGTCCGAGTTCGTCGGCCAGCTCGTCGATGCATTCCTGCTGGATGATGGTCGAATCCATGTCGGCGACCAGCAGCTTCTTGCGGCGGGTTTCCGGGACCTGCAGGGCGAGGTCGATCTTCGCGCCTTTCAGCGCCGCGCGTGCCGCCAGTTCGGCGACCCCGGCGTTCGGCGTCTCGAAAGCGATGTCGCAGGCGATGCCGTCGGCCAGCCAGTCGGGCGCCGCCGGTGCCGGCAGCACGGCCCGTGCGGCCTCCACATGCGCGCTTGCCAGCGGCGTCTCTTTGTTGCCTATCAGCGTCAGGACGTATTTCATCGCCGGAACCGGAAGGAGCCTTTTCTTGAGTGTCGATGTCGGCAGAGCCGTTCTTATTGCAGGGCCGACCGCGAGCGGCAAGTCCGCGCTGGCGCTGGCGCTGGCCGAACGGCTCGGGGGCGAGATCGTCAATGCCGACTCGATGCAGCTCTATCGCGAAATGCGGGTGCTGACGGCGCGGCCCTCAAAAGCCGAGGAAGCGCTTTTCCCGCATCATCTCTATGGCGTTCAGGCCGCCGACGCGCCGCTCTCGGCCGGGCGCTGGGCGGTCGCGGCCGCCCGCGTCATGGGCGAGATCGCGGGCCGCGGCCGGGTGCCGATTGTTGTCGGCGGCACCGGGCTTTATTTCCGGGCACTGGTCGAAGGTCTGGCGCCGATCCCGGCCATTCCGCCCGATCTGCGCAGCGCCGTGCGGGCCGAAGTCGCGGCGGCGGGCGAGGGCGCGCATGCGCTGCTCGCCAAGGCCGATCCGGCGCTGGCCGCCACCATCCGCCCGTCGGATCGCCAGCGCATCGCCCGCGGCATCGAGGTGGCGCGCGCCACCGGCCGGCCCTTGAGCGAGTGGCAGCAGGTGCCACCGGTGCCGCTGATTGCCGGGCGCTTCGCCAAAATCGTGCTGATGCCCGATCGCGACTGGCTCCGGGCGCGCTGCGACGCCCGCTTTGCGCGCATGGTCGAAGAGGGCGCGCTTGAGGAGGCGGCCGCCATGGCCGCGCTC
>JAUXOE010000155.1 GCA_030682415.1 Parvibaculum sp.
AAAGCCACCAAGCACCGGAAGACCGCCCGCCGGGGAGACGGGCGGCGCGCCGCGCGCAACAAGGCCGGGGGCAGGACCCACCGGCGGCACATGGAGAGACGAATGACCGACAGAATTGAAAAAAAGGGGCTTCTCCGCCGGCGCGCGCTTGCCGTCGCCACCGGCATCTTTGCGCTGGCCGCGATGACCGGCAGCGCCCTCGCCCAGGAGGACGTCGCTGAGCTGAGCGCCGGCGACACGGCCTGGATGCTGACCGCCACGGCGCTGGTCCTGCTGATGACCATTCCGGGTCTCGCACTGTTTTACGGCGGCATGGTCCGCAAGAAGAACGTCGTTGCCATGGCAGCGCAGGTTTTCGCGATCGCCGCGCTGATGTCGGTGGTCTGGATGGTCGTCGGCTACTCCTTGGCCTTTGGCGATGGCGGTTCGATGAACGCCTATATCGGCGGCCTCGACAATCTCTTCCTGTCGGGTCTGACCGTCGATGCGCTGTCGGGCACGATCCCCGAAAGCGTCTTCATGTCGTTTCAGATGACCTTTGCGATCATCACGCCGGCGCTGATCGTCGGCGCCTTTGCCGACCGCATGAAATTTTCGAGCATGCTGGTCTTCATGACGCTGTGGGTGATCTTCATCTATGCGCCGATCTGCCATTGGGTCTGGGGCGGCGGCTTCCTCGGCGAGGACGGCGTTCTCGACTTCGCCGGCGGCACGGTGGTGCACATCAATGCCGGCATCGCCGGTCTCGTCGCCTGCCTGGTGCTCGGCCCCCGCAAGGGCTTCGGCATGGAAAACATGGCCCCGCACAATGTCGTGCTGACGATGGTCGGTGCGGCGCTGCTCTGGGTCGGCTGGTTCGGCTTCAACGCCGGTTCGCAGCTCGCTGCCGACGGCAATGCCGGCATGGCGATGGCGGTGACGCAGATCGCAACGGCGACCGCTGTGCTCGGCTGGATGTTTGCCGAGTGGATCGTCCACCGCAAGCCGACGCTGCTCGGCCTCGCCACCGGCGCCGTTGCCGGTCTCGTCGCAATCACACCGGCGGCCGGCTTCGTCGATCCGATGGGCGCGCTCTGGATCGGCCTTGCCTCGGGCGTGATCTGCTTCATTGCCTCGACCAGCATCAAGCGGGCGATCGGCTATGACGACGCGCTCGACGTCTTCGGCGTCCACGCAGTCGGCGGCATTGTCGGCGCGATCCTGACCGGCGTCTTCGCCACCGTGGCGATCACCGGCGGCGACACGCCGCTGGGTGGCCTCGAGGGCAACTGGGCCCAGGTCGGCATCCAGATCAAGGGCGTTATTGCGACAATCGTCTATTGCGGCCTCGGCACCTTCGTCCTGCTGATGGTGACGAAGATCTTCTTCGGCCTGCGCGTCACGCCGCAGGAGGAAGTCGACGGTCTCGACATCAGCCAGCATGGCGAGGTCATCCAGTAAACCGCGCCTCTCCGCGACGGAAAGGGCGTTCCGCAAGGAACGCCCTTTTTCTATGCACAAGCGTCTCGATCGCATCGATCCGTGGACTGACCGTCAGGAAAACACGCTGCACACAAATTGTGCAACAGCACGCTTCGGCACGGGCATTCCGGCGTTTATGGCCGCGCATCAAATGAGAATCGGCCTGAGTCTGGCGGTTTTTTGATCTTCGCAGTCGCGGCACGGTTCTTGATTGGTAGGTCCTGTCCGCGCTCTTGCGGCCGTCACAGTTCGCTTCGCCGCAAGGGTTGGACAACCAGCACACCGGATGCAAGAGGCGGTTCGGTGACAATAGAAAAGAGGAAACTCAAATGAAGCTCGTTATGGCGATCATCAAGCCATTCAAGCTGGACGAAGTCCGTGAAGCGTTGACCGCGATCGGCGTCCAGGGCCTGACGGTGACCGAAGTCAAAGGCTACGGCCGTCAGAAGGGCCAGACCGAAATTTACCGCGGTGCGGAGTACGCGGTGAACTTTCTGCCGAAACTGAAGATCGAGATCGTGGTGGCCAGCAACCAGGCCGATGCGGTCGTATCCGCCATCAGCGGCGCCGCCAAGACCGGTCAGATCGGCGATGGCAAGATTTTTGTAATTTCCGTGGAGCAGGTGCTGCGTATCCGCACAGGCGAGACGGACGCAGAAGCTCTTTAATCCGTCTACGGATCGAAGACGTTTTGTGGCAACAGGGGACGGCAACCCTCTAATGAGAGAGGAACGATGACCAAAATAGGAAGTTACACACGCCTGGCGGGTATTGCGGGGCTCGCGATACTGGCAATGACCGTGCCGTCGATGGCACAGGAAGTCGAGGAGATCGCGGAAGAGGCGTTCGAACTGAGCGCACCGGAAACGGCGTATATTTTCAACACGCTGCTGTTTCTGATCGGCGGCTTCCTCGTCATGTGGATGGCGGCGGGCTTCACCATGCTCGAAGCCGGCCTGGTACGTTCGAAAAACGTTGCCATGCAATGCACCAAGAATATCAGCCTCTACTCGATCGCCGGCATCCTCTATTATCTCGTCGGCTACAATCTGATGTATGACGGCGTCGATGGCGGCTGGTTCGGTTCGCTCTCGCTCTGGGGCGTCGACGATTCAGGCGGCGTCGCCGAAGACGGCACCGGTTATTCCTCGGCGTCTGACTGGTATTTCCAGATGGTCTTCGTGGCCACCGCCGCATCGATCGTCTCGGGCGCGCTGGCCGAGCGCATTCGGCTCTGGCCCTTCCTGCTCTTCACGGTTTTCCTGACCGGGTTCATCTACCCGATCCAGGGTTCCTGGCAGTGGGGCGGCGGCTGGCTCAGCGAAATGGGCTTCTCCGACTTCGCCGGCTCGACGATCGTTCACTCGACGGGCGGCTGGGCCGCGCTGATGGGCGCGATCATCCTCGGGCCGCGCCTCGGCAAATACATCAAGGGCGGCGGCATCCATCCGATGCCCGGCTCTTCGATACCGCTGGCAACGCTTGGCACCTTCATTCTGTGGCTGGGCTGGTTCGGCTTCAACGGCGCCTCGCAGCTTGCGCTGGGCACCATCGCAGACGCCAACGCGGTGGCGACCATCTTCATCAACACCAACATTGCCGCAGCCGGCGGTGTGGTGGCGGCGATGGCGCTGACGCAGCTTCTCTACAAGAAGGTCGACATCACCATGGCGTTGAACGGCGCGCTTGCCGGTCTCGTCTCGATCACCGCCGAACCGTTGACGCCGACGCTCGGCTGGGCGCTCGGCATCGGCGCCGTCGGCGGCGTCATCGTGGTGCTGACGGTGCCGCTGCTCGACAAGCTCCATATCGACGACGTGGTGGGCGCCATTCCGGTCCATCTCTTCGCCGGCATCTGGGGCACGATGGCGGTGCCGCTGACCAATGGAGACACGAGCTTCGCCATTCAGGCGACGGGCGTCGTCTCGATCGGCCTCTTCGTCGCACTGACAAGCCTTGTGCTGTGGACGGCGCTGCGCGTCACCATCGGCATCCGGGCCAGCGAGGAAGAAGAGCATATGGGCATGGACAAGGCCGAGATCGGTATCGAGGCCTATCCCGAGTTCGTGACCAACTAGACGTTCGACACATGGGCGCGGCGGCCTCCCCCTCGGGCCGCCGCTCTCCTCCCGCAGCCGCTGGCGCCCCCTGCCACCAAACCGGGACGTCGGCGGCGAACCTTGGAGCCCGGTTGGTCCCCCCTTCCGGGCTCCATTTTTTTGTTCTGCGCCCCGGACCACCAGCCTGTTTTCTGGTCACAGCCGAATTTGCATAAAATTTAGGCCGGTTGCCTTCAAAGCGTGTTCAAACGCTAGGCGATTTGAGCCGGCGCAACCGCAGGTTTCCCGCTTCTCCGTGCTAAGTCGTTGATCGGCCCCGCCCTTTAAATCGGCATGGCTGTGGCATGCCTCTTGATTGGGCAAGGCGCTGAAGAATAAGGCCGGCAACGGCCCTCAGCCGCCCGGCTGGAACGCGCAAACTTGGGGCAACCCGCCCGGGCGTTAGGTGGCAACGAACAGGGAGATCCCTCATGGATCCGATCGAAAGCGCGAGCGCCGGCCTCGGCGCCGGCGGCGACGTCCTTTTCATTCTGATGGGCGCGATTCTGGTCTTCGCAATGCATTCCGGCTTCGCTTTTCTCGAAGTCGGCACGGTCCGTCACAAGAACCAGGTCAACGCACTGGTGAAAATCCTGGCGGATTTTGCCGTCTCGACGGTGACCTATTTTTTCATCGGCTACAGCGTCGCCTATGGCGTCGACTTCCTGGTCAGCGCCGCCGAGCTGAGCGGCACGACCGAAGGATCGGGCTACGGCCCGCAAGGCGTCGATCTGGTGAAGTTCTTCTTCCTGCTGACCTTCGCCGCCGCGATCCCGGCGATTATTTCGGGCGGCATCGCCGAGCGCGCCCGCTTCTGGCCGCAGGCAGCGGCCACCGCCATCGTCGTCGGTCTGGTCTATCCCTTCTATGAGGGCCTGGTCTGGAACGGCAATTGGGGCGTCCAGGACTGGCTCGAGGCCGCTTTTGGCGCGCCCTTCCACGACTTTGCCGGCTCGATCGTCGTTCACGGCGTCGGCGGCTGGCTGGCCTTCTCGGCCGTCATCCTGCTCGGCCGCCGCACCGGCCGCTACACCGCCGACGGCAAGCTGATCGGCTTTCCGCCCTCCTCGATCCCATGGCTGGCGCTTGGCTCCTGGCTGCTCTGCATCGGCTGGTTTGGCTTCAACGTCGTCTCGGCGCAGTCATTGGAAGACGTTTCGGGCCTGGTCGCCATGAACTCGGTGCTGGCAATGGCCGGTGGCATTCTGGCCGCCCTAGTCGTCGGCAAGAACGATCCGGGCTTCATCCATAACGGCGCGCTGGCCGGTCTCGTCGCCGTCTGCGCCGGTTCCGACATCATGCATCCGGTCGGCTCGTTGATCGTCGGCGCGGTTGCCGGTGCGCTCTTCGTCGTCATGTTCGACTTCTGCCAGCGTCGTCTGAAAATCGACGACGTATTGGGCGTCTGGCCGCTGCACGGGCTTTGCGGCCTTTGGGGCGGCATCGCGGCCGGCATCTTCGGCATGGCGGAGCTGGGCGGCCTTGGCGGTGTCAGCTTCATGAGCCAGCTTGTCGGTTCGTTGGGCGGCGTCGCCTACGCCGCCGTGCTGGGCTTCATCGTCTATGGCGGCCTGAAGCTGGTCATCGGCATCCGTCTGAGCATCGAGGAAGAACATCGCGGCGCCGATCTTTCGATCCACAGCATCGGCGCCAACCCGGAATCGGAAATCCCGGTTCGCTGACATCTTGATCCGGGGCGGCCTGGCGCCGCCCCCTTCTTTTGACCATTTCTCCAGGGCGACCGGCGGTCGCCCTGGAGGGTTAACCATTGGTTAATGATTTGCTTGCAATTGTGTGGATAAGGCGCGGGAATTCCACAGCTTTTTCCACCGGGTGCGACACGCCGCGCCACTGGACCCACCTGACCGCCACCGCTAAGATCGCGCCAGCTCAAGACGCTTAACCATCGGGACCCGCCGATTTCCTCAAGGCCGGACCCCGGACCCCGCGCGAGATTCATGACGGACAGTGCCGCCGCCTCCCGTTTCGACAGCCTGCCCGACAGCCCCTTTCCGCGCCTCAACGCGCTGATCGAGGGCCTGGCGCCCGGCAAGCCGCCGCTCGTCATGTCGCTGGGCGAGCCGCAGCACGCTTTTCCACCCTTCGTGATCGAAGAGATCACCCGCCATGCGGGTCTTTTCGGCAAATATCCGCCGATTATCGGCACGGCCGAGTTTCGCGCCGCGGCCGCCGGCTGGCTTGCCCGCCGCTATGGCATCGCCGACGCCATCGGCAAGGATGCGGGCCTCGATCCCGACCTTCAGATCCTGCCGGTCAATGGCACCCGTGAGGCGCTCTTCAACATCGCCCTGGTCGCCACCCCGCCCGAAAAACGCGGGCAGCGCCCGGCAATCCTGATGCCGAACCCGTTCTATCAATGCTATGCCGCCGCCGCGCTGGCGGCAGGCGCAGAGCCGGTCTATGTGGCGGCCACCAGAGAGACCGGCTTCATGCCCGATTTCGAGGCCCTGCCCGAAGAACTGCTGGCCCGCACCGCAATGATCTATTTCTGCTCGCCCGCCAACCCGCAAGGCGCGGTCGCAAGCCATGATTACCTGACGCAGCTCATCGCTCTCGCCCGCCGCCACGGCATCGTGCTGGCGATCGACGAATGCTATGCCGACATCTACGACCGCGAGCCGCCGCCGGGCGCGCTGCAGGCGGCGCTGGCGGTCGGCCCCGGGCAGGGCGATCCTTTTGCCGATCTGATCGTTTTTCACTCGCTGTCGAAGCGCTCCAGCCTGCCGGGCCTGCGCTCCGGCTTTTGCGCCGGCGGCCGCGCCCTGATGACCCGCTTTCGCAATTTCCGCAATATCGCCGCCCCGCAAGTACCGCTGCCGCTGATGGCCGCCAGCGCGGCCTGCTGGGCCGACGATGCTCATGCCGCCGTCAATCGCGATCTCTACCGCGCCAAGATCGATGCGGCCGAACGCGTCTTCGGCAATCGTTTCGGCTTTTACCGGCCGCCCGGCGGCTTCTTTCTCTGGCTCGATGTCGGCGACGGCGAACGGGCGGCGCGTGAACTCTGGGCCAGGGCCGGCGTGAAAGTGTTGCCGGGCGCCTATCTCTCGCGCGAAGATTCGCCTTACGGTCCGCCAGGCAATCCCGGCGCGGCCTATATTCGCGTGGCGCTGGTCGATGGGCTCGGCGAAACCGAAGAGGCGCTGGCCCGCATGGCGGAGGTCCTGTGATCGGTGCCTTGACGCGGGCCGGCCGCAAGCCCACGACGAAGAAGAGCAAGATGCGTTCGGGAAACGGCTCCCGGAAGCAGGAAGCCCCGAGGGGCCATCGGAGGATGCAGCGCGTGAGGAGTTGGCTCGTCAACCCGCTCGCCTATCTGCCGCCGGCGTTGCGGGCCTTTCTGGCGCGCCGCGTTTTCGAAGGGCTGGGCGTTGCGCTCCTTGCCCTCGGCACCTTCGGCTTGCTCGCGGTGCTGAGCTGGTCAATCGACGATCCGAGTCTCAATAACGCGACGACCCGTCCGCCCGGCAACTGGATGGGCCTGCCCGGTGCCTATGTCGCCGACATACTTCTGAACGCGCTCGGCCTTGCCTGCCTGCTGCTGTTGCTGCCCTGTTTCGTCTGGGGCGCGCGCGCATTCGCGCATCGCGGCACCACCTGGCTGGCCTTGCGTGTCGCTGCATGGCTTGCCGCCACGCTTTTCGCCGCCATGGCGCTCAGCGCCATGCCGCGCTTCGCCTTCTGGCCGCTGGCGCTCGGACTTGGCGGCTTGCTCGGCGACGGTCTTGCCACGCTGGGCTTCAGCGTATTTGCGCCCTTCACGGTTGAGGCGCTGGCCTGGGCGTTGACGGCGCTGCTGACGGCGCCGGTCGTCTTCTTCCTGATCCTGTTTGCCACCGACATCTCGTTTGCAGATCTGAAAGCGGCCGCCATCTGGCTGCGCGACATGCGCAAGACGAATGTCGTCGCCGAGGAAGAACGCCGCTACGCCTCGGGCGCCCGGCCGCGCCGCCGCGCCGGCGCGGAGGAGCCGCTCGCCCGCCCCCACCGGCCCGATGTCGAGCCGAGCCGTCTGCGCATTCTCGTCTGGGAAATCGGCGACCGCCTGACCGACGGGCGCGATCGCCTGTTGCGGCGCGGCGATTATGCGCCGCTGTCGCAGGAGGAAGTCGATGCCGCCCGCGCAGGTGCGCTCGGCGGCTTCGGCCAGCGCGGCCAGGCCGAAAGTGCCGCCGAGCGGCGCGCCCGCCGCCGCGAGGCACGCGATGTGCGCGCCACCGAGGAACGTGTCGAACCGAAAATCGAGCGCCCCGGCCCGCGCGTCGCGCGCGGCGACACCAAGCCGCTGAAGCCGTCGAACCGCGCCGCGCGCGAGGCGCAACCGAAACTGCAACTGGAACCGGCCGGCGACTATCAACTGCCGCCGCTCAGCCTGCTCACCAAACCGAAGCCGCCGGCCCTGACCGCAAAACTGACCGACGACGCGCTGCAGGCCAACGCCCGCCTGCTTGAATCCGTGCTCGACGATTTCGGCATCAAGGGCGAAATCATTTCGGTGCGCCCGGGTCCGGTCGTCACGCTCTACGAACTCGAGCCCGCGCCCGGCATCAAGTCCTCGCGCGTCATTTCGCTCGCCGACGATATCGCCCGTTCGATGAGCGCCGTCTCGACCCGCGTTGCCGTTGTGCCGGGCCGCAACGTCATCGGCATCGAACTGCCCAATGCGCGCCGCGAAATGGTCTATCTGCGCGAATTGCTCGAAAGCCGTGACTACGAGAATTCCGGCTCGAAGCTGACGCTGGCGCTCGGCAAGAATATCGGCGGCGAGCCGGTCCTGTCGGATCTGACGCGCATGCCGCATCTGCTGATCGCCGGCACCACCGGCTCCGGCAAGTCGGTCGGCATCAACACCATGATCCTGTCGCTGCTTTACCGGCTCTCGCCCGACCAGTGCAAACTGATCATGATCGATCCCAAGATGCTGGAGCTCAGCGTCTATGACGGCATCCCCCATCTCCTGGCCCCCGTCGTCACCGAGCCCAAAAAGGCCGTCGTGGCGCTGAAATGGGTCGTCAAGGAAATGGAAGACCGCTACCGCAAGATGTCGAAAGTCGGTGTACGGAATATCGACGGCTACAACACCCGCGTCTCCGAGGCCAACGCCCGCGGCGAGGTGCTGGTGCGCACGGTGCAGACCGGCTTCGACCGCGAATCGGGCGAGGCGATCTACGAGGAAGAGGAAATGGACCTCGCGCCCATGCCCTTCATCGTCGTCATCGTCGACGAAATGGCCGACCTGATGATGGTCGCCGGCAAGGAAATCGAAGCCGCCGTCCAGCGCCTCGCACAAATGGCGCGCGCCGCCGGCATCCACATCATCACCGCGACCCAGCGTCCCTCCGTCGACGTCATCACCGGCACCATCAAGGCGAACTTCCCGACCCGCATTTCCTTCCAGGTGACCTCGAAGATCGACAGCCGCACCATCCTGGGCGAACAGGGCGCCGAACAATTGCTCGGCCAGGGCGACATGCTCTACATGGCCGGCGGCGGCCGCATCCGCCGCGTCCACGGCCCCTTCGTTTCCGACGAGGAAGTCGAAAAGGTCGTGACCTTCCTGAAGAAGCAGGGCGTCCCCGAATATCTCGAAGCGATCACCGCCGAGGAAGATGAGGGCGGCGATCCCTTCGCCTTCGACAGCCCCGGTTCGGGCGACGATCTCTACGACAAGGCTGTGGCCATCGTCGCCCGCGACAAGCGCGCCTCGACCAGCTACATCCAGCGTCGCTTGCAGATTGGCTACAACCGCGCCGCCCGGCTGATCGAGCTTATGGAAGAACAGGGCGTGGTCAGCCCGCCCAATCATCAAGGAAAGCGCGAGGTTCTGGTCGGCGAGCGCTGATTGCGACGGAACCCCGACGGCGGGCCGTTAATGTTCCGATAAGACAAAGTCGCCAAAACGCCCTGCCAGCCTCCAGATTTCGCCACAAAGGTTGCCCATGTTTACGGTCATGAGAGATATCGAACAAAACCGCCGCCGCCGTCAGGGCATGCTTTTCGCCGCAGCTGTGGCCGGCTTGGGCATGCTGTTCCTGGCCTTTGTCAGCGCCGGCGGCAGCGCGCGCGCCGCAACCACGGGTGTCGCCTCGGCGGACGACGACGCCGCGCTGGCGGCGGCGAGCGCCTATCTGGCGGCACTGGAAAACATGCAGGGCGACTTTCTGCAGCTCGGCCCCGACGGCTCGGTCGCCGAAGGCAAATTCTATCTGCGCCGTCCCGGCCGCCTGCGTTTCGAATATCAGCCCCCGGAGAATTTGCTGGTCGTGGCCGATGGCACCTGGGTCGCCGTCAAGGACAGTGCCTCGCCCGCGCAGCGCTATCCGATCGCGTCGACACCGCTGAGCCTCTTCCTTGCCGCCGATGTCGACCTCGCCAGAAGCGCCCGGGTTCTCAATGTCGAGAGCCAGCCCGGCGCACTGCTGATCACGCTGGCCGACCGCGCCGGCGAAGCGCCGGGCCAGATCACGCTGATTTTCGACCAGCCCAACCTGCAACTTCGCCAATGGGTCGTCACCGACGCGCAGGGCCTGCAAACCACGGTGGCGCTACGCAATGTCCAGTCGGGCATCCGCGCCGACAACGCGCTCTTTACCCTGCGCGACGAGCAACGCCCCACGATCGGCGGCAAAAGATAGGCTTTCCGTCGAATATACTCGACAACGCGCGGCCGCCGCGCCTTGACCGCGCATGGGTCAGACGTGGTAATTTGACCGGGCATGACCCGAAATTCCCTGAACCCCGCGAAGCGGCGCCCGATTGTCGGTGTACCTTGCGATGTCAAGATGCTGGGGCCGCATCCTTTCCATGCCGTCGGCGAAAAATACATCGCCGCCGTGGATGGCGGTGCGGACTGCCAGCCCGTGCTGCTGCCGGTGCCGCGCGCGCCGCTCGACACCGCCGCCGATCTCGATGAAATCTTCGCGCTTTGCGACGGCATCTTTCTCACCGGCTCGCATTCCAACGTCCATCCCGAACTTTATGGCGGCGCCCATCCGCGCGAGGGCGTGCTGCTCGACCGCCAGCGCGACACGCTGACGCTCGATCTGATCCGCGCCTGCGTCGCCCGCGGCGTACCCTTCTTTGCCGTCTGCCGCGGCTTTCAGGAATTGAACGTCGCCTTTGGCGGCACGCTGCACCAGCACATACACGAAGAACCGGGCGAGGAAGGTTTCGCGCCGCGCCTCGATCATCGCGAGGCGAAGGACGACCCGCTCGAAACCCAGTACGGCCCCGCGCATGAGGTGACGCTGACACTGGGCGGGGTCTTCGAACGGCTCATCGGCCAGCCGGTGATCGAGGTCAACTCGCTGCACGGCCAGGGCGTCGCGAAACTCGGGCCCGGCCTGACCATCGAGGGTCGCGCCGCCGACGGCACGATCGAGGCAATGCGCGTAACGAACGCCAGGGCCTTTGCGCTCGGCGTACAATGGCATCCGGAATGGCGCTATTGGGAAAACCCGGTTTCGCAGAAATTGTTCCAGACATTCGGAGACGCGGTGCGCGAAGCATCCGCGAACAACACGACGACACAGGAAAGCAAGGTGCCCCATGGCGATGGGCGAGGAAAAGACGGAGAAGGTCGGCAGCACGGAAGACCTGGTCAAGTGGCTTAAGGACCGCCGCATCACCGAGGTCGAATGCATGGTCTCGGACATGGCCGGCATCGCGCGCGGCAAGATCATCCCGACACGGAAGTTCGTCACCGGCCTCAACGAGCGTTCGCTGAAACTGCCGGAATCGATTTTCGGCCAGACGGTGACCGGCGATTATGTCGACAGCGATTTCCTGGGCGACATCGAACCCGACATCATCCTCGATCCCGATCCCACGACCGTGCGTATCGTGCCCTGGTACGACGAGCCGACGGCGCAGATTATCTGCGATGCGAACTATCGCGACGGCCGCCCGGTGCCGATTGCGCCGCGCAACGTGCTGAAGCGCGTGCTGGCGCTTTTCGACGAAAAGGGCTGGCAGCCGGTCGTCGCGCCCGAGATCGAGTTTTATCTGGCGGCCAAGAATATCGACCCCGACTATCCGCTGGAGCCGCCTGTCGGCGCCAATGGCCGTCAGGAAACCGCCCGCCAGTCCTACGGCATCGACGCCGTCAACGAATTCGATCCGATCTTCGAGGACATGTATGATTTCTGCGAGGCGCAGGATCTCGACATCGACACGCTGATCCATGAATCGGGCGCCGCCCAGGTCGAGATCAATTTCGACCATGGCGACCCGCTCGAAATCGCCGATCAGGCCTTCCTCTTCAAGCGCACCATGCGTCAGGCGGCGCTGCGCCACGGCATCTATGCGACCTTCATGGCCAAGCCCTATGAGGGCGAGCCCGGCAGCGCCATGCATATTCACCAGTCGATTGTCGACAACGAGACCGGCGACAATCTCTTCGCGACCAAACAGGGCAAGGACACCAAGCTCTTCCTCGCCTATATCGCCGGCTTGCAGAAATTCCTGCCCGACGCGATGGCGCTGATCGCGCCCAACGTCAATTCCTACCGCCGCATCGTCCGCGACCACGCCGCCCCCATCAACACCCATTGGGGCCACGAAAACCGCACGGTGGGCCTGCGCGTGCCGGAGGCCAAGCGCAACGGCCGCCGCATCGAAAACCGCGTACCGGGTGCCGACGCCAATCCCTACCTCGCCATCGCCACTTCGCTGGCCTGCGGTTACATCGGCATGATCAACGATCTGAAGCCGACCAAGGAAATGACCGGCAATGCCTATGACAGCAAGCGCTACGCCCTGCCGCGCCATCTCCTCGACGCGCTCGACAATCTGCGTACCTCGTCTGAATTGAAGGAAGTGCTCGGCCAGGATTTCGTGCAGGTCTATATGGACGTCAAGCTGACCGAGCACGAAGCCTATCAGCAGGTGATCTCGGCCTGGGAACGCGAGCATTTGCTGCTGAACGTGTGAGGATGATGCAGGCGCTACTCTGGACTGGCACCGTCATCAACTTGGTGATCTTCCTGCCGGCTCTCTGGCTGCTTGGCGGCGCATTGGCCGCATCCGGAATGGCAGGCGGCCTGCAGTGGCTAACCATAGCGCCCGTGCTGGCTTTGCCTGTTCTTTGTATTGTCGCACCCGCATTGGCATGGAATCAATTTGATCGATCCCGAGCCGGTTGGGCCGCGTCAATCATGCTGGCGCCCGTCGCACTGGCAGGGGTTCTGGCTTCTTTCATGGCCCTTGTGTAGAATGCCCGTATGTTCCGCACTCGCCTGCATATGAACCGGGGACAGAAGCACGAGCTTCTGATCCTCTGTGCGCGCATCGGCTACAACCCATAGCGCAGCTCCTCGCGCGGACTTCCGTCCGCGCTTTCCGACACAATCCCATCAGCCGTTCGGATACGGAGCACTTTCATGTCGCAGACCGCAACAATTTCAAATCAGACCAAACGCTGGCAGGAGATGGACGCCGCCCATCACCTCCACCCCTTCACCACGCATAAGGATCTCGCCGCCAAGGGCGCGCGCGTCATCACCCATGCCGAAGGCGTCTACCTTTACGATTCCGAAG
>JAUXOE010000161.1 GCA_030682415.1 Parvibaculum sp.
ATGCGCCCGCGCCGGATCTTGCGCGCAAAATGCGCGCCCGAACCGCCCGGAAGCCCTTGAGAATCCAGACGAAAGATGAGCAAGAGCCCGAAGACCTTTCGCCCCAAGGCGCGTGTGCCGAAGGGCTTGCGCGATCTCTCCGCCGGCATGGTCCGGGCGGAATTGAGGATGCTTGCGCGCATTCGCGAGGTCTATGAGCGCTACGGTTTCGACCCGCTGGAGACCTCGGCCATCGAATATGCCGATGCGCTGGGCAAGTTTTTGCCGGATGAAGACCGGCCGAACGAGGGCGTGTTTTCGTTTCAGGACGACGACGAGCAATGGCTGTCGCTGCGCTACGATCTGACGGCGCCGCTGGCGCGTTATGTCGCCGAGAATTACGACGGCCTGCCGAAGCCCTTCCGCCGCTACCAGACGGGCTCGGTGTGGCGCAACGAGAAGCCGGGCCCCGGCCGCTTCCGCCAGTTCACGCAATTCGATGCCGACACGGTGGCCGCCCCCGGCGTCGCCGCCGATGCCGAGATGTGCATGATGGGCGCCGACTGTCTCGAGGCGCTCGGCATTCCGCGCGGCGACTACCGCATCCGCGTCAACAACCGCAAGGTGCTGGACGGCTTGCTCGAAACCATCGGCCTTGGCGGCGACGCCAATGAATTGACGCGCGCGACCGTGCTGCGCTCGATCGACAAGTTCGACAAGCTCGGCCGCAAGGGCGTCGAATTGCTGCTGGGCACGGGCCGCAAGGACGAGTCCGGCGACTTCACCAAAGGCGCGGGGCTCTCGCCCTCGCAGATCACGGCCGTTGCCGACTATGTCGGGTCCGGCCTTGGCGAAGGCGCAACGACGCGAAAGCGGGTGCTCGAAAGCTGGCGCAAGATCGTCGGCGCCAGCGCCATCGGCGCCGAAGGCATCGACGAACTGACCGAAATGGACGCGCTGTTCGAGGCGGCGGGTTACGGTCTCGACCGCATCGAATTCAATTCATGGATCGTGCGCGGCCTCGGTTACTACACCGGCCCGGTTTTCGAATCCGATCTCTTGTTCGAGGTGAAGGACGAGGCCGGCAATCCGGTGCGCTTCGGTTCGGTCGGCTCGGGCGGACGCTATGACGGCCTCGTCGAACGCTTCAAGGGCGTGAAAGTTCCGGCGACCGGTTTTTCGATCGGCGTCAGCCGCTTGCAGGCCGCCCTCGAACTGCTCGGCAAGCTCGACCTCGAAGCGGTGGCCGCCCCCGTCGTCGTGCTGACGCTCGATGCGGCCCGCATGGCCGATTATCAGCAGATGGTCACCGAACTGCGCGAAGCCGGCATCCGCGCCGAGATGTATCTCGGCGGTTCGGGCATGAAGGCGCAGATGAAATATGCCGACAGGCGCGGCGCCCCCGTCGCCGTCATCGAGGGCGAGGACGAGCGGGCGACCGGCGAAATCACGCTGAAGGACCTGATCCTCGGCAGTGAAATGTCGAAGGAAATCGCCGACAACACCGCCTGGCGCGAAGGCCAGCCGGCGCAGGTTTCCGTGCCGCGTGCCCGGCTGGTGGAAGAAGTGAAGGCGATCCTCGCCCGCCACGGCCTCCATTCGGGGCTCCATCGCGGCTGAGCCGCAGCAATTCCCGCTTCCCGATATTTACCATTTTCATGCTAGACAGGGGCGCGCCGGAAACGGCGGAGGCCCGGAAGGTTATTCAGATGCCGCCATCGATTGCAGCAACGGAAGGCGAAAGCTTGCGCGCCCGCGAGGCGCTGGGCGCCGATGTGCGCGCCGGTTTCGAGCGCGCCGGCTATGCACCCGTCGCCGCGCCGGTCCTGCAGCCGGCCGATATCTTTCTCGACATGTCGGGCGAGGATATTCGCCGCCGCATGTATGTCTTCGCCGATCCGGGCGGCAACGAGCTTTGCCTGCGCCCCGAACTGACGATCCCGGTCTGCCGCCTCTATCTCGAAAGTGGCGGCGGTCCGCAACGCCTCTGTTCGCTGGGCGCGGTCTATCGCTACCAGAAGCGCGGCTCGGCGAAGCTGACCGAATTCACGCAGGCCGGCCTCGAATGTCTGGGGACGGCGGATGCCGAAGCCGGCGATGCCGAGGTGGTCGGGCTGGCCGCCAAGGCGCTGGCCGATGCCGGGCTGAAAAACTACGAGATCGAAATGGGCGACCTGGCGCTGTTCGACGCGCTGGTCGACGCGCTCGGCCTGCCGCCGGGCTGGCGGGCGCGGTTGAAGCGTCACTTCTGGCGGCCGGACTATTTCCGCGAACTGCTCGATCAACTGGCGGAAGGCGGCGTCAAGGACGAAACCGGCGACCGCGCGGCGCTGATCTCGGCCATTGCCGGCCTTGACGAGGAAAGCGCCCGCGAGGTGATCGAGGACGTGCTGAAACTGGCCGGCATCGCGCCGGTCGGCGGCCGCACGGTCGGCGAGGTTGCCGAGCGTCTGCTCGAACAGGCCGAGCTTGCAGCCAGCAGCGTGCCCCGCGAAGCGGCGAAACTGATTTCGGATTTCCTCGCCGTCTCGGGCGCACCCGCCGACAGCATCGCCCGCATCGCCAAACTGACCAAGGCCGCCGGCGTTTCGCTCGACGCGGCAATCGCGCGTTTCGAGCGCCGTCTCGATCTGATCGGCAAGGCCGGGCTCGATCTCTCCCGCGCCCGTTTCGCCACCGGCTTCGGCCGCAACATGGCCTACTACACCGGCTTCGTTTTCGAGTTTCGCGTCGCAGGCCTCGGCGAAGATGCGATGATCTGTGGCGGCGGCCGCTATGACCGCCTGCTCGGGGCGTTGGGCGCCAAGGCGCCGGTGCCGGCGGTCGGCTGCGCGGTCGGCATTGAACGCCTGCTGATGGCCCTCAACCGGGAGGCGGGCAAATGAGCGGTAAACTGACGATCGGCCTGCCCTCCAAGGGCCGCCTGCAGGAAAATGCCAGCGCCTTCTTCGCCCGTGCCGGGCTGAAAGTCAGGCAGGATGGCGGCCGCGGCTATACCGGCCATCTCGACGGCGTCGCCAATGTCGAGATCGCCTTTCTCTCGGCTTCCGAAATCGCCGGACAATTGGAGCAGGGCATCATTCACCTCGGCGTCACCGGCGAGGATCTGATCCGCGAAAAATTGTCGTCGCCCGAACGCGATGTCGAATTGCTGTTGCCGCTCGGCTTCGGTCACGCCGATGTCGTGGTCGCGGTACCGCAAAGCTGGATCGATGTCGCCACCATGGCCGATCTCGACGATGTGGCGCTGGCTTTCCACACCAGGCGCGGACGGCGGCTGCGCGTCGCCACCAAATATTTCAACCTGACGCGCGATTTCTTCGCCAGCCACGGGCTGACGGATTATCGCATCGTCGAAAGTCTCGGCGCCACCGAAGGCGCGCCGGCGGCCGGCACGGCCGAAGTGATTGTCGACATCACCTCGACCGGGGCGACGCTTGTCGCCAACAATCTGAAAGTGCTCGACGACGGCACGATACTGAAAAGCCAGGCCAATCTGGTCGCCGCGCTCGGCGCCGACTGGAGCGCGACGGCACTTGCGGCGGCCGGCGAAATTCTCGATCGCGTTTCGGCCCAGGCCCGCGCCGCGAAAACCGTCGAGGTGCGTTTTGCCGGCGGCAGCGACGACGCGAAGCTGCTCGGCGAACTCGAAAAGCGCTTCGCCACCAGCGTACCTTTCGGTGCCGGTGCTGCGCCGGTGCGCATCGTCCACTGCCCGGAAGACCGGCTCTACGATCTCGTTGCCTACCTCAATGCGAAGGGCCGCGAGACGGTGACCGCCGCCCGCGCCGATTATGTCTTTGAAGCGAAAAACCCGTTGCGCGAGCGGCTGCTCGAACGGTTGAAGGCGCGCTGAAGGTCAGGCCGCCTCGCCTTGCTCCTCGAGCCAGGTGCAGAAAGCGGCGATGGCGGGATCTTCGACCAGCGTCTCCGGCACAAGCCAGCAATAGGGCCGCGAGGGAAGGGCCGGCCCCGTCAGCGGCGCCACCAGCCGGCCGGCCTTGAGATCGTCCTCGATAATGGGGAGCGGACCGAGCGCAACGCCGAGCCCGTCGCTCGCCGCCTGCAACGCCAGATAGAAATGATCGAAATGCTGGCGACCGGCCGTCGCCTCGACAGGCGCGGCGCCGGCCGCCGTCAGCCAGCGCGTCCAGGCGCCGGGCCGCGTGTCGGCATGCAGCAGCGTGTGCCGCGCCAGATCGGCGGGTGTCTTGAGCGGAATTTTCTTCAGCAGCGCCGGCGCCGCCACCGGGATTTCGCGTTCCGCCAGAAAAGACGCGCCGACAAGCCCTTTCGGCCAGGGTTCCTCTTCGCGCCGGATCGCGACGTGGAAGCTGCCATGCGCCAGCCGCGCCGCCGCAACATCGGAGGTGACGAGTTTCATCTCGACGCGCGGCGCCTGCCGCTGGAACTGCGCAAGCCGCGGCAGCAGCCAGCGCATCGCGAAGGTCGGCAGCGCATTGACGATGAGAAGCTGCGTGCCGCCGCTCTCGCGCAGGCGCTGCGTCGCCGCCGCGATGCCGTCGAAGGCGACGGCCGCTGCATCGCGGTAAGCGCGGCCGGCATCGGTGAGTTTGAGGCGTTTGCCGACGCGCTCGAACAGCGCGACGCCGGCCCAGTCCTCGAGCGCGCGGATATGGCGGCTGACCGCGCCATGCGTGACGAAAAGCTCCTGCGCCGCCGCCGTCGCACTGCCGAGCCGCGCCGCGGCCTCGAAGGCGCGCAGCGCGGAAAGCGGCGGCAGGTCACGGCTGGAACGGCTCATCTTTGTGAGTATAAATCACATAATAAGAAAGGAAAACTGATTTGATATGGGCAAAAATAAGGTTCAGCTTGTGCGCAGAAACACATTGAACGGACCGCCGCCATGACCCCGCTTCTGACCCTGATCCTCGGCCTTGTCGTCGTCGTCACAGCGACGCTGTCCGGCATTTTCGGCATGGCGGGCGGCATGGTGTTGATGGGTTTTCTCGTCATTGCCTTCCCGGTCGGCGCGGCGATGATGCTGCATGGCGTGACGCAGGCGGTCTCCAACGGCTACCGCGCGGTCATCAACCGGCGCGACATCGTCTGGCCGATCGTTGCGACCAACATGGTGGGCGCTGCCGCGGCGCTGGCGCTCTTCATGATGGTGAGCTTCGTGCCCGACGAGGCGACGGTGCTGCTGGTGCTGGGCGCGATCCCCTTTGTCGCCTTCGCAATCCCGGCCAGCTGGGGCCTCGACGTGACGAAGCGCATGGTTTCGGTCGCCAGCGGTTTCGTCGTCACCGCGCTGACGCTGACGGCGGGCGTCGCCGGGCCGATCCTCGATGTCTTCTTCGTCCGCAGTCCGCTGACGCGCCACCAGATCGTCGCCACCAAGGCCGTCACGCAGACGCTGCAGCATCTGACCAAGCTGCTTTATTTCGGCGCGCTGGCCGCGCATCTGCTGCCCGAAGCCGGATTGCCGTGGTGGGTCTATGTGATGGTCGCGCCACTCGCCATGCTCGGCACGACGCTCGGCAAGATCGCGCTCGACCGCATGAATGACGGCCAGTTCAAAAGCTGGAGCCGCTACATCCTCTTCGCCCTCGGCGCCATTCTGATCGCGCGCGGGTTGACGCTGCTAGTCGGCTGAGAAACCCTTGCGCGCGATGAATTTGATGCGGCCCTTTTCGCCGATCTTTTCCATCAGCGGCAGCAGCGGCTTGATCATCCAGGGGAAAGTGCCGAAGAAACGCGCGAGAATGCTGGCGCTCCACGGCACATAGATTTCGAGCTTGCCGCTGTCGATGGCGCGCAATGTCGCCGCCGCCACCGCCTCCGGTGTCATCACCTTGTCGACGAAGTTCAGCACCGAGCCGCCATGCAGCGCCTCGTGATGCAGCATCGGCGTGTCGACCGCCGCCGGATAAACGCCCGACACGTTCACGCCATGCGGCGCCATTTCCTGATGGAAGCCGGCAAGAAACCCGCGCAATCCGAATTTCGAGGCCGAATAGATGGCGCTGTCCTTGAGCGAAATAATGCCGCCAAGCGAGACGGTCGCAACCATCGCGCCCTTGCCCCGCGCGATCATAAAGGGCGCCACGGCGCGCATCAGCCGCACCGGCGCGCGCAGGTTGATTTCAAGATGGCGGTCGAGCAGGTCCTGATCGAGTGCAATGACGGCGCCCGGTATGCCGATGCCGGCATTGTTGATCAGAATATCGAGATCGGCGTGATCGCGCGCAATCGTTGCGCAAAGCGCCTCGACGTTGTCGCGCAATGAAAGGTCGCAGATGAGTTTCTCGGGCTGTGTGGTTAGCCCGGCCGCCACTGCGTCGAGCAGCGCCATCTCGCGGTCGACCAGGATCAGGCGGCAGCCGCGTGCATCGAGCGCCCGGGCAATCGCCGCGCCGATGCCGCCGCCCGCCCCGGTGACCAGCGCCTTCATGCGGCCTGCTTTGCGCCGCGAACGCGCAAGCCGTCGAAGCAGCCATCCGCGAGGTCGGGCCAGCCGAAGCGCTTGCGGATCCGAGTCATCTGTTTGCGGTAGGCGTCGATCTCGACATAGGTGGCATGGCGGTCCGAGCCGACGAATTTGATGCCGCCGGTAAGGTCCGGCCGGTCGCTTGCGATCAGTTGGTCGAGCGCCGCGTTGCCCTGCGCGCGCGCCATGATGGTGCGGGCGATCAGATCGGCCATTTCGTCGAACAGCTTGTAGGCGCCGCCATTGGTTTCCAT
>JAUXOE010000248.1 GCA_030682415.1 Parvibaculum sp.
GCACGGGTCCGGCATAGGCGCCGAAGCCGCTTGTGTCGACGGGGGAAGGGTTCATGAAATCGACCGGAAGGTGAGGGGATGCCAATGGCGCTTTATCTAGACGCTCGGGCGCGCGGAAACAAGAACGGCGGCTCGCCTTTCGGGGAGCCGCCGCAGATGTTCGAGGGGTGAAGGGCCCGGCGTCACCCCTGGTGGGGGTCGGGTGAGGGAAGGGCGACGCCGGACCTTTCGAGGGTGCGGTGGCTTGTGAGGGGCAAGCCGCCGCGGAGGAGCTCAATTAAACGTCGGATGCACCGCCAGGCTGGACCGCGATCCAGCGCTCGGGCACGCCGTTCTCCATCAGCGTTTCAGCGACGGCGGCGGCGCGGCGCTCGGCTGTGGCCTGTGTTTCATAGTCGGCGGTCATGGCGGCCGGCGACGGCATGACTGTGATGTCGGTCAGGCCGCGATAGGTGATCTCTTCGGCCAGTGCACGCAGCACCTTCTGTGCCTCGGCGCCGGGCGCGATCCGGCCATCGGCAAAATAGACAGGGAAGGTGACGCGCTTGGCATCGTCGACGCCATAGCCGGACGTGCGCGGCGCGGCGGGATCGATGGCGCTGACAAGGACCATGCGGCTCTCGATATCGAGCGCGGCGCCGGACACAACATGTTCGGTCGCCGGGCGCGGCATCGGTAGCGGATCGGAGGCAACCGCCGTCTTCGCGGCAAGCGCCGCGCCGATAGCGGTGGTGAAACCGAGGGCCGTGATGATCAGCATCCGTTTCATTGTCGTGTCCCCTTCCACGTGGGGCCGAAAAGACGGCCCGTTTCGATGCGAACAACATGGCCCCCGAATGTGACCCGATGCGGGTGCTCAAGAGGCGGTTACGGGGAAATTTAAAGGCAGGAATGAGGCAGAGGCCGGACCGTGCGCCTGTTCAAAATCCGACAGGAAAGCCTCACAAACGCTACGGAATCGGCCCGAGATTCCGCTTTGAAGGGTCCGGCAAGGCGTTTATGGTGCGCCTCAAAGCGCCGGACCCGCCCCAAAAAAGGCGAAGCAACGCCGGGCCGGCCGCAATAACGCAACCGGGCATCCACTTAAAAGCCTATTCAACCCACTCGGGAGACCGTCCATGTCCAGAGAAGCAGTCATCGTGTCCACCGCCCGCACCGGCCTTGCCAAAGCCGGCCGCGGTGGTTTCAACAACACCCATGGCGCCGCCATGGCCGGCCACGCGATCAAGCACGCGATCGAGCGCGCGAAGATCGACCCGGCCAAGGTCGAAGACGTCATCATGGGCTGCGGCGCCCCGGAAGGCGCGACCGGCATGAATGTCGGCCGCCTTGCCGCCATCTGGGCCGGCTGCCCCGTCACCACCTCGGGCACGACCGTCAACCGCTTCTGCTCCTCAGGCCTGCAGACGATCGCGATGGCCGCAGGCCGCATCGTCAACGAAGGCGTGCCGGTCATGGTCGGCGCGGGCGTCGAGTCGATCTCGCTCGTGCAGATGGGCGGTCAGAACTACAACCGCCTGACCGAAGAAAAGCTGATGCAGGAAAAGCCGGAACTCTGGATGGCGATGATCGAGACCGCCGAAATCGTTGCCGAGCGCTACAACGTCTCGCGCGAGTATCAGGACGAGTATTCGTTCCGCAGCCAGCAGCGCATCGCCGCCGCGCAGCAGGGCGGTATCTTCAAGGACGAAATTGTCCCGATGCAGACCAAGATGAAGGTCGTCAACAAGGAGTCGGGCGAGGAATCGCTGGTCGACTACACGGTCGACAAGGACGAGTGCAACCGTCCCGAAACGACCCTTGAAGGTCTCTCCTCGCTGAAGCCCGTTTTCAAGAACGGCCAGAAGGTGAAGGAAGGCAAATACGTCACCGCCGGCAACGCCTCGCAGCTTTCGGACGGCGCCGCCGCCGTGGTGCTGATGGAGCGCAAGGAAGCCGAAAAGAACGGCTCCGACATTCTCGGCGTTTTCCGCGGCTTCGCCGTCGCCGGCTGCGAGCCCGACGAAATGGGCATTGGCCCGGTCTTCGCCGTGCCGCGCCTCCTGGAGCGTCACGGCCTCAAGGTCGATGACATTGACCTCTGGGAACTGAACGAAGCTTTTGCCAGCCAGTGCCTCTACAGCCGCGACCGTCTCGGCATCGACCCCGAAAAGTACAACGTCAATGGCGGCTCCATTGCCATCGGCCACCCCTTCGGCATGACCGGCGCGCGCTGCACCGGCCACATCCTGCTCGAAGGCCGCCGCCGCAAGCAGGCCGGCCAGAACGTCAAATACGGCGTCGTTACCATGTGCATCGGTGGCGGCATGGGCGCTGCGGGTCTGTTCGAGTTCGCGTAAGCGTCTTCGCGGCGTATGCTTTGGGCCCGCGCGGAAACGTGCGGGCCTTTTGCTTTGGAGAAGATAGATGCGCTACTTCGACGATTTTGTTGTCGGCGAACGTCACGATATTCCGGCAACCTACGAGATGACGAAGGGCGAGATCGTCTCCTTCGCGACGAAGTGGGACCCGCAACCCTTCCATGTCGACGAAGCCGCTGCTGCGAAATCCGTCTATGGCACGTTGACGGCTTGCGGCACGCATATTCAGGCGGTCGTGCTCTTCCTCGCCGCAAGACTGCCGGAAGAGACGGCGGTAATCGGCGCGCTCGGCTATGATGAGGTGCGGTTTCATAAGGCTGCAAAACTCGGCGACACGCTCCGCCTTGTCATTGAGTGCATCGAGACGAAACCTTCGTCATCGAAGCCGGATCGTGGTGTCGTCAAGAACCGGCACATCCTGATGAACCAGTCGGGCGAGACGGTTTTCACCCAGACGACAACGCTGCTGATTGCCCGCGCCTTGAAAGGAGATACCTAGATGATCGCCATGCGCATCCTGTCGGCCGTTCTCGGCCTCGCTTTCGCGGGATCCATCGTCTGGGGATTTGTCGCGGGCGGCTCCGTCGTGCCTGTCCTGGCGTTGATGCTGGCAGAACCATGGGGCGCGGTAACGCTGGCCGATCTCTATCTCGGCTTCGTGCTGGTGGCAGGGCTTGTTGTCCTGCTTGAACCGGAACGAAGGAACGGCGTGTTGTGGGGCGCCGCCATTGTTCTTTTCGGCAATGTCATCACCGCCGCCTGGATCGTCTTTCGACTGCCGGTCATCATGGCCAGGCTCAAGGCCTAGACGCAGCGGCCTCCCGCGTCTCTAGAGCCCCAGCACCAGCTTCGCCATGATGCCGCGCTGAACCTCATTCGAGCCGCCATAGATCGAAGCTGCGCGGTTGTTGAGATAGGTCGGCATGAAGACCATGCCGTCGGCCGGGCCCACGGGCTCGACATTCGATCCCGGTGCGCGTGCATCGCGCTGCTCGACGCCGGCATAATAGGCGATAGTCTCGACGGCGATCTCATCGAGGCGCTGGCGCATTTCGGTGCCGCGCGTTTTCAGCATCGACGACGCGGGGCCGGGGTTCTTGCCGCCGGCCAGTTCCGCCATCACGCGATGCTCGGTCATCTCCATCGCCTTCACCTCGATTTCGGCCTCGGCGATCTTGCGCGCGAATGTTGCGTCGTCGATCAGCCGCTTGCCATCGCCAGACCGCTCGCGCGCCGCCACCTCACGGATTTTCTCGATGCCGACTTCGAGTGAAGCTGCGAAGGCGCCGCCACGTTCGAATTCGAGCAGATATTTGGCGACCGTCCAGCCCTGGTTCTCTTCGCCGACGATGTTCTTCTTCGGCACGCGCACATCGTCGAAGAATACCTGGTTGACCTCATGCTCGCCGGCCAGCGTGATGATCGGCTCGACCTTGATGCCGGGTGTGTCCATGTCGAGCAGCAGGAAAGTAATGCCTTGCTGCGGTTTGCCGCTCGCATCGGTGCGCACGAGACAGAACATGCGATTGGCGAAATGCGCATGCGTGGTCCATATCTTGGTGCCGTTCAGCACATAGTCCTCGCCGTCGCTGACCGCTTTCAGTTGCAGCGAGGCGAGATCGGAGCCCGAGCCCGGTTCCGAATAGCCCTGGCACCAGTAGTCGTCACCGGAAAGAATGCGCGGCAGGTAAAAAGCCTTCTGCTCGGGCGTGCCGAACTTCATCAGCATCGGCCCACACATGCGGAGCCCCATCGGCGACAAGCCCGGCGTGCCGGCGCGTGTGCATTCCGAGGTCCAGATATATTTCTGCATCTCGCTCCAGCCGGTGCCGCCATATTCGACCGGCCAGCTCGGCGCCACCCAGCCTTTCTTGTAGAGAATTTTCTGCCAGGCGAGATTCCACTCCTTGTCGGTGAAGACCGAAGTCGTGAGGCTCCCCGCTTCGCGCAGTTCCGGCGTCAGGCTCTCGTCGAGAAAGGCGCGCACGTCGTCGCGAAAGGCGGCATCGGCCGGCGTCAGGTCGAGATTCATTTTTCTTCTGCTTTCCGTGTCGGTGTCAGCGCAGACAGTCTGTCGACACTCCCATGCGACGGCAAGCCTGATGCGACGGGGATGTGCTCGCAAATCGCATCGCGAAACCGCCGGTATTCGCGAGTGCGCGCACGGCCGGCCGCACCATCGACCTTGCCGCTGCGGAAACCGCAACGCCGCATTGTTCCTGCAGATGTTTCGGCAGCAGGTCGATTGCCGCCTGCGTAATGAGGCGCTGGATCGGTTTGCCCGCTTGCCCGAGCGGTGTCGCGTTGCGTACCAGTTCGAGGAACTCGTGCACCGTCTCGTTCGCATAGAGGTTCGGCGTCATCTCCGCCATATAGGCATCCATCTCTGCGGCCGATGTCGGCACCCATTCCGCGCCGAAGCCTTTGCCGATGATTTCGCCCTCGCGGTAATAGCGGTCCTCGTCCTCACGGCTGAGTTTCGGGTTGGCGTAGCGCTTGTAGGCATTGAGGAAGCCCCAGGCCGCCGTCACATGCACCCATGTCAGAAGCTTCGGGTCCATCGCGCGGTAGTTGTCGCCATCATGTGTCGTCCCCGTCACGCGCTCATGCATCCGCGTCACGCGGTCGAATGTCTGCTGCGCCATCCTGGTCGGACCGTAGGTCACGGCCGCTGCCGCCATGCCGGTGCGTTCCATGCGGCGGATCGGATCGACCTTGAAGGTCGAGTGATCCCACACGCCGGCGCGCACATGTTTTTCGGCCAGTTCGAGGATCACGGCCGCAATGCCGCCAACCGCGCTCACGATCGGATTGGCGCTGACCTTCCAGCCCATCGAGCCCGGCCCGAGCAGCCCCGGATCGCCCTCGGGTTTCGTGAAGTCGAGATGCGGTATGGGGCTGCTGTAGTCGCGCGGTTTCGCGTCGGCGGCGCTGCGCTTCACGATCGCCTCGCTCTCAAGTGGCATCGGCGTCTCCGTGTACCGCCGGTACAATTGGGCTCAAAGCCCCAGCACCGCCTTCGCCATGATGTTGCGCTGAACCTCGTTCGAGCCGCCGAAAATCGTCTGCGCGCGGGTGTTGAGGTATTTCGGCATCACCATCAGCGTGTGGTCCGGCCCCACCGGCGGCACGTTGGCGCCCCAGGTGCGGGCCTCGATCACGTCCGGCTGTACGTAATAGGCGATCGCCTCAACGCCGAGCTCGGTGATCTTCTGGTTGGTGTCGGCGCCCCTGAGCTTGATGATCGAAGCCGCCGCGCCGGGGTTCTGCCCGTTGGACAGTTGCGACATGATGCGGTGCTCGGTGAATTCGACCGCAGTCACCTCAACTTCCGTTTCGTCGAGCTTGCGACGGAAGGCCGGATCGTCGATCAGTTTCGAGCCGTCGCCCGCATGTTCGGTTCCCGCCACCACGCGCAGCTTGTTGAGCGCATTGCGCAGATTGGCGCCATGCGCCGCGCCGCCGCGCTCGAACTCGAGCAGGTATTTGGCGACCGTCCAGCCGTTATTTTCGGCGCCGACGCGGTTCTTCTTCGGCACCCGCACATCGTCGAAGAAGACCTGGTTCACCTCATGGTCGCCCGCCAGCGTGATGATCGGATCGACCTTGATGCCCTTGGCCTGAAAGTCGTCGATCAGGATGAAGGAAATGCCTTCCTGCTTCTTCGCCGCATTGGGGTCGGTGCGCACGAGTCAGAACATCTTGTTCGACTGATGCGCGCAGGTCGTCCAGAGCTTGGTGCCGTTGACTATGTAGTCGTCGCCGTCGGACGTGGCGCGGCATTGCAGCGAGGCAAGATCGGAGCCAGAACCGGGCTCCGAATAGCCCTGGCACCACCAGTCGGTCCCGTCGAGGATGCGCGGCAGGTAATAGGCCTTCTGCTCCTCCGTGCCGTGCCCCATCAGCGTCGGGCCCACCATCGAGAGGCCCATGTTGGAGCTCACAGGCGCGCCCGCCGCCGCGCATTCCGACGACCAGATGAAACGCTGCATCACGTTCCAGCCCGCGCCGCCATATTGCTTGGGCCAGGCGGGGGCGGCCCAGCCGCGCTTGTGGAGCCGCTTCAGCCATTCGACGCGCAGATCCTGGTCGGCCAGAATGCCGGGCGTGAGACGCGCATGCGCCTTCAGGTCGTCTGTCAGGTTCTCGGCCAGAAACGCTCTGACCTCGTCGCGAAATGCGACATCCTCGGCTCGCATGACGAGATCCATCCCATCCTCCCGTTTTTGTTGGTTCCGCGCCCTTTTTTGTCGGCGGTCCGGTTGTTATTTGTCCTACACTATAGCCGAGCATGTAGCTGTCTTGCCATTTTTCCGGGCCATTGACTGACGTAGGGGAACCTTGAGCGAAGCGCCTCAGGCCCGCCGTGGCAAAAACGCCGGAGCCGGAGTGAGTCGCCGATGGATTTCGCCAACCAGATCATTCTGGTTTCCGCCGCACTGATTACCTTCTCGATCTTTGCCGGCGTCCTCTCCTCGCGCATCGGCGCGCCCTTGCTGCTGGTCTTTCTGGCCTTCGGCATGCTGGCCGGCGAGGACGGCCCGGGTGGTATCGTTTTTCACGACTTTTCGGTCGCCTATCTGGTCGGATCCTTTGCGCTGGCTCTGATCCTGTTTGATGGCGGATTGCGAACGAGCCGGGAGGCCCTGACCCGCGCCTTCGGCCCTGCCGTGCTGCTGGCAACCGTCGGCGTCGTGCTGACGGCGGCGATCACCGGTCTTGCGGCGAAGTTCCTGTTCGGGCTCGGTTGGGCCGAAGCAATGTTGCTGGGCGCGATCGTCGGTTCGACCGACGCTGCCGCGGTTTTCTTCCTGCTGCATCTCCGCGGGCTTCGTCTCAAGTCGCGGGTTGCCGCCACGCTCGAGGTCGAATCGGGCGTTAACGACCCGATGGCAATTTTCCTCACCCTGGCGCTGGTCGCCATCATCGTCCACGGACAGGCTATTGCCAGCTGGGAATCGGCGTTGGACTTCTTCTGGGACTTCGTTTGGCAGATGCTGGGCGGCGTGGTCTTCGGTCTGCTGGGCGGCGCCTTTGTATTGCGCGCGGTCAACCGCCTCGAACTCTCGGCCGGTCTTTACCCGATTCTTGCCGGCGCGCTGGCGTTGCTGGTTTTTGCATTGACGCAAAGCGCCGGCGCCAGCGGCTTCCTCGCCGTCTATCTGGTCGGCTTCACCCTCGGCAACAATCCACACCGTGCAACGAGTGAGATTGCCCGCTTTTCAGATGGCATGGCCTGGCTCGCCCAGATCGGCATGTTCCTGATGATGGGTCTGCTGGTGACGCCCTCGGCGCTGCTGCCGGTGTTGCTGCCGGCGCTTGGCGTCGCGCTGGTCCTGATCGTTATTGCCCGCCCGATTGCGGTGGTCCTGTGTCTCCTGCCCTATCGCTTCGCGCCGCGCGAGACGGCCTTTGTCTCCTGGGTCGGCCTGCGCGGTGCCGTGCCCATCTTTCTTGGCACCATTCCGATTCTGTCGGGTGTCGAGGGCGCCCACACGATGTTCAGTGTGGTCTATGTGATCGTGCTGGCGTCGCTGATATTGCAGGGCTGGACGGTGTCCTGGGCCGCGCGTCTGGCCGAGGTCGAGTTGCCGCCGCGCGCCGCGCCGCGCCGCCGCGTCGAACTTGATCTTCCGGCGGGCAAGGGCAAGAGCGTCGTTGCCTATACGGTCGATCCGATGAGCATTCTGGCGCTCCGCCATATGACGCGGCTGCCCTTGCCGGCGGGCACCACCGTCATATCGGTGATGCGCGACGGCATCGTTCGCACCGAGGGGCTCGACGAGGGTGTTATGCCTGGCGATGTCGTGATGATGCTGACGACGGCCGACGCCGTGGCGACGCTTGACCGGTTGTTCGGCGTTCGCAAGTCCCGGGCCAAGGCAAAAGATGCCGGCATGGTCGATTTCGTGCTGGAGGCGAGCGCCGGTGCCGCTTCGATTGCCGATATCTACGGTCTGGCCTTCGAGTCCGAGGAGCGGCCGCTGACGCTGGAGGAGTTCATGCGCTCCCGGCTCGGCAAGGACATCAAGGAAGGCGCCCGCACCCGGGTCGGCGGCGTCGAACTGATCGCGATGCAGGTGAACGACGGTTCGGTGCGGCAGGTCGGGCTCGACCTCGATCCGCCGCCGCGCGAAACCACCCTGACGACGCTGCGTGCGCGCTTTGTCGAGATGCTGCGCTTCCTGCGCGAGCAGTTCCTGGCCGACAACTCCCGTTCCTGAGCCCTTGGTCCGATGCGCCGCGCCCGCTAGAGTGCCGCCAACGGAATCGGCAAAACAAGGAGCGCGTCATGGATCTCGGTCTCAAGGGCAAGAAGGCCATCGTCACCGGCGGCACGCGCGGCATTGGCCGCGCCATCGCCGAAACGCTGGCGGCGGAAGGCTGCGATGTCGCCATTTGCGCGCGCAACGCCGATCAGGTGAACGAAGCCATTGCCGCGCTCTCGAAAAAGGGCGTCAAGGCACTGGGCGGCACGGCCGACATTGCGGACGGCGCGGCGCTGAAAAAATGGATCGCCGACACGGCGAAGGCGCTGGGCGGCCTCGACATCCTGGTCGCCAACGCAAGCGCCTTGCAAAATGGCAATGACGAGAAGTCGTGGCGCGCCTGTTTCGAGATCGACGTGCTTGGCGCCGTCAACGCCTTCGAGGCGGCACTGCCATTCCTCACCGAGGCGGCAAAGAAGTCGGGTGATGCTTCGGCGACGTTCATTTCGTCGATCTCGGCGGCCGAAAGCGACGGCGCCAATTCCTATGGTGCGCTGAAGGCGGCGCAGATTCATCATGCCAAGGGGCTCGCCCGCCAGCATGCGGGCGCGCATGTGCGCGTCAACACGATCTCGCCCGGCACGGTCTATTTCAAGGGTGGCGTCTGGGACATGATCGAGCAGCACATGCCCGACACCTTCAAGCAGGCTATGGAACGCAATCCGACCGGCCGTATGGCGACACCGCAGGACATCGCCAACGCGACGGTCTTCATCGCCAGTCCGGCCTCGTCCTTCACCACCGGTACCAATCTCGTGGTCGATGGCGCGATCTCCCGGCGCGTGAATTTCTGAAACTCAGGCGAGTGCCATCCAGCGCCGCATGACGCGCCGCGCAAACGCGTCCTGCGGCGCAAGATGCGCCGCGATCTGCGGTTCGATCAGCGCTTCGATTTCGGGCAACGGTTTCTTTTCGGCCTTTGCGCGAAAAACGCTCCAGCCGTCGAGCCCGTCGCGCGTCATCTCGAGATGAAACTGGAACGCGTAGGTGCGGGCGCCGATGCGAAATGCCTGACTAGGGCAGGTTGCGCGGGTCGAAAGCGGCACCGCGCCATCCGGCATATCGAACGTATCGCCATGCCATTGCATGATCGAAAGGCCCTGCGGCGCATCCTTCAGCAACGGGTCCGCCGCCGCCGCGTCGAGCCACGTCTGCGGCAGGAAGCCCCATTCCTCATGCGTGTCGAGCTTGTCGCGCATCCGGTAGACCGGCGCGCCAAACGCGCTCGCCACGATCTGCGAACCGAGGCAGACGCCCATCACCGGCTTTTCCGCGCCGTGAAAGTCGTGGATCAGCGCCCGTGTCTTCTCGATGAAGGGATAGCGCGCCTCCTCGTAGACGCCCATCACGCCACCCATCACCACAAGCCCGTCGAACCCCCCGGCCGTTTCCGGCACGTCGCGCTTCTCGCCGGTCGCAAGGTCCGCCGCCTCGGTCGTATGGATCAGCGTCGCCGCCGCGCCGGCGCGGGTTGCTTCGTCGAGCAGCACGCCCGGCCCGGAATCGAGCGCGTTGACGAGATAGAGAATATGCATCTGGTCGCAATCAACCCTTTGCCGCCGCAAACCGGTCGCTCGCCCTGACCATCACATCGACAATGCCGGGCTCGGTCGCCGTGTGGCCGGCATCGGCCACGATGTTGAGTTCGACGCCCGGCCAGGCCTTCGAGAGCTCCCAGGCCGTGAACATCGGCGTCACCACGTCGTAGCGCCCCTGCGCGATGACGCCGGGGATGCCGGCAAGCCGGCCGGCGTCGCGGATCAACTGGTCCTGCGGCTCGAAAAAGCCCTTGTTCATGAAGTAGTGGCATTCGATCCGCGCGAAGGCGAGGGCGAAATGCCCGTCGGCAAAGCGCTTGACGCGCTCGGGGTCGGAATGGAGCGACAATGTCGTCCCCTCCCAGATGCTCCATGCCCGCGCGCAGGCGAGCTTCTCGGCCTCGTTGTCGCCGGTCAGCCGCTTGTAATAGGCGGCCATCAGATCGCCGCGCTCGGCCGCAGGAATCGGGGCGATGAACTCCTCCCAGGCATCGGGAAAGAGCGCGTCGGTCCCCTCCTGGTAAAACCAGTGCAGCTCGCGCGGCCGGAGCGTGAAGATGCCGCGCAGGATGATCTCGCTCACACGAGCCGGATGGGTCTCGGCATAGGCGAGCGCCAGCGTCGAACCCCAGGAGCCGCCGCAGAGCTGCCAGCGTTCGATGCCAAGATGTTCACGCAAGCGCTCCATGTCGGCCACGAGATCCCAGGTCGTGTTCTCGGCGAGCTCGGCATGCGGCGTCGACTTCCCGCAGCCACGCTGGTCGAACAGAATGATTCGATAGGCATCCGGATTATGCGTGCGCCGCATCGTCGGGTTGGTGCCGCCGCCGGGCCCGCCATGCACGATGACAACGGGCTTCCCCTTCGGATTGCCGCACTCCTCGAAATAGATGCTGTGCAAATCGGACACTTTCAGCGTCCCCGTCCGGTAGGGCTCGATCTCCGGATAGAGCGTCCGGCGGCTCATCGCTTCGGGCGTCGCGTCGGGCATGGGGTCCTGTCCTTGGATGGCGAAGGGCGGAATCAACCCGTTGAATATGCAACGGAAATTTCCCCGGCCGCCACCCCGGCCCGGTGCCGTTTACCATTTTTTTGTTGCGTAGGTCATACTACTGATTGACCTCGCGGCAAGGCGAGCTACTATATCTGGACGCGCTCCGCCCAATAGGGGATCGAACCGAGGCGGCGGCGCAATCATGAACCTCTTGAGTTCTGCCCGCTGTATGGGGCAGGGAGACGGCGATGGTTTATCCAGCCGCCGGAGCGGTGACTTTGTGCCTTTTCGGGTGCGGCCGATAAGGGCAAATCGGGGGACCAAAATGCTGAACGACACGTCGAAAGCGGTGGATATGAGTGAGGTCGAGGCCGGCCTGTCGGCAATGATTACGGGCGATGCGCAGGTGCGCCGTGTACGCGGCGGTTCGCGCATCCAGGCCGAACCGGAAATGGTTTTCGGCGAGCAATATCAGGCCGTTCAGTTGGATGGCCGCCCCCGGGTGAAGGTCGATCACGCGCGCGATGCGCTGCTGACCGAGTTCGGCAAGGCGACGCTGCGCGACCGCTATCTGATGCCGGGCGAGTCCTATCAGGACATGTTCGCCCGCGTCGCCTCCTTCTATGCCGACAAGGGCGATACGGCCCATGCGCAGCGCCTCTACGACTATATTTCGCGCCTCTGGTTCATGCCGGCGACGCCCGTGCTGTCGAATGGCGGCACCCAGCGCGGCCTGCCGATCTCCTGCTTCCTCAACGAAGCGTCTGACAGCCTCGACGGCATTGTCGGCCTCTGGAACGAGAATGTCTGGCTGGCGGCCAAGGGCGGCGGCATCGGCTCCTATTGGGGCAATCTGCGCTCGATCGGCGAAACGGTCGGCGGCAATGGCAAGACCTCGGGCATCATCCCCTTCATCCGCGTCATGGATTCGCTGACGCTCGCCATCAGCCAGGGCTCGCTGCGCCGCGGCTCGGCGGCCGTCTATCTGCCGATCGATCATCCCGAGATCGAGGAATTCATGGAAATGCGCCGCCCGACTGGCGGCGACCCGAACCGCAAGGCATTGAACCTGCATCACGGCGTGCTGGTATCCGACGCCTTCATGCGCGCCGTCGAGGCCGATACCGAATGGGCGCTCCTGAGCCCCAAGGACAAGACGGTCCAGAAAACCGTCTCCGCCCGTTCGCTCTGGATCCGTCTGCTGACTTCGCGCATCGAAACCGGCGAGCCCTACATCATCTACAAGGATACCGTGAACAACGCGCGCCCCGAGCACCACAAGCTCGCGGGCCTCGAAGTGAAGACCTCGAACCTCTGCGCCGAGATCACGCTGCCCACCGGCATCGACCAGCATGGTGAGCAGCGCACAGCCGTCTGCTGCCTCTCCTCGCTCAATCTCGAAACCTATAACGAGTGGCAGGACCACCCGACCATCATCGAGGACGTGATGCGCTTCCTCGACAATGTGCTGCAGGATTTCATCGACCGCGCCCCCGGCGAAATGGCCCGCGCCAAATACGCCGCCATGCGTGAGCGTTCGGTCGGCCTCGGCGTCATGGGCTTCCACTCCTATCTGCAGGCCAACATGATCCCCTTCGAGGGCGTCATGGCCAAGGTCTGGAACAAGCGCATGTTCACCCGCATCAAGGAAGGCGTCGACGCCGCCTCGAAAAAACTTGCCGAAGAGCGCGGCGCCTGCCCGGACGCCGCCGAATACGGCTTTAACGAGCGCTTCTCCAACAAGACGGCGATCGCACCGACGGCCTCGATCTCGATCATCACCGGCGGCACCTCGCCTGGCATCGAGCCGATCGCGGCAAACTCCTTCACCCACAAGACGCTGTCGGGCTCCTTCAATGTCCGCAATCGTCACCTGACGAAACTGCTGGAGCAGAAGGGCCGCAACGACGA
>JAUXOE010000167.1 GCA_030682415.1 Parvibaculum sp.
AAAGCGTTGCTGAGGCCCCGGCTGACAAAGACGCGCGCATATTCGCCGGGTGCGTCGCCCAGCATGAAGCTCTCGCTCTGGCCGAAGGTCGGGCTTTCGGGCCGCACATCGGCGGACACAAACATCGCGGTGCCGCGCGGCACATAGACAAGCTTGTCCCAGGGCTCGGTATGGAAGCCCCGCAGCACACCGGCGCGCGAGCGCGAATGGTTGCCCTGCGCCAGAACCGGCGCCCGCCCCAGCGCCTCGGCAAGCTCGCCAGCCTGATAGCTGTGCTTGAAAAAGCCGCGGCTGTCTTCGCGCAAGGGCCAGCGAACGAGGAACAGGCCGGCAATCGACGTCGGAAGGACAGGCATGAACGCACCTCAGATCTGGACGTTCAGCTTGATCCAGATCAACCGCGCCCCCTGCCTGATATGCCAGAACGCAGGGCCGGAATAAATACCCGATCGGTTGCCATGCCCGGAAAAACTTCAGGCAAGGCCCGGCAAACCTCTTTGCGGGTGCTCTGGCGGGCAGGACTGCCGCGCTGGGCCATGCCAACTTCCCACCCTCCGCCTGTGGGAGGGTGGCAGGAAAGGTTTGTGGCTGGTGCGCCGGCCCCTTGCCCTCCCTCCGTTCGCTGATCATCATTACCGGGATCGAATCGCGCGGCGGGCACGGGGGTGGCAGCCGGTTTCCGCTTTCGTGGTTCGGCCACCGGCTTCAAAGGGGGGAACCATGAAGATCGACCGTCTTTTTCTCGTCATCGCGGCCATCTACATCCTGGTGGGCATGGGGCTCGGGATGTTCATGGGCCAATCGCAGGACTTTTCGCACCGCACAACGCACACCCATATCAACCTGCTGGGTTTCGTCAGCATGACCCTGTTCGCGCTGGTCTATCGCGTCTGGCCGGCCATGCAGCAAAGCGTGCTCGCCAAAATCCATTTCTTCGCCTACCAGATCGGCGCTCTGATCATGGTGTCGGCGATCTTCCTCAAATATGGCGGCCATGCGGAGGAGGGCGTTTTTGGGCCGATGTTCGGCATCTCGGAGGCCCTGCTGGTTCTCGGCATGATCTGTTTCCTGATCGGCGTCGTCCGGTCCGCCAGGGAGTAAGCGGGCGGGCAACAGGCAACGGGCGCGCCTCAGGCGTGGCTTGATGCCCGTTGCACCGGCTCAGGGCACGAGATCGATTTTAGGACCGCTGCCACCTCGGGGTCGGTTGCCGATACCGATTCCGATATTCAGGTTGTCCATGAAATTGGTGTTCTTGACGCAGCTCCCGTTCCGCTCGCGTGTTCCCTTCGGACATTCGCAGGCGGTGCGCTCGCCATTGAGTGTCATCGGGGCGGCACAAAGCGGCACACAGCCGATGCCATCCTCCATCACCTGGCCGTCCGCGCATGAAACTTGCGGCGGTTCCGGCGCGTCGGGTTCTTCGGGTTCGTTCGGATAGCTCTGCTCCACCGGCTGGACGCAACCGACATCGGTGACCAGAAACTCGCCGGCCGGGCAGGAGCAGGCTGTCGGCGAAATCTTGCTCATGTTCGGGTACCGGCAGCTGCATTCATTGCCGCGCAGCACCGCCGAATGTTTGTCGCAGGTGAGCGTCTTGACGCAACCCTCGCCGGCGACGAGCGAACTGCCGCTCGGGCATGCGCAGACGGTCGCGGTTTTTTGTGTCATGCCCTCGAAGCGGCATTGGCACTGGCCGTCCTTGAGGCGTGTGCTGCGCGGGTCGCATTCGGGTTCTGGCTCTGGCGGCAGGGGCGGCGTCACCGTCGGCGCGTCGACCCCGGTGGTGGCGCAACTCTGGTCGTTGGCATTGTTGCCATCGACACGGCCGGATTCCGGCCTCAGGCCGACCGTGGCGCAATTTTCATAGACGAACGCGGTCGAATTCGTCGACAGATTGCCCCTGATCGTGATCGGCGGCAGTTGCGCCCCCGTGGCGATTTGCGCCGTGCCGAGATAGACGCAGCTCAGCGTGCCGCCGGCGGGAATCGGGAACTGCCCGACAGGACCGCAATCCCAATCCGTGCCCGACGCATTGGTGAAACTCATTCCCGGCGGCACGACATCTGTCACCACGATCGCGCTCTGACCGGTAAAGGGCGCGCCGGTATTGGTCACTGTCAGCGTGAAATCGACGAAGTTGACGATTGTCGGAGGCCCGGCACCCTGTACTTCTTCGGTCCCCGCCTCACCGGACTTCTCGACAGCGAGGTCAATGATCTCCGCCTCTTCCTCGGGATCGCTATCGTCGTCCGGTACCGTCACCTCGACAATGGCGGAGCAACACAGGTCGGTCCCCGGCTTGCTGCCGCCACCGGTTTCGACCGCATCGACCACGAAACTGACGGTCATGCCGGGCACCAGACCGGTCAGATTCCAGTTTCCCTGAATCGAACCGCCGCCAAATGTCTGCGATGGCGTGTCGACCGTCACGCCGCCGGTCGTCGAGCGCACCGTGACAAGCGTCGATGAAAAGCCCGAAGGGCCGCCGCCGGACAGCGTCAGCGTTCCGGTTCCATCCGGGTTTGCCGCGAGCGATGGCGCAAGCTCCAGACAATCGGGTCCGGTCACCGGGCCGCAATCGCCGCCCACGGCCATCCCGAGGTCGATACTGGCCTCCAGCGTCGAGAATTCATCCGTCAGCGTGGCGGCGTTCGAAACCTCGCCGCAGCCCTCGACCGTCGCGCGGTAGCAGATTTGCGACTGTTCGTCGGCGGTGTAATTCAGCTTTATCTGATAGTCGGTCACAGGCGGCGTGCCGCCGGAATAGGTCGGCGTGAAGTCGAGCGTAACGGTGCTGCTTGTGCCCGTCGCCGACAGGTTGACGGTATAGCTATTGGCGGCTGTCACGGCGATCGTCTGCAGCACCGTTCCGGAACCATCCCTGAGCGTGATCGTGCCCCCGGTCAGTTCCGACGGGCGATTGAGAATCTCGATTGTCGTCCAGGTCGCATTCTCGGGTTTGTGAAAGCAGAACAGATCGTCGAGATTGAATGTGGCGTGATAATCCTGCGGCGTGCAGGCGCCGGCCGAAGCCGTGCCGTCCAGTCCGAAACGTACCAGAATGCCGCCATGACCCAATCCGTATATGCATGATTGCGGGGCGGATGGATCGGACGCATAGCCATAGTCGCCGACGCTTCCCCGGGTGTTGCCGCCGCCGTCGGTCCAGGCACCCGAGCTTTTCCAGTAAGGCGTGAACGGCGTGCAGGCGGCATTCGTCGCAAAGTCGTGACATTTCGGCACAACGGCGCCTGTATAGGGCGGGTAGAGGATGCGGGTGGTGCCCGGAATGTGATAGGCCGCAAAGATCGGCGACGACGACAGCGCGGCCGGCCATGCAGTCATGTTGCTTCCGTTGACGGTGCTGAAACAGCGGAAATTGCTCGCCCCGAAAGTTTGAACCAGGCAGATCGCATTCATGATGCCGCTGCTGTCGATACCCGGTCCCAGATGGGTTCCAGACGTTGCGCCGCCGTTCACGCCGCCGGCCGGCCAGCCTGCACAAAACGAGCCGTCCGACAAATTCAGGCAGTAGACGCGCGGCGGCAGCGTCTCGGAAACGAAGAGCCGCGTTCCATTCTCTTCGACGAACATGTCGCGCGATCGCGCGCCGGTCGTATGCGGCGGGATCGTCGGCGGTGTCCAGCCCGCACAGGCCGGTGCGCCGGGCAGGGCGATGTCGACGCAATAGACCTTGTCCAGCGCAAACATCAGCAGGCGCGACGGATTCTGCGGATCTGCCCTCACGCCCGCGACATAGAAATCGAGATTGACCCCGACATAAGGTCCGGCGGTGCCGCCCATGTTGAGGCTCGGTTGCCCCGGCAATCCGACGAAGGCGCAGGCCGCATCCGCTTCGGCGTCCCAGCATCCCAGGCCGAACTCGAGTGTCGTTCTCGAGACCTCGTCGTAACGGCCGACGGGGAAGTAGATTTTCTTGTCATATACCGCGGCATGCGGAAAGTCCGGCGTCGTCAGCTGTTCCGGCGACGTGCTGACGCGGAGCGGATAGGCCGGTGTGCAGTTTGCCAGTGTGGCGCCGAGCCAGCACATGATCTTGCCGTTGATGGCTTCGTGGTGATTGATGCCGAAGACCTTGGTGCCGACGGAAGTGACCACGGGCACAGGTTCGTATCCGTCGCCGATGCCGCCCTGGATGCCGGCCGAGCCGGATACCGCCGGGATATTGAGCGTGAACCCCGTACCCGGCCCGAAGCCGGGACTGCTATAGGTTTCGGTGTTCAGATTGTATTCGGGTGTCGAGAGCGTCCAGCCGGGTGCAACGATGGAGCCGGCCACATGGGTTTGATTGGGGCTGAGCGTGTCGACGATCGTCACCGGTCCCGACGAACCGCTCACCGGCGGGCTGTAGCGCAGCACATATTGAATGATCTGCCCGACCGATACCGGCCCCGTCAGCGGATTGCCCTGGGCGTCATAGGCGGATTTTGTGAAGGACGAGATGCCGTCCCCGCCGATCATCATGCGCAGTTGGGGCAGGCCAAGCAGAACGACGGCGCCAATGCCCACGGCGGCGGCGGTCCACAAGGCTGCGGTCTTGAAACCGGTCATGGCCGCATGCTCCTGCCTTCGGCCGGCCTGCAGATTTCTTCCGGTACTTTCACCGTCAGCGTCGCGCGGCAGCAATCATAGGGCTCGCCTGTCAGGCGTGCGGCATCGTCGAAGCCGCAAACCTCGATCGTTACCGTCTGGCCGGGCGTCGTGCCGCTCAATGAAATCAGGCCCGGAGGCGGCACCACGGGAATGACCGGGCCGTTGCTGACGACGACGCCCGGCGTCGACGAATAGGCCGTCAGCGTATCCATGCCGATGCCGGCGAGGTCCTGCGTAATGATCTTGAATATCCAGCCGCCCGCTTCGGGATCGCAGATCGCCTCGCCGCTCACATTCATGCAGATTTCGGGTTCTTCGTCCGGCAGGCAATCCGGGCCGAAGCAGGAGATGCAATCCGGACCGATGCAGGGCACACAATCGGGGCCGACACATTCGCCATCTGGAAGATCGGTGTCCGGAAAATCGGTTCCACCGGGCGGGTCTGTCAGCGGCACAGGCGGCAGAGCCCGCTGCTCCGTCACAACCCCGCCGACCGGCAACACACCGCAGGCGCCGACCGCACAGCCGAGACGATAGACCTCGACGTCGCCCACGGTGCCGGCGGCCGCCGCCGAACTCATCTGGTCCGTGTAATTGACGAAGTAGCTGATGGACGGGGGCACGTTGAAACCGCGCACCGGTCCTTTGGGATTGATCTGCAAGCCATGAGCGTTGAGCGGTCCGTCGGGAATGAACAGATCATCCTGCTGCCGGAAATCGCGCAACATGTCGCCGGTGAGGAAAATGCCGTCTTCGCATGCCGTCAGGTCGATCGTTCCGTCGGGGTTGTATCCATAGCCCAGAGAGACTCCGCCGGCGCTGTTGCGGTGGTCGCCCGCATAGCCCACCGCATATTCCTCGGGTGCCTGGTACCAGGCGCTCGGCGTTTCCGGATCGTCCGGTTTCTCGCGCCAGAAGCGGTTGACATGTGCAACGCCGTGCGGCGCCTGAGCGTCATAGCCGTAGGTCGTTCCGATCACCGAGCGCTGGGCGACGACCATGGCGCCGTCATAGGCGAAGACAATGTCCGAAATCGGTGCGGCCTTTGCTGCGCCCGGTAGGGAAATCTCCATGCGCGGGTCTTTGGCGAAATCGCCATCCTTGTCGAGACCAACCGACCATATCTGTCCGCTGTCGGCCTCCGGCTCGCCGGCTTTGACCGGCGCAATCCGGCCGGCGGCAACCGCGTAATAGAGCCGCCCGTCATGTGTCGCGAGACCCCAGACGCGCCGTTCGGCATGGGTGAAACCCCAGGTCGCGGTGTCTTCCGTATCGAATGCCGCGTCTGCAATGTTTGCCCGCGCCGCCAGATCGTGGGCGCGCCTCGGCAGGCGCGCGGCGGCGCGGCCGGTTGTTCCGTGGTCGAAATATCCGAGATCGGTGCCGTCGAGAGCGAAACGATGGATCATCCCGGTCGACAGATCCGATACGAAGAGCTGCCGATGGGCCGCGTCATAGGCGATGTTGCCGAGCGCCGCCGGGCCGCTCGTCTTGCCACCCAGTTTGACCTCCGCAAAGAGCGAGATTTCGCCGCTGCGCCCGTCGACCTTCCAGATGCTGCCGGGGCCGCCGCCGGGACCGAACTGACCCGGCGCCCAACCGGCAGTTGCCTCGCCCTTCCTCCGGCGCTCGGGCAAGCCGTCGCGGTCGCTGTCGGGCGTCACGATGTTGAGGCCATAGACCGACGTCGCGGTCAGGTAAATGTCGGGATAGGCGCGGTTGTCGATTGCGATGCCGAAAACCTGCCCGACGGCGCGCGCCGGAATGTCGCGTTTGTGGGGTGCTGCCCAGAGCGCGCCGTTCCAGACGAAATCAGGATTCTTGGGATCGAAAATGCGTGCCGAAGGTCCATTTGGATCGATAAAGGTCTGGTCCGCGGCCGCCTTGCCGGCCGGCAGCGGCTTGGCGGGATCGGGCGGAATGACGCCGGAAAACCCGGTGACGATCGCATCGCCCAGGCTCAGCGTCGGCACGCGATCAAGGGGATGAAGCGCCGACACGGACACCGGCGGACGGCAATAGCACAGCAAAAGCAATAGTATGATGATGACAAGGACAGCCACCGCAACCTGTGCGGCGAGCCGTTTTCGACTTCGCCCCGATGATTGGCGCCCGATCACTTTTCCAACATCTGCCTGCGTTTCCGCGTGACAGCCCCCGTATTCATCGCCCCGTTCTCTTTCTACAGCGATCTTGAGGGTCCGGCGCTATCGCAACTGGTCCGTTCGGACTAGTCTCTGCCATCGGTCTGCTTTCCGAATGGAGTTTGGCGACCATGTTCAGCGCGGACGACCACGACAGGCTTGTCTCGCAATTCTACTCGTCCGCGATGGGCGATACGCCATGGACCGCCACGCTCGCTCATGCCGCCGACCTCTTCGGCAGCAGCGCGTCTCTCATTCAGGTCCGTGATTCATCGATGCAGACGGTTGCCGTCGAGAACCACGGTTACTCGCGGGAATTTTCCGACGCCTTTTTCGCCAGCGAGGCTTATGCCAACGATCCGCGTCTGGCCTATTTTCAGAAGGTGCGGCCGGGTTCTGTCTATTTCGACCACATGCTCTATGACGTCGAGGAAATGAACCGCAATCGCTGGTGCCGCGAGTCCTGCGACATTCTGAAAGTCAAATACCAGCTCGGCGCGGTCTTGAGCTTGCCGAATGACGCAACGGCGGGATTTGCAATTCTGAGCAGCCCGAAGGAAGGGCATGCATCGGAAGCCGCCATCGAGTCATTCCGCCGCCTTGCGCCACATATCCAGCAAGCCTGCGCGCTCGGCCATGTCGTCGAGACCCAGGCCGCAACGCGCGCGGTTCTGCTCGATGCGCTGTCGCGGAAATCGGACGGCGTCATCCTTCTCGGCCGCAACGCAAAACCGACTTTCATGAACGACGGCGCGACGGCGATCCTGAATGCGGGTGACGGGTTTTCTTACACGGCGTCCGGCGGCTTCGTTGCACGCCGGCCTCCCGAAACCCGCAAGCTTCAGCGCCTGATCCGCGACGCTGTCATGCGGCCCTCGCAGCCCGATGCCGGCAATGAGACATATGTACTGGTGACGCGGCCATCCGGAAAGCGGCCCTATGTTCTGCGGATCATTCCCGCGCCTGCGACCGAGCGTTTTCTGGCCAGCCAGACCATCGCATCCGTAATCCACATTCAGGATCTGGCGGCTGTTCCGCTTCCGTCCAGGGATGCGCTTTACCAGGTTTTCGGACTGACGGAACGCGAAGCGGACCTGGCGATCGAACTCGTTCGATGTGCCGATCTCGATGCCGCGGCGATCAACGCTCACATGGCCTTCAATACGGCGCGCAATCATCTGCACGGCATTTTCAGGAAGACCGGTTCGACAGGCCAGGCAGAGCTTCTCCAGGTCCTGGGCCGGCTTCACTAGGAACCTTGTTGCGACCGATTTTCGGCCGGCTCTTATCATTTGGTAACCCTGACTGACTAATCTCCGTCCGGAACGGCCAGTATGGATTTCCAGATGACGGGCTACAGGGACGAAATCGGGCAGACTTTGTGCGCGGCGCGGCAGGCGGCCGGGCTGACGCTGGGCGATGTCGCGGCCAAAATCCGCATCAAGCCGGTCTATCTCGCGGCGATCGAGGCCGGCCATTTCGAACGCCTGCCGGCGCTTCCGCAGACGCTCGGCTTCACCCGCGCCTATGCCCGCCACCTCAAGGTCGATGTCGAAGCGCCGCTGGCCCGGCTCGGCGAAGAGGTTCATCGCCATATCGACAGCACAGACTATTCGGCGCCGGAACTGGCCTGGGCCGAGGTGCCGATGCGGCGCATTGCCTGGGTCGCCGCCGGCGTCGTTTTCGGCGTGGCGCTGCTGGCCTTGTCGATCGTCGATTTCGGGCCGTCGCCGGTCGCGCCGGTGCCGGAGCGCTTGCCGCCGCTGCATGCCGTCGCGCCCGCGGCGGCACCGGTCCGGGCGATCGCGCCCGCCGCCATCCCCGCCACCGTCGTTCTGCCCGTTCGCTCCGTCTACGGATCGTCGCCGGTCTCGGCCGTCATGGCGGCGGCGCTGTTCGGTCGCGGCACGGCGGCCGCCGCGCCGCCGGCCACGACCGCGCCCGTCGCGGCCGCTACTCCGGTCCCCGATCTTGTCGCGACGATGAGCGTCTATCTGCGCGCGGCGCCGGCCAATGAGGGGCGCGTGCTCGGCGTGCTCGCGGCCTGCGAACCGCTGACGCTGGTCGGCGAGGGCCGCTACGGGCAGTGGCGCCAGGTCAAACGGGCCGATGGCGTCACCGGCTGGGTCTATCACGGCTATCTCGGCGCCGAGGCACCGTCAGTCTGCCGCTGAAGGGCGCGGGGAGGGGGCTCGCCCCCTTGCCGGTCCGCCCGAGATGACGCCGTCATCCAGCTCGACATCTCGATTTTCCGTCACCCCGGGGACAAGTTTTTCTTATCCCCGGGTCGCGCCGTGACTTATCCCCGGCCCCGAAAGCCGGTGGCGGGAATTTGTGACAGTTTTTTGACAGTTTTGTGACAGAGGGGGGTCAGCTGTGATCGGCGACGTCTGTGAAGCTGTCTGTTTCGGCGTCATAGATCGACAATTTGCCGCTGCCGATGCCATAGAACCAGCCATGCAGGCGCAGCGTGCCGGCCTTTTCGCGTTCGGCGATGAACGGGAAAGTTCGAAGCATTTCAAGGGATTGGACGACGGCGCGCTGTTCCATCAGGCGCAGCAGGGCGGGCTTGTCGAGATCGCCATGGGCCGCGCGCACGGCCGTCTCGACGCCGGTTGCCAGCGACATCCAGTTCGAAATGAACTCGCCTTCCGGCGGATGTCCGCAGCCGGCGTCGTAAAGCGCTTCGATGCCGCCGCAACTGACATGGCCCATCACGATTATGTCAGCAATTTCAAGGCCTTTGACGCCAAACTCCAGGGCGGCACTGGTGCCGTGATAGTTGCCGTCGGGCTGGTAGGGCGGCACCAGATTGGCGACGTTGCGGACGACGAAAAGTTCTCCGGGGTCGGACGAAAAGATCATCGCCGGGTCGGCGCGGCTGTCGCAGCAGGCGACGATCATCGCCTTGGGCCGCTGGCTGCGTGCCGCAAGTGCTTGATATCTGGCCTCATTCTGCTTGTAGGCGCCAGCGCGGAAAGCGCGGTATCCTTCAATCAGGCTGTCGATCGTGTCCATGCGGTCGGCGCTCCTGGCTGGTCTCGGCGGGTCTTCATACACAAGCCGCGCTGCCGATGAAAGATGCCGCAACGGCAAGGCTTTGCGGTTTCCCGTGACAGTGGAACAGGCAGGTTGCCTGCCAATTGTGCAAGCGCCGCTCATGCGTCGGCCCCATCTCGACGGATACGCAGCGCCATAGGCAGAGGCCCGGATTCTGCATAGACTTTGCGCCAAAAAGGGGCGTGCTCGGGACGCCGGTTCAGTCGATGAGGGAAGACATGTCGTATGTCGAAATGTTCGAAAGTCTGTCGCTCGAAAGCCAGATTTCGATAGGCGGGTTGGTGCTGCTGCTGGTGATCCTGACGGCGCTGCATGTACGCAGCCTGCTGGCCTTGCGCGCCGAACGTGTTGAGCGCGGCGCCCGGGAAATGAGCGCCCGCATCGACGCCCTGATGCGAAAACTCGAAGGAAAGAGCGGAAAAAACGGCCGCCTCGATCCCGCTGTCCTGCGTCCGCGGCCGCTGCAACGCAGTGCCGCCAAGATGGTTCCGGCGGCACGCTGCCCGACCAATGGTCTTGTGCCGCAGCGCCGCGTCCGGTCGCGTTCGGCGTAAGCTGCCCCATCTGCGGCGTTTTTGGCGCTTGCAAAGGCGATCAGGTCGCATTAAATCACAGACACAAACGGGGTTTGGAACATAAACCCCGTTTTCTTGTGTATTATCGCGTGTCGCAGGCCGGGCCTGCGCAGGAAGGCCGCCATGGATCGCCTCGATCAGCTCGAAAGCCAGAGCATTTTCATCTTCCGCGAAGCCTTCAACAGGATCGAGAATATCGCGATGCTGTGGTCCTTGGGGAAGGACTCCAACGTGATGATCTGGCTGGCGCGCAAGGCTTTTTTCGGCCATGTACCGTTCCCGGTGATGCATGTCGACACCGGCAAGAAGTTCCCCGAAATGTACGATTTCCGCGATCGCTACGCCGCCGAATGGGGCCTCAATTTCATCCGCGAAGAATGCCCGCCGCTGGAGATGACCGACGACACGCTGCCGCCCGCAGCGCGTTCGGCCGCCCGCAAGACCGAAGGTTTGAAGCTCGCGATCAAGAAGTACGGCTTCAACGCGCTCTTCGCCGGCATCCGCCGCGACGAAGAGGCGACCCGCGCCAAGGAGCGCGTTTTCAGCCCGCGCGGCCTCACCGGCCAGTGGGACTTCAAGGATCAGCCGCCGGAATTCTGGGACCAGTTCAAGACCGACTTCCCGCCGGGAACGCATATTCGCATTCATCCGTTGCTGCACTGGACCGAAGTCGACATCTGGCTCTATACGCTGCGCGAACAAATCCCGACGATCCCGCTCTATTTTGCCAAGGACGGCAAGCGTTACCGCTCGCTCGGCGACAAGGACATCACCTCGCCGGTCGCCAGCACCGCAACGACGATCGAAGAGATCATCGAGGAACTGCGGACCACGAAGATTTCCGAGCGTTCGGGACGGGCCATGGATCATGAGTCGGAGGATGCATTCGAGCGCCTTCGCGCCGATGGCTATCTGTAAGGAAATTCAAGCATGTCCGAAGCATCAGAAGCCAAGGTGAGACTGGCCACCGTGAACCCAAACCCCGCTTCCGCGCGCGATCTCCTGCGTATCGTCATTGTCGGCCATGTCGATCACGGAAAATCGACGCTTGTCGGCCGGATGTTCCACGACACTGGCTCGCTGCCGGATGGCAAATTCGAGTCCATAAAAGCCATGTGCGAACGCCGCGGTGTTCCCTTCGAATGGGCGTTTCTGATGGATGCGCTGCAGGCCGAGCGCGATCAGGGCATTACAATCGACACCAGCCAGATCTGGTTCAAGACGGACTATCGCGATTACACGATCATCGATGCGCCGGGTCACAAGGAATTCCTCAAGAACATGATCACCGGCGCAGCGCAGTCCGATGCGGCGCTGCTGATCATCGACGCGGCCGAAGGCGTGCGCGAACAATCGCGCCGCCACGGCTATTTGCTGCATTTGCTCGGTATTCGTCAGGTTGCCGTGGCCGTCAACAAGATGGACCTTATCAATTACGAGAAGGACCAGTTCGACCTGATCGAGCAGGAATATCGCGACTACCTGACATCGATCGGCGTGACGCCGACTTTCGTCATTCCCGTGTCGGCGCGGCAAGGCGATAATATCGTCAACCAGACGAATGCGATGCCCTGGTACAAGGGTCCGACGGTCGTCAAGGCGCTCGACAGCTTCATGCCGACGGCAGCGCCGGTGGACCGGCCGCTGCGCTTTCCGGTGCAGGATGTCTACAAGTTCGATCACCGGCGGATTATTGCCGGACGTATCGAAGAAGGCAGCCTGAAGGTCGGCGACACGCTGCTTTTCTCGCCGTCGAACAAATCGGCGCGCGTGCAGAGCATCGAATACTGGTCGACCGTTCCCGGAAAGAAAGCACCGACAGAAGCCTCTGCGGGCGAATCCATCGGCATCACGCTTGATGAACAGATTTTCGTTGAACGCGGCGAGCTCGCCAGCCATGCCGAGCATGCGCCGATCGAAACGGATGTGTTCCGGGGCAAGATTTTCTGGTTGGGCCGGGAGCCGATGGTCAAGGGCAAGAGCTACCGCATCAAGCTCGGCACGCTGGAGGCGCCCGTCACTGTTCAGTCGATCGAGAGCATCATCGACACCAGCGATCTCTCGAACACATCGTCGCATCAGGTCGAACGCAACCAGGTCGCCGAAATCGTGCTGCGCGCGCGGCGGATGCTGGCCCTCGACGAATTCATCAAGGCGCCAAAAAGCGGCCGCTTCGTGCTGATCGACAAGTATGACATCGCCGGCGGCGGCATCATTTCGATGGACGGCTATGCCGACCAGCGCGACCTCATTACGTCACGCTCGACCAATATCACGCGCGTCGTGCATGGCATTGACACGGCGGCCCGCGCGTTCCGCAACGGACACAAAGGCGGCGTCCTCTGGTTCACCGGCCTTTCCGGTGCCGGCAAGTCGACACTCGCCGTTGCACTCGAAAAGAAGCTCTTCGAGAAGGGTTATAACGTCTACGTGCTTGACGGGGATAACGTTCGTCACGGCCTCAACGCAAATCTCAGTTTTTCACCGGAAGACCGGGCGGAAAACATCCGGCGCGTTGGTGAAGTGGCCGCGCTTTTCGGCCGTGCGGGCATGATTGCCATCACCTCGTTCATCTCGCCCTATCGCTCGGATCGCGACCGGGCGCGTGAGGCCGCCGAGAATTTCCATGAAATTCACGTCAAGGCCGACGTGGCGACCTGTGAAGCGCGGGATCCGAAAGGCCTCTACAAGAAGGCGCGAGCCGGTGAAATTAAGGATTTCACAGGGATTTCCGCCCCCTACGAGGCGCCTGACAGTCCTGAACTGGTGGTCGATACAGCGGAGGCGCAGATCGATGAATGCGTCGAGCGGCTCGTCAACTATGTGGAGACGAAGTTCAAGGTATAAAGGCTCGACAGGTCTCCAGAGGCGGACAGGACCCTGAATGAGCATTCTCGTTACCGGTGGCGCCGGCTATATCGGCAGTCACGCTGTTATCGACCTGACGAATGCCGGCGAAGAGGTTGTCGTGATCGACAATCTCTCAACCGGCTTTGACTGGGCCGTACAGGTGCCCGAGGCGCTGATTGTCGGCGACATAGCCGACGAGGCGCTGGTCGATCGCGTCATCGCGGAGCGCAAGGTTGAGGCGGTCATTCATTTCGCGGGCTCGATCATCGTGCCCGAGTCCGTCTCCGATCCGCTGAAATACTATCTCAACAACACGGCCAGATCGCGAACGCTGATCGAACGTTGCGTCCGGGGCGGGGTCGAGCACTTCATCTTTTCGTCGACTGCTGCGGTCTACGGCACGCCGGAACACTCGCCGGTCAACGAGGAGGAACCTCTGGTGCCGATGTCGCCATATGGCCGCTCCAAGCTGATGACCGAATGGATGCTGCGCGACATCGCCGAAGCACATGAAATGACCTATGCGGCGTTGCGCTACTTCAATGTTGCGGGTGGCGATCCCGAGGGACGGGTTGGACAGTCGACCGCCAACGCGACCCACCTCATCAAGGTTGCCTGCCAGACGGCTCTCGGCCAGCGGCCCTACATCGAAGTCTACGGGGAGGACTACCCGACTCCTGACGGCACCTGCATTCGGGACTACATTCATGTCAGCGACCTGGCTGCTGCACATACGGCTGCATTGAACCACCTTCGCGACGGCGGCCGGAACCTGGTTGCCAATTGCGGCTACGGACACGGCTTCTCTGTGCGCGATGTACTGCGCTCGGTTGAACGTGCCGCCGGGCGCAAGTTCGAGATTCGACAGGCGCCGCGGCGCGCGGGCGACCCGGCATCCATTGTTGCCGATCCGGCAAGGATCAAGCAGACGCTGGGTTGGACTCCGGCCTATGATGATCTCGACACGATTGTCACGCATGCGCTTGCATGGGAACAGAAGCTCGCAGCGCGAAATCGGCTTTGACGAGCGAACTTGTCCCCGGTCGGCCGGGATGGGGCAACATAGTGAAATATAAGTTTATTTCCGGAAGATTCGGGCGATGTGCGAATTTCAGCCGCACCCAGAATGGAGCTAGTCGGAAACCATGACGAGAGGGAACGTCAGCACCGTCATTCTTGCTGCGGGCAGGGGCACGCGGATGAAATCCCGGCTGCCGAAAGTGCTGCATGCGATTGCCGGCCGGCCGTTGCTCGGACACGTGCTTGCAACCGTCGAGAAAGCAGACGTTGCGCATCCCGTCCTGGTGCTGGCACCGGATATGGACAGTGTGGCGTCCTTTGCACGATCGGTATTGCCCGGCATTGCGACAGTCGTTCAGCCGTCGCCGCGCGGAACCGGCGACGCCGTACGCGCCGCCGAAACGGCGGTCGGGCAGGGTGCGGGCGTGGTGCTTGTCGTGTTTGGCGATACGCCGCTGGTGCGCAGCGAAACGCTTTCGCAGATGATCGGATGCTGCACCGAAGAGACGCCGGTTGTCGTGCTGGGGTTTGAGGCCGTAGATCCTGCGCCTTACGGCCGTCTCGTCCTCGACGAGAAAGATATGCTGGTCAGGATTGTCGAAGCGAAGGATGCGTCGCCTGCCGAACGTGAAATTCGTCTCTGCAACGGCGGGGCGATGGCCGTCCGTCGTGAGCACATGTTTCGTCTATTGGCTCTGGTCGGCAATGACAATGCCAGCGGCGAATACTATCTGCCGGATGTCGTCGGCCTCGCGCGGGCCGAAGGACTTCCATGCACGGTGGTGCGTGCAACCGAAGAAGAAATCCAGGGTGTCAACAGTCGCGCTGACCTCGCAGCGGCGGAAGCCGCCATGCAACGGCGCCTTCGAAAATCTGCCCTCGATGACGGCGTCACGATGCTTGATCCGGATACCGTCTATTTGAGTTTCGACACCAGGATCGGCTCGGATGTCACGATCGGACAAAACGTCGTCTTCGGCCCGGGCGTGCGGATTGCCGAAGGCGCAACGATCAAGGCCTTCTCGCATATCGAAGGTGCATCCATTGCCGAGGGAGCGGAGATCGGGCCGTTTGCACGCATTCGGCCCGGAACCGAAGTTGGCCGCAAGGCGAAGATCGGCAATTTCGTCGAGACGAAGAAAGCGAAGATCGAAGAGGGCGCGAAGGTCAGTCATCTGTCCTATGTCGGCGATGCACGTGTCGGCGCATATGCGAATATCGGTGCGGGTACGATCACCTGCAACTATGACGGCTACGACAAATTCTTCACGGATATCGGATCTGGCGCCTTTGTTGGCTCCAATACGTCGTTGGTCGCACCGGTCACGATCGGCGACGGTGCTTATATCGGCTCCGGTAGCGTTATCACGAAAGATGTTGCGTCCGACGCTCTGGCCGTTGCGCGCGGCAAGCAATTCGAAAAGGGCGGTTGGGCAGCCAAGTTCCGCGCGGCGCATGAGAGCGTCAAAAAGATATCATCGGGCGAATAGTCATGTGTGGAATTGTCGGCATTGTTGGAACGGAACCGGTTGCGCCTATCATCCTTGAAGCGCTGAAGCGGCTGGAGTATCGCGGATATGACAGCGCCGGCATCGCAACGCTCAATGGCGGCGGCATCGAAAGACGCCGGGCCGAAGGCAAGCTTGTCAATCTCGACAGATTATTGACCGACAACCCGCTCGACGGCGTTATCGGTATCGGCCATACCCGATGGGCAACACATGGTGCACCAACGGAGCGAAATGCCCATCCGCATGCAACCGATCGTGTCGCCATTGTTCACAACGGAATTATCGAGAATTTTCGCGAGTTGCGCGAGCGGCTGACTGCGGGCGGTGCGACATTCACGACCGAAACGGACTCGGAAGTCGTTGCACATCTTGTGACGCACTTCCTGGACAAGGGGCTTGCGCCACGGGCAGCCGCTGCTGCCGCTATTCTTGAGCTCGAAGGCGCTTTCGCGCTCGGAATCGTTTTCCGGGGTGAAGATAATCTTATTGTCGGTGCACGGCGGGGACCACCGCTCGCAATCGGCTATGGCAATGGCGCGATGTACCTCGGATCGGATGCGTTCGCGCTTGCGCCGATGACAAGCCGCGTAAGTTTCCTTGAAGACGGCGATCGTGTTGAGATCACACGCGAGGGTGCATCGGTGTTTGATGCGCTTGGCAAAGCGGTTCAACGCCCGATCAAAATCACTGATGTTTCGGCGGCCTTGGTCGACAAAGGCAATCACCGGCATTTCATGGCCAAGGAGATATTCGAACAGCCGGAAGTTGTCGGCCACACGCTGTCTGAATATGTGAACCCGATCAACGACACGATCCGCCTTCCCGATCTGGCTGTCGATCTTGCCTCGGTGCCGCGGATCACGATGATCGCCTGCGGGACGGCTTACTATGCTGCCATGGTCGCCAAGTACTGGTTCGAGCGTTATGCGCGGATCTCGGTCGAGGTGGATATTGCCTCCGAGTTCCGTTATCGCGAAGCGGCGATGCCGGAAGGCGGCCTGGCCATCTTCATCTCGCAATCGGGTGAAACGGCGGACACACTGGCGGCATTGAATTACTGCCGCGCGCAGGGACAGAAAATTCTCTCGATCGTCAATGTGACGGAGTCGTCCATTGCGCGCGCGTCGGACGCAATTCTGCCCACCTTTGCAGGTCCCGAGATCGGAATTGCCTCCACAAAAGCCTTCACGTGCCAGTTGACGACGCTCGCAGCCCTGGCGATACGTGCCGGTCTCGCACGCGGGACCCTCGACCGTGCCGATGAAGAAAGGCTGGTGCGGACACTCATGGAGGTGCCGCGTCATATTTCGGAAGCGCTGGCGAAGGACCACGAAATCCAGATGCTCAGCGCCGAGATCGCGAAGGCTCGCGATGTGCTCTATCTCGGTCGCGGGCACAACTACCCGATCGCACTTGAGGGCGCCCTTAAACTCAAGGAAATTTCCTATATCCACGCCGAAGGATATGCGGCGGGTGAATTGAAGCACGGGCCAATCGCTCTTATCGACGAAGAGGTACCGGTCATCGTGATTGCACCGGTGGATGCCCTGTTCGAGAAAACCATTTCGAACATGCAGGAAGTGATCGCGCGCGGCGCGCGTGTCGTCCTGATTTCCGATCGCGCCGGTATCGAACGGGTCGGGCCCGGCGTTTGGGCGACCATCGAAGTGCCATGCGTCGATCCGTTGATCGCACCGATCGTCAACGCCATTCCAGTGCAACTCCTCGCCTATCACACCGCTGTGTCCAAGGGCACGGATGTCGACCAGCCGCGCAACCTCGCAAAGTCGGTGACGGTCGAGTAACCGGCGATTCGCGGTCGGTCCGAGTTACGGTTCCCGAGCCCTCTCGGCAAGCGTCTGATTTCATTGATATTTTTACTCCTCCGCTAACGCTTGAAGGCACCGTGATAGATTTGCCGTGCAACAAGCGACGATGCTTCGGGGAGGGCCGGCGAATGCGGCGTCAAAAATGCCCAGCCTGACACACACAATGCGGCGTCATTTGTGGGCTCTTGCACTTGCAGCGGTGGTGGCAAGTGCGGCGCCGTCCCGGGCTGAAGAAGCAGAAGCGACGGCGCTTATGAGCGCCGGTGCCGCGGCGATCGAAAACGATCACTTCGACAAGGCCGTCGCCGATTTCTCGAATGCGCTGGATAGCGGTGGACTCGACGCTGCAGGGCGTGCCCTTGCGCACTATCATCGCGCAATCGCCCTGCAGAAGACCGGACAGCAGGACGGGGCGATCGCGGACTACACGCGGGCGATCGTCTCAAGCATGCTGCCTGTCCCGGTTCAGGCACGGGCGCATTTCAATCGTGGTATTGCCCTTGCCGCCATCGGCGATGCCGCCCGGGCGGAGGCCGACTACCGCGCGACTATTGCGCTCGCGCCGGAGTATGCGGCGGTCTACCACAATCTTGCCAATCTCGAACGGCGCCGGAACGACTACGAGGCTGCCATCGTCAACTATTCTGCCGCGATCCGGCTCATGCCCGGTAACGAGCGCAAGTTGCCGCTTTTCGGCAGGGCGCTGGCCTATGAGCAAATTGGAAATCTGCGGAGTGCGGAGGCCGATTTGCGGGATGCGTTGGCTATCGATCCCGAGTTCGAGGTCGCCGGCGCCAAACTCGCCGAACTTTCGACCGACACCGGGCCTCGCGGCGCACAGAACGCTGCCTCGGTTCAAACGGCCAAGGCGCCGGAGCCTCGCGTCTTGCCGGCCATGCTGACACCGTTCCAAAGCGCCTCATCCGGGAATGAAGGTGGCCCTGCCATTCGCATCACAAGTTCCGGGGGTTGGGAGACGACAGCGGTTCGAACTGCGGCTGCCAACAAGCCCGTCGATATCTCCCCCGCAGCGGCAGTCGAACCCGCTGAAGAGGATGAGAAGGTGCCTGCGGACCGACTGACGACGGCCTCATTACGACCGACCGCGCTTGTGCCGCATGTAACGGAATCGAGTGCGATGCGGTCTCCGGCGACAACGGCGCAATACCGGATACAGCTTGGGGCCTTCCGCGACGAACAGAGTGCCGTTCTTGAATGGGACAAGATTTATCGAGCGGCAGAGGCGGTGGTTGGCAAATTTGAACATTTTGTACAGCGTGCCGACCTCGGCGAACGCGGTACTTTCTACCGGCTCAGGGCCGGCGCCTTTGATGGTGTGGCCGAAGCGCGGTCCGTGTGCAAGGCACTCGATGCCCGGAAGATCGCTTGTGTGGTCGTTGACGGGTAACGGACGACTGCGTTGTCGATCGGGTTCACCACATTCTCTGATCTGCGGTTGACGTAGCGGCGGCATGGGGCTCAGGCACCGCCCATAGGGACGGTTGTCGGGAAGCCGATTTCATCGATAAACTCGCGACAACAACAAGCAACCGAGTGTTCGGAAAGGGAGACGAATGGCCCAGCAAGCGGTGGGACTTACAGCCTATGGCGCATATATCCCGCGCCTGCGACTGCAGCGAAAGGCCGTGGCTCAGGCAAATGCATGGATTGCGCCCAATTTCCTTGGGAAGGGGAAGGGCGAGCGCTCAATGGCCAATTGGGACGAAGATGCCATCACCATGGCCGTTGAGGCGGCACGCGACCTTCTCGGTCCCGATGACGACAGAAGCCATGTCGATGCCCTCTATTTCGGCTCGACGACCATGCCGTTCAAGGATCGTCTCAACAGTGGCATCATCGCCGCGGCGCTGACGCTGGATGAAAATGTGCGTGCCGTAGACGTGGCGTCGACGCAAAGGGCCGACACCTCGGCATTGATGCAGGCGCTCGCGGCGGTGAAGGCCGGCGAGGCGAAGAGCGCGCTCGTGCTGGCGGCCGACCACAGGAAGACCAAGGCGGTCACTTCGCAGGAACTCGATTTTGGCGACGGCGCCGCGGCCGTGATGATCGGTTCGGACAATGTCATTGCCACGTATCTTGGCGGCGCAAGCCTCACGGTCGATTTCATCGATCACTTCAGGGGCGACACCGAAGAGTTTGACTACAACTGGGAAGAGCGGTGGATCCGGGACGAAGGTTTTGCCAAGATTGTCCCGCGCGCCGTCAAGGCAGCACTTGAGAAATCTGGTGTAAGTGCCGGGGATATCAAACATTTTGTGCTGCCGTGTATCTTTGGTGACAAGTTTGCGCAACAGCTTGCCAAACGGTCGGGAATTGCACCGGAGGCCGCGCGCGACACATTGGCCCTGAATTGCGGCGAGACCGGCGCGGCACATGCGCTCGTCATGCTGGTGCATACGCTCCAGAAAGATGCAAAGCCAGGCGACAAGGTTCTGATGTTGCATTTCGGTGGTGGCTGCGATGCGCTGATTTTCGAGGTAACAGACAAGATCGCCAGTCAGGCGGGCAAGCGCGGCGTCATGGGCTCGCTTGCCGCCCGTGTTGAGGAGACCAATTACCTGAAATTTCTCACTTTCAACGGTCTCGTTGAGTGGGAAAAGGGGATGCGCGCCGAGCAGGACAAGAAAACGGCTTTGACGACGCTCTACCGCAATGAGGATATGCTGATGGGCCTCGTTGGCGGCCGTTGCAAGGAGACCGGCGTCGTGCAGTTCCCGCGTTCTCGCATTTCGGTCAATCCCAACAATCACACGGTCGACACGCAGGAGCCTTACAAGTTCGCCGAAAGGAAAGCGAAAATCCTGTCGTGGTCGGCCGATTTCCTGTCCTTCAGCATGAATCCGCCCAATCATTACGGCATGGTCGTTTTTGACGAGGGTGGCCGGATCATGATGGATTTCACCGATGTCGAAACAGGCTCGGTCGATTCCGGCATGGAAGTGAAGCTCGTGTTCCGGATCAAGGAATTCGACGACAAGCGCGGTTTCCGCCGATATTTCTGGAAAGCGGTACCGATAGCGACGAGTGGAGCAAAATCACAAACGGGCCAGGCGGCCGAATAGGGAGACACGAACATGGCGGCAGGTATCAAGGACAAGGTCGCGATCCTCGGCATGGGGTGCTCGAAATTCGGCGAACGATGGGACGCCGGGCCTGAGGATCTTATGGTGGAGGCCTATCTCGAGGCGATGCAGGATGCGGGCATCGAACCGACGCAGCTCGACGCGGCATGGTTCTCGACCCATATCGACGAAATTGGGACCGGCAAGGGCGGTACGCCGCTGTCCGTGGCACTCCGGCTCCCGAACATCGCCGTAACGCGCGTAGAAAACTTCTGCGCCTCAGGTTCGGAAGCGTTTCGCGGGGCCGTCTATGCCGTCGCATCCGGTGCGGCGGACATAGCGCTCGCGGTTGGCGTCGAGAAGCTCAAGGACACCGGCTATGGTGGTCTGCCAGTCGGCAATATGGGCACGCTCAACCCGCAATGGTCGCCGTCGGGTTCCGCCCCCGGTAACTTCGCGCAGCTCGCATCCGCCTACCGGGCCAAGCATGGCGTCAGCAGGGAAGACCTCAAGCGCGCGATTGCGCATGTTTCCGTGAAGAGCCATGCCAATGGTGCCAAGAACCCGAAGGCTCATCTTCGTAACGTGGTGACGGAAGAGCAGGTGCTGAATGCGCCGATGATCGCGGAGCCGCTCGGCCTCTTCGATTGCTGTGGTGTGTCCGACGGCGCAGCGGCTGTGATCGTCACCACGCCCGAAATTGCGAAAGCGATGGGCAAGAAGGACATCGTCACCGTGAAGGCGATGCAGCTTTCGGTCTCGAATGGTCTCGAATCCCAGCATAACAGCTGGGACGGCAGCTACTTCCATACGGCACGGATCGCGGCCAAGAAGGCCTACAAGGAAGCCGGCATCGACAATCCGCGTGAGGAAGTCAGCATGATAGAAGTGCATGACTGCTTCTCGATTACCGAACTCGTGACCATGGAAGATCTCTTCATCTCCCCGGAGGGCGGAGCCGTGAAGGATGTCATGGACGGTTTCTACGACGCCGACGGCAAGGTGCCCTGTCAGATCGATGGTGGCCTCAAGTGCTTCGGTCATCCGATCGGTGCGTCGGGCTTGCGCATGGCTTACGAGATGTACCTTCAGCTTCAGGGCCGCGCCGGCGACCGACAGCTTGCCAATCCGAAGATTGGCCTGACACACAATCTGGGCGGCGCGCCGTCGCAGAATGTCTGCTCGGTGACAATCATCGGTGCCCAAGGCGCCTGAGCGCCCGAACCTGTCTGAAACTGAGAAGGCCGGGCTATGTTCCCGGCCTTCACTACATTCAGGGCATATGACGGTGCCTTGGGCACATGCCTCTTATGAGCTGCGATTGATGTCCTCGTCGCCGGCGACAAACATCTTCATCAGCCGGAGGGCATCGGGATCGGTGGCGACAAGCGCGGCAAATCGACCTCGCGCGTTGGACAGGCTTTCTGAAAGGGGGCGATCCGCCGCCGATTTCACAAGGGCCTTGGCATCGGCAAGCCCCTGCTGACTCTTTCCGGCAAGCTCACGGGCCAGTTGATGGGCCCGATCGATCGCACGCCCTTTGACGCATTCATGGACGAGCCCCAATGCGGCGGCCTCTGCAGGCCCGACCGTGCGGCCGCGCAGGATCAGCTCCAGCGCACGGGCTTCTCCGAGCAGCCGGGGCAAGCGTTCCGTTCCGCCGGCACCGGGAAATATGCCGACATTCGTTTCAGGCAGCCCGATCCGGTAGTCGCCGGCCTCGGCGATGCGCAAATCGCAGCAAAGCGCAAATTCGAAGCCACCGCCCTGACAGAAGCCGTTGATGGCGGCAATTGTCGGCTTGGGCATCCGGTCGATCTTGTCGAAAGTTCGGGAGAGCGCCGTTTCAGATCGGCCTCGTTCGAAGATTTCCTCCTTGCTGGCCGGATTTTTCTGCAGCGCGTCGGCAAAACCCAGAATCTCGGCTACGTCGTAGTGACGGATAAAGACATTCTCGATACCGCCCGTGAAGACGACAACGCGGACGGCGTCGTCGGCGCTCAACTCGTCTGCGATTCGATCGATTTCCTGCATCTGCACGGCATTCATGTAGCCGCGTGGCGGGTTGACGAAGGTAACGGTCGCAACCCCTTTGTCGATTGCCAGTGCCGTCAGGTTCATCGCCGTGCCTCCATCTCGAGATAGGCTGCGACACGTGTATCGAGATTGGCGCGCATATTCATGTAGAAGAGGTTGTAGTCATAGATGTGGTAATCGCCGCTTCGTACACCCATTGTGAATCCTGCCTCGTTCTCGTCGATGGTGATCAGCAAGACACCGTCGTCGCAGGCGGCGCCGGTTAGCGCCGGACGCGGCGCTGGAAAGGCCTCATCCGAGCCGACGAATGGCAGGCTGCCGAGATTTTCCGATGCAGCGGCCGCGCTTCCGACCAGCCAGTTCAGCGGATTGACACAGGCAAGCGACGCCCCGCCGATCATCCGATAGCCACCATCGATCCATGTCGTGCCGTCCTCAACCCAGCCTCGACGCGGTGCCGACGCGTTCATGGAATTCCAGTTGACCGTACACCCCGTTGCCTCAGGGCCATTGCATGGCTTGATCCCATCGATGCCGAGATCTTCCGGCAGCACCGATCCGATCAGATAGGCGGCGATCATCCGATCGGCCAGCGGCGTGCCGGCGATTTCCTCCTGCAACAGTCTGGATCCATGCAATCCACCCTGGCTGTGACCGGCCAGAATAAAGGGTCGCTCTTCATTTCGTTCTGCAATGAAGTTTCGGAATGCCTCACGGACATCACGGTAAGCAAAATCCAGTGCCGCATGTTCATTCTCGCCCTTGCCGATAAAGGCATAAACCGTTGCTTGTCGATAGCGCGGCGCGAAGATACGACAGCATCCATTGAACACGCTGGCCTGATAGCGCAGGACGCCGCTTTCGAGACGATCCAGCGAGAATCCCGGTTCGTCGTACCGCGCGTTCCAGCCTGCCTTGCCGTAGTAGGTTGTGGGATGAATAAAGAAGACGTCGACATCGGCGTTTGCCTGATTGTCCGTGAGGCCGCTTCCGGCAGGCACAACATCAGCAAGATCGGTCCGCCCGGGAAGCGCGGCCCAAGAGCCGTCCAATGTATAGTCCGGTGCCGACGGCGCCTTGGCTTCGTCGAAGCCGGTCCATGGCTTCAGCAGAACATGGTATTGCGCCGGTTTGTTCACATAGAGAAAACCACCGACCAGGATGGCGAGACCTGCCAGACCGCCTGCAGTCCAAAGTACATTCTTCAACATCGACTAATCCTCGTCTTTATCGACCTTCTTCGACCGCGCGCTTGTAGCCCGAATAGTTGGGCTGGTCGATTGCGAGCTTGGTCAGCGTCGTCGCCCAGAGATGATCTGTCAGACCTGGCGTTTCGAGACCGATGGCGCCGTTTTCGATGCGCGCGCACAGTTCGCGATTGAGCTCCTCCAGTGTTCCTTCGCGTCCAAGCAAGGCTTTAAGGCGAGCGGCCTCACCGGTATTGGCCGAGGGCGCAATTTCGAGCTCGCGTTTGACGATGTCCAGCGCGTTGGCGGCGACACGGGCATGAAAGGCGGTGTGACCCTGAAGCTGCGACATGGCGTGATTGCGAATGAATTCGGCGACGGCTTCAACGAGTTCCGCGGCTGTCGGTTGGTCCTGCATCTTCGTCTCCTCAGTTACGCGGTGCCAACAGGCGCAGCAAATCGACTTCGGTTTCGGATGAACGGCGCCCGATTGTTGCCCGCTCGACGGACCGGTCCGTACCGCTCTTGAATGCCGTGACCATAATGGTGCACATCACGCCCCATTTGAGCGTTCCCAACACTTCCCAGTATTTGACGCGGGCGGGATCAACCTTGAGGCCGCCGGCGGATTCGTAGCCCTCGAACATATCCTCGCGTGAGCCGAATCCGCCGACGGGCTGGTCGATATTGCCAAAACGCCATGAATTGACACAGATCCAACCGAGATCCTCCATCGGGTCGCCGATATGCGCCAGTTCCCAATCAAGGACCGCTCGTACGCCGTCCGGCCCGATCATCAAATTGCCGTTTCGGAAATCGCCATGCACCAGCGTATGCGCGGTTTTTTCAGGCGGGGCATTGTCCTTCAGCCAACGAAAGGCCAGCTCGAAAACCGGATGAGGATGGCCATGCGCCTTGTAGGTTTCCAGATACTGCATGATTTCGCTGCGCGCCGGCGATGTCCGCAAGGGCGGGAGCGACTCCATTTTGATACGATGCAACCTTGCGAGAATTTCGCCGCATTGACGGGCCAATTTAGGTCGCGCCGCAGCAAACTCGTCGTCACGCAGGATTTTTCGCGCGATCGTCTCTCCGGCAATGCGGTCCATGATGAAGCCGTGACCAAGATCGTCGTCAGGTGCCAAAACGTGACGAACGGTCGGGACCGGAACGTCCGCATGACCCGCCAGATCGATCAATCGGGCTTCGGTTTCAAGCGGTACGGCGGTTGCGCGGGAATCGCGTGCGCCGCCGGGCGCACGACGCAGGATGAGAAGTACGGGCTCCTTGCCTGCAGTGGTGACGTCGAACGACCATGTTTCCTGACTCGCACCCCCGGACAGACGCTTGAGATTCGTGATGCCGGTTGCGCCTGGTATGTGGTTGCGCACGACCGCGGCGAGCGGAGCTGAAAGCGGGTTTTCCTCCACGCCCATGTCAGTGACCCGCACCGACAGGCCGGCCGTCGACGATCTGATCAAGATATTCCGACAGACCATAACCGGTCACACCATTACAGCGATATTCCGTCATGCCTTCGGTGATACGGGTATTCAGATCGGTTCCATCTGGCGCCTTGCGGCGGTTGCGCAGCGGGATCAGCGACAGGACCTTGCCGTCAATGTCGTACACGGCGCCCGATTCCGTAACCACATGCGCGTGCAGGGCAGTTTGGTACCAGTTGTCATCCCATTCGCTCTCGATCGTGCACGACTGGATGAGATCATAGGCCCCGTCTTTCAGAACCATGCCGCCCTGGCGCTGCTTTCCTTCGTCGTTGGTGACGATCGAGATCATCATGCCGAAGTCGCGGCCGAAATTCATCGGCAACCAGCGATACCAATGGATCGCCTGCCAGTAGCGGGGACCCCAACTCTTGTCGCGCAACCCGAAACCCGACACGTTGAAACGCTCATCGCCGACAATGAAGTAACCTTTGGCTGCCATGTGCTGTTCATAGTGAGCCTTGGCAAAGGACTTCTCCGGGTCGAGATCGAGCGGCGAGCCGTCGTCCTTGACGGTTTCGCCACCGAACATCGGCGACACACCTTCGTAGTCGAGGACGACCTCGCAGGGAACGACGGGATTGTTTTTGAAGGCCTGCGCCGGTTCGGCCATTTCGAGCGGGTTGGCGAGGACCACAACGTTTCCGGTGTAGCTCACCCGGAGCCGCTTGAAAGGTTCGATAACCTCGAATTTCATGCCCCCGGCATTCATGGCCTCGTTACCCGTTATCTTTGGCCGCGCATACATGAACGCGACGCGCCCGCCGGGCAGATAGAGGCAATTGGACATTTCGGCATAGCCCTCGTTGGGGCGATTGCCGAGCCGAAACCAGCCGCCCGTCTTGTTGGCCGGATCGAACATGTTGAAATACATGCTCTCGTTATAGTTCAGGGCGGCGTCCGGCTTGTGGGTGTATTCGTCCGCCGGCTCGAGACGAAGTTTTGTTCCAGGTGGGGTCGAGGCCATATCGTCGTCTCCGCTTATGGTGTTTCGGGAGCCTCGGTCGAGCTCCCTGCATATCAATTTCAACATGATGGATCGGGCGAGCCTGACAGGGAAGAGGCGCAATGGTATGAAACAAGTGTGCGTGCTGGAGGCCAGCGCGCCCCGGCGTCAACCCATGACCCCGGGCGACGACGAAACAGCGGGATATGGCAGAACGCATGAACGACCGACCGAACGACGAAACACCGCCGACAGAGAGCGAATCCACCCTGATTCTGCCGGCCAGGCGGCCGCGGTTTATGGCGCGTATCCGAAACTATTTCCTGACCGGCATGGTCGTGGCCGCGCCGATCGGATTGACCATCTGGATTACGCGCTGGTTCATCGATCTGATCGACACATGGTTCACGCCGCTTCTGCCGCGCCAGTATCACCCTGATGCCTACCTGCCGTTCGATATTCCGGGGCTGGGCCTTCTCATTGCATTTGTCCTGCTGACACTTCTGGGAGCACTGACGGCCAATATTTTTGGTCGCACCGTACTCAATTTTGGTGAACGGATTGTCGCCCGGATGCCAGTGGTGCGCAGTATCTACGGCGCCCTGAAGCAAATATTCGAGACTGTCATATCGCAGTCAAGTGCGTCGTTCCGGGAAGTCGGACTCATCGAATACCCCCGCAAGGGAATTTATTGCATCGTCTTCATTACCACGCAGACGAATGGCGAGATCGTCGATCGCGTCGGGCGAGAACTCGTCAGTGTGTTTCTACCGACAACGCCGAACCCGACATCGGGATTTCTTCTTTTCGTCCCGAAGGATGATGTGCAGGTCCTGGATATGACGATTGAGGAAGGTGCCAAGCTGATCATTTCGGCCGGCCTTGTCGAACCAAAGCATCGAAAAGACGACGACGAGCCGATTACCGTGAACAACCCGGCCGGCCTTTAGGCGTCGTCAACCGGATCGCAGATATCGGATGGCCTCATCTCGCTCGAAGAGGTAGAGCAGACTACGCAGCGCTCCGCCGCGCGGGCTTACCAGTTCCGGGTCGGCATTGAGGACCAACCTGGCGTCATCATAGGCAGCGGCGAGAAGCTCCCGTTGTTCGTCAACGCGGGCAATCCGGAACGACGGCATGCCGCTTTGCCGGGTGCCGAGAAGTTCGCCTGCGCCACGCAAGCGCAAGTCCTCTTCGGCAATGCGAAATCCGTCCTCTGTTTCGCGCATGATCCGGATGCGCGCCTCCGCCGTTTCGCCCAGAGGCGATTGATAGAGGAGCAAGCATGACGACTTTTCGCTGCCGCGGCCGACACGCCCGCGCAGCTGGTGAAGCTGGGCGAGGCCGAAGCGCTCGGCATGCTCGATAACCATGACCGTTGCGGAGGGCACATTGACACCGACTTCGATGACTGTCGTGGCGACAAGGATGCGGATGTCGCCGGCCGCGAACCTTGCCATGACATTGTCTTTCTCGGACGCCTTCATGCGGCCGTGCACAAGGCCGACAATGTCACCAAAGATCGAATGCAGATGCTTGTTTCGCTCCTCGGCCGCCGCCGCATCGATCTCGTCCGATTCCTCAACCAACGGACAAACCCAGTAAATTTGCGCGCCTCTATCAAGCGCGCGCCGCAAGCTTGCGACGACATCATTCAACCGTTCAAGCGGCAGAGCGCTCGTAACGACTGGTGTGCGTCCCGGAGGCTTTTCGTCAAGACGCGACACATCCATATCGCCATAGGCGGTGAGCGTCAGTGTGCGGGGAATGGGCGTAGCGGTCATCACCAGGACATCCGTCCCAACACCACCTTTGGCTGTCAACATGAGGCGCTGATGAACGCCGAAGCGATGCTGTTCGTCGACGACAGCGAAGGCCAGCGCACGGAATCCGACATCCTCTTGAAAAAGCGCGTGGGTGCCGACAAGAATGTCGATCTCGCCATTCGCAACAGAATCCAGTATGGCCGCGCGGCGGGCGCCCTTCTCCCGGCCGGTCAGCAGTTCCAGCCGGACACCGGCAGCTGCACATAACGGGGCCAGCGTCGCATGATGCTGGCGGGCAAGAATTTCGGTCGGCGCCATCATGGCGGCCTGAAAGCCCGCTTCGACAGCGTTTAGCATCGCGAGGAGGGCCACCACGGTCTTGCCGCTGCCGACATCGCCCTGCAGCAGGCGCAGCATGCGGTGGGTGCTGGTCATGTCCGCAAGGATTTCATCCAGTGTGTGTGTCTGAGCGGCGGTGAGCGCGAACGGAAGGGCCGCAACGACCTGTTTCCGCAAGCGTCCATCGCCGGCGACGGAACGGCCGGGCAACCGCCGCATGCGCAACCGCACAAGGCCGAGAGCCAGTTGATTGGCAAGCAGTTCATCATAGGCCAGACGGGCGCGCGCAGGCGCGCCGGTTTCGAGATCGCCTAGCGTTTGGGGCTCGTGGGCGGCCTGAACGGAGGCGCGCCAGGATTGCCATCCCTGTGCTTTTAGCCAGCTCGGGTCCTGCCATTCAGGCAGGTCGGGCAGAAAATTCATGGCGGCGCGAGCGGCCTTCTGGATGGCTCTCAACGGCAGACCCGCGGTCAGCGGATAGACCGGTTCAAGAAGCGGCAGCGATGACATTTCTTCAGGTTTTACGATGTGATCCGGGTGGGTCATTTGCGCTTGACCCTGATAGAACTCGATCCGGCCCGAGACGATGCGCTGCGCACCTTCGGGAAGCGTTTTGAGCAGGTGCTCGGGCCGGGTGTTGAAGAAGACGATCTGCATTTCGCCTGTTGAGTCAGAGACATGCACCCGATATGGCAGCCGCGGGTTGCGGGGTGGCACATGCAGGCCGACGGTCACTTCGATGGTGGCGATCTCGCCGTCGCGGATTTCAGCGATTTTTGGACGGCTGCGGCGATCGATGAGACCGCAAGGCAGATGCCAGAGAAGGTCGACGACCTTGCTACCTGTCAGATTTTCCACGCGTTTTTCGAGCCGGGGGCCGATTCCGGGGAGGCTGCGCACGGGCGCGAAGAGCGGAAAAAGAATCTCAGGCCGCATCGCCGTCCCCATGGGCACAGGTGGGAATCACGCTTCCATTCTAATGACATAGAGGCCGGAGCGGTCTATATCCCGAACTCGAAAGGGACAAGGACGATGGCTGAAACAAGCGCCGAGGATCATCGCGCAAGACTGCGGCGAATGGGCTTCAGATCCTGGCACCGGGGTATCCGGGAGATGGATCTTATCCTCGGACATTTTGCCGACAGCACTCTGGAATCGTTGAGTTTTCCGGAACTTGACCAATATGAGGCGCTGCTCGAGGCCGAGGATACATCCCTCTACAACTGGATTACGGGGCGTGAAACGGTGCCCATGGAACATGACACGCCGCTGCTTGCCCGTATCCGCACATTCAATCACCTGAAGGGAACGCTTTGGGCCGACCGGAGCGAGAACTAATTTCTTGAAAAGACTGCAAGAATTGGCGGCGACGCCGGGCCGGCTGACGCTCGGCGAAACGCCGGAAGGCTTCGATGCGCTGGCGCTGGCCGACATCGCGCGCGCATGCCGAAGCATGTCAAATGGCATGGTTGGGCATGTTGCTCGCGACGATGCCCGCATGGCGGCGCTTGCCGAGGCTCTCGCGTTCTTCGCCCCCGATGTCGACGTCGAACTTTTCCCCGCCTGGGACTGCCTGCCTTATGACCGCGTGTCCCCGAACGGGGATATCAGTGCACGCCGCATGGCGACGCTGTCCCGGCTGGCGGCGCGGGTGGAGAAGGGTGGAGACAAGCCACTCGTCGTCTTGGTCACCGTCAATGCGGCGCTGCAACGCGTCCCTGCCAGGGAAACGGTCAACGGCGCGGCGTGGTCGGCGCATGTCGGCAACCGGGTCGATCTCGATGCGCTGACCTCCTACCTGGCCGCCAATGGCTACAACCGCACGGGCACGGTGCGCGAGCGCGGCGAGTTTGCCGTCAGGGGCGGCATCGTCGACATTTTCCCGCCCGGTCTGGAATTACCGATCCGACTCGACATGTTCGGCGACACGCTGGACGCGGTCCGGAGCTTCGATGCCGAGAGCCAGCGCACCGTCGGTCAGCTCTCCGGTCTCGACCTCGTGCCGGCCAGCGAGATCCATCTCGACGCCGAGACGATCCGCCGGTTTCGGGCGGGATATGTGGCAGCGCTCGGGGCGGTCAATGACGGTGACCCGCTCTATGCCGCGGTCAGCGAAGGCCGCAAACATGCGGGGATGGAACACTGGCTGCCGCTGTTCCACGAGAAGCTTGAAACGATTTTCGACTATATGCCTGGTGCGACGGTGACCCTCGACGCGCAGGCCGAGGAAGCCATGGGCGCACGGCTCGAACTCATCAGCGACTATTATGATGCCCGCGTCACGGCGCGCGGTACCAAATCGACCGTCGATGCACCGAGCTACAAACCGCTGAAACCCGAAGCGCTCTATCTCGACGCAGCAGAGTGGGACGCCATCCTCGACGCGAGACCGGTGCGCGCCTTCACGCCGTTTCGCGTTCCTGAGGGTGCCGGCATCAACCTGGGCGGAAAACAGGGACGAAGTTTCGCCCCGGAACGCGCGCAGGACGGCGTCAATATTTTCGAAGTTCTCGGCGGCCACATCGCCGGCCTACGCCGGGCGGGCAAACGCATAGCGATTGCAAGCTGGACGGAGGGCGCACGGGATCGCCTGGCCCATGTACTCGGCGATCATGGTATCGGAAATGTTCTCGTTGCGGATTCATGGTCTGAAGTTAACACTGTTAGCAAGAATACAGTTTCACTGATTGTTCTCGGCATCGAGGCCGGATTCGAAACGGCCGACCTCGTCGTCATTGGTGAGCAGGATGTCCTGGGCGACCGGTTGGTACGCCAGCGCCGGAAAAAACGGGCCGAGAATTTCCTGACCGAAGCGTCGAGCTTGTCGCCCGGCGATTTCGTCGTGCATGTCGATCATGGTATCGGGCGGTTCGAGCGGCTGCTGACCATCGAGGTCATGGGTGCGCCACATGACTGCCTGTTGCTTGTCTATCAAGGCAACGACAAGCTCTATCTGCCGGTCGAAAACATTGAGCTGTTGTCGCGCTATGGTTCGGACGATGCGGAGGCGCAGCTTGACCGGCTGGGGGGCACCGGCTGGCAAGCGCGAAAGGCCCGTCTCAAGGAACGCATCCGCGAGATGGCCGGCGAGCTCATCAAGATCGCTGCAGCTCGTGAGTTGAAAAAGGCCCCTGTCATGGAGCCGCAGCCGGGCGCTTATGACGAGTTCTGCGCCCGTTTTCCCTTCACTGAAACCGACGATCAGGAACAAGCCATTGAGGCCGTGCTGGCGGATCTGGCGCGCGGACGGCCGATGGACCGACTGGTTTGCGGCGATGTCGGATTTGGCAAGACCGAAGTCGCTTTACGCGCGGCCTTTGTCGCCGCACTGAACGGCTACCAGGTGGCCGTTGTCGTGCCAACGACGCTTCTGGCGCGCCAGCATTTCAAAACCTTCAACGACCGTTTCCATGGATTACCGGTCAAGATCAGGCAGATGTCGCGGCTTGTCGGCACCAAGGAGATGGCGGAAGCGAAGGCGGGTCTCACCGACGGTACGGTCGACATCGTCATCGGTACCCATGCGGTGCTCGGCAAACAGATAAAATTCCGCAATCTGGGGCTTGTCATCGTCGATGAGGAGCAACATTTCGGCGTCGGCCACAAGGAGCAGCTGAAGGCCCTGCGTGCCGAGGTTCATGTGCTTACGTTGACGGCAACGCCAATTCCACGAACGTTACAGATGGCCCTGTCGGGCGTTCGCGAACTCTCGATCATCGCGACACCCCCAGTCGACCGCCTTGTCGTTCGCACCTATGTCTCACCGTTCGATGCGGTCGTCATGCGCGAGGCGTTGATGCGGGAACACTTCCGCGGCGGACAGAGCTTTTATATCGTTCCGCGTATTGCCGATCTTTCCGAGGCCGGCGAGTTTCTGCAGCAATATGCACCGGAAGTGAAATTCACGATCGCGCATGGACAAATGGCGCCGGGCGAAATCGAAGACAAGATGACGGCGTTTTACGACGGCAAATACGATGTGCTGGTTTCAACCACCATTGTCGAATCCGGTCTCGACATTCCGACCGCCAATACGCTGATCGTGCACCGCGCCGACATGTTCGGTCTCGCGCAGCTCTATCAGCTTCGCGGTCGTGTCGGCCGTTCGAAGGCACGCGCCTATGCCTATCTGACTGTACCTGCGAACCGGACACTGACGCCGGCGGCCGAACGGCGCCTCAAGGTGCTGCAGTCGCTGGACTCGCTTGGCGCCGGTTTTTCGCTTGCCAGCCATGACCTCGATATTCGTGGGGCCGGCAATCTGCTCGGCGACGAACAGTCGGGCCATATCCGGGAAGTCGGATATGAGCTCTACCAGTCAATGCTGGAAGAGGCCGTGGCCGCAATGCGTGGCGGCGGTGCAGAGGAAGACGAAGAGGGCCGCTGGTCGCCGCAAATCAATGTCGGTACGCCGGTGCTTATCCCTGAAAACTATGTACCCGACCTCGATGCACGAATGTCGCTTTACCGGCGGCTTTCCGATGTGGAGACTCGCGCCGAGATTGATGGCTTCGGCGCGGAGCTGATTGACCGTTTCGGCAAGCTGCCGGAGGAAGTCGAGTTCTTGCTGAAGATCGTCGAGATCAAGGGCATGTGCCGTGCGGCCAATGTCGAAAAAATCGAAGCCGGCCCCAAAGGTATCGTGCTGACCTTCCGTGACAACACCTTCGCCAATCCTGCCGCCCTGGTCGAGATCATCAACGACGAACGCGGGAAAGCGAAGCTCAGGCCCGATCACAAGCTCGTCTTCAAGCGCGACTGGGACACGCCGGAGGAACGGCTGGCCGGCACCTATGCGCTGATGCGGAAGCTCGCAGAGTTAGCGGGCGCGGCAAAGGCAGCCTAGCGGTCTCTCATGTTCGGGCGCGCCAGAGACCCCAAATGACCAGGACAACGCCGAGGACCATTGCCACAGACAGGCTGATCAGCAGAAAGGCGATGATTGCCTCCTGCGTCCCCGAACCTGCCATTCCCTGCGCGGCGATCGGCATCATGCCAGCGCCGGCCCCCCAAATACCGGCCAGCAATACGCCCAGCCAATTGGCGAAGGCGGCATAGGTCACAAGCCAGAACGCACTGAGAAGCGCCATTGAACCGAGCACGAGGCGCGGCCAAAGCAGACCGAGAAGCACCAGGAACATTCCGTTCATGAGTCCTTCAAGATGCGCCGAAAGTCCCATGCGCGGATTGGCGATGCCCCCGGAAATGAATCCCGTGAGAAGCCCAATCAGGAAGAGAACGATACCCAGCAGCAATAACCAATACGCCTGCTGCTCCTGTCGCAGCGACAATGAAGACATGAAATCCCCCCTTTGGATTTACTGCGCGGCGCTGACCGCTTCCTCCGCTTCCTTCGCGAGTAGCTTGTCGAACATGCGCACCAGCGTCTCCGGCTCCTGCGCACCGACCATCACCCACTTCGAATTGATGACGAAACTCGGAACACCCTGAATGCCGAGTTCGCGCGCGGTCATGTCTTCGCGGCGTACCAGTTCCTTGTCGGCATCGTTACTCAGCAAGCCGCGCACAATGTCGGTGTCCATGCCGGCTTCGGCCGAGGCATCGACCAGTACGTCGTGCGACCCAATATCTTCGCCGTCCTCGAAATAGCGGCGGAAAAGGATATCGACCATTTCGTTCTGGCAGCCGGCGGTGCCCGCCCAGCGGATCAGCCGATGGCTGTCGAGCGTATTGGGCGAACGCTCGATCCTGTCGAAGCGGAACTCAATGCCGACCGCCGCGCCGAACTCGCGGATCGTATTGCCCACTTCCTTGGCACGTTCCGATCCGAACTTCATTTCCATGTAGGCTTTGCGGTCGACACCCCCTTCGGGGATCGACGCATCAAGCTGAAAGGGACGCCAGGCGAGCGTGATGTTCGCACCGCCATGTATCGTCAGCGCTTCGTCGAGGCGCTTCTTGCCGATATAGCACCACGGGCAGACCGTATCCGAGACGACATCGAGTTGCATTTCTGGCCTCCGCCGCACGTTTTCGATGACCGATTATGAGGCCTGGAACGCAGGGGCCGCAAGGCACCGACAGGCCGCCACTTGACGAGGCGGGCGACGCACGCGAAGAGTCCAGCAAAATCAAACGGCTGGAGGCTACACGCAATGACCGAGACAACCGAAGTCAGGCTCCCGGATTACGATCTCGGCGGCAAGATGGCGCTGGTGACGGGCGCGACCAGCGGGCTCGGCAGACGCTTCGCTCTGGTGCTGGCGAAGGCCGGGGCGAAGATCGCCATTACCGGGCGGCGGGTCGAACGGCTCGCCGCGCTCAAATCCGAGATCGAGGCGACAGGCGGCGTGGCGGCGGCGATCGCGCTCGACGTCACAGATCCGGCGAGCATCGAGGCCTGCATGGCGGAGGCCGAGCACACGCTCGGACCGGTCGACATTCTCGTCAACAATGCCGGCATGAATGTGCAGGCGCTTCCGGCCGAGGTGACGCCGGAAGGCTTCGACACGATGTTCGACACCAATGTGCGCGGTGCCTTCTTCATGGCGCAGGCAGCCGGGCGCTCGATGATGGCGCGGGGCGCGGGCGGCCGCATCATCAACATTGCTTCCATCGGCGCGCATACGGTTCTCCCTGGACTGACGATCTATTGCATGACCAAGGCAGCAGTCGGCATGATGACCAAATCGCTCGCCAAGGAATGGGCGCGGAAGCAGATCAACGTCAACGCCATGTGCCCGGGCTTCATCGAGACCGAACTCAACTCGGACTGGTTCGGCACCGAGGGCGGACAAAAGCAGATCAAAAGCTGGCCACGGCGGCGGCTCGGGGTCGAGGAGGACCTCGACGGGACGCTGTTGCTTCTGGCGTCCGACCACGGACGGTTCATCACCGGGTCGCTTTTTACCGTCGATGACGGACAATCACTCTGACAGCGGTGGCTGCAACAGGCTTCGTTAATACTTCGTTAAGCACAAGCGCCCATGATTTCTCGAATGTTGCACCGAGTGCAACGAAGGGAAATTCCGTGGGAAAGCTCATTACAGGATTTGTTCTCGGGTTTTTGGCATGCGTCTGGACCTATGGTCTCAATCCGACTGAAGCCATATTCGGATTCAGTCACAAGATTTCCGAAGCTCATCACGATCTTCAGACTCAGTACGACGCCAACCGTCCGCACGGGCACAAAGGACAATATGCCAATGTGGACCGGATTCGCGCCTTCCAGAAGGTATCGGCCGACGACGCGCAGCCCTTCGGCGCTCTTGCGCATCGCAACGCAAGCTGGCTAAGTCGGGTAGGCGGGTTGCCCCCGATGTAAGGCGCATCCCGCATTCGGGGGCGTCATGATCGGTGAAATTTCCATTGAAAGCTGGCTGGTGCTCGGTCTGCCCGCGCTCGCCATCATTGCATCCACCATTGCATGGATTCAGGCGCGATGAGCATGGCGCTACCGCTGACCATCGCGGTCTATCTGCTGGCGATGCTGGCGCTCGGCGTGGTCGCCTATCGCTTCACCAACAATCTCAAGGACTACATTCTCGGCGGGCGGCAGCTTGGCCGCTGGGTTGCGGCATTGTCGGCCGGCGCCTCCGACATGAGCGGCTGGCTGATGCTAGGGCTTCCCGGCGCGGTCTATCTCTACGGCCTCAACCAGATATGGATCGCGGTCGGGCTGGTCGCGGGCGCATTGCTCAACTGGCGCTTCGTTGCGCGGCGCTTGCGCCGTTATACGGAGGTCGCCGGCGATGCGTTGACGCTGCCGGACTATTTCGAAAACCGTTTTGCCGACCGGAGCCGCGTGTTGCGCGTCGCCAGCGCCTTTGTGATCCTGATCTTCTTCACGATCTACACGTCGGCGGGTCTCGTGTCGGGCGCCATCCTGTTCGAACAGGTGTTTGGTCTCGACTATCATTGGGCGCTGGCCATCGGCGCCGTCAGCATCCTGTCCTATACGGCGATCGGCGGCTTTCTCGGCGTCTGCTGGACCGATACGGTGCAGGGCGTGATGATGTTCTTCGCGCTGCTGATCGTGCCGGCCGTCGCCATTTCGGCAATGGGCGGCGTCGAGGCAATGATTGCCGGCGCCGACAGTGCCGGGCCGACAGGCGCGCTCGACGCCTTTCATGACATCAGCCTGATCGGGGCGGTTTTGCTGATGGCGTGGGGGCTCGGCTATTTCGGCCAGCCGCATATTCTGGCGCGCTTCATGGCGATCCGCGACGAGGCCGCGTTGCCGGGCGCTCAGTTGATCGGCATGACCTGGATGGTGCTGGCGCTTTACGGCGCCGTGGCGACCGGCCTTGCCGGTATCGGCTATTTTGCCGCCGCGCCGCTCGCCAATCCCGAGACGGTGTTTCTGGCCCTGTCGCAGGCGCTGTTCAGCCCGGTGATTGCGGGGGTGTTGCTGGCCGCCGTGCTGGCCGCGGTGATGAGCACGGTCTCGTCGCAGCTTCTCGTTTCGTCGAGCGTGATTGCCGAGGACTTCTGGAAGCGCATCTTCCGGCCCGATGCGCAAGCGCGTGAATTGCTGATGGTGGGGCGGGCTTCGGTCATCGTCATCTCGGTGGCGGCACTCCTGCTGGCCCTCGACCGGGACAGCACGGTGCTGGCACTGGTCGCCTATGCCTGGGCCGGGTTCGGCGCCGCCTTCGGGCCGGTGGTGATCCTGTCGCTGTTCTGGGGCCGCATGACGCGCAATGGTGCGCTGGCCGGTATGATCGCCGGCGCCGCCACGGTCATTGTCTGGAAGCAGCTCTCAGGCGGGATTTTCGACCTCTATGAAATCCTGCCCGGCTTCGTTGTGGCGATGCTGGCGGTCGTTGCGGTGAGCCTGGCAGGCCGTGCGCCGCCGGAGGCCGTACGTGCCACGCATGACGCTATTGCGCATTAACCATTTCACTGTACCTTTTTGACACAAGCCATTGATTTCGCTTGATTTTTTATAGTTCATGCGAGAGATTTTAACCGTGTTGCAATCGTGGACAGGGAGGGCCGGGCCCCATGTCCAATTTCTTGATGGGCATTGTTGTCGGATTTTTTCTGTGTGTCTGGGTGCTCGATGCGAGCCCCATGACCGCAACGGCATCCTTGTTTGAGCGTGTCCGCCAGGTGCAGGTCTCGTTCGCGGCCGAGCATGAGCCATTGCCGCAGGAACGGCCGGCGCGGCCCTAGACGCGCCGCAGCGCCCGTCGCATCACCTTGCCATTGGCCGTTCGCGGCAGACTGTCGACGAATATCACCTCGCGCGGCCGCTTGTAGGCAGCCAGACGCGTCTCGGCCCAGGCGAGAATTGCGGCGGCATCGGGTTCGGACGCCTCTTTCGGCACCACAAAGGCGGCGATGACCGACAGATCCTCCCGAACATGCAGCTCGGTGACCGCGACCTCCTGCACATCGGGATGGCCCGCCAGCGCGGCCTCGACCTCCTGCGGCGAGACGCGGTAACCCATCGCGTTCATCAGGTCGTCGGCACGGCCGTGATAGTGCATGTAGCCATCGGCATCGAAACTGGCGAGATCGCCGCCGATGAACCACTCGCCGCGATAGACGTCGGCCTCTTCTTCGGGGCGCCGCCAATAGCCGAGCATCAGCCCGGGATCGGAACGGTGGACGGCGAGCAATCCGGTCTCGTCAGCCGGCAGCGGCTCGACGCCACCCTCGACCGGCAGCGCCGCCACGCAGCGGCCGGGCTGCGGCCGGCCCGGACTGCCGGGGCGAATTTCCATGCCCGGCGCCGTCGAGACATAGGTCGAGCATTCCGACATCCCCAGCGCCTCGTAGAGATCCTTGCCGGTCGCCTCGCGCCAGTGCTCGAGCAGGGCCGGCGACAGCGCCTCGCCGGCGGTCAGGCCGTGGCGCAGTTTTGAAATGTCATGCGCGGCAAGATCGCAATATTTCAGGATCTGGCGATAGAGCGTCGGCACGGCGGCAAAGAGCGTGGCGCGCGTCTTTTCCATCAGCTTCGGCCAGACCTGCACATCCTTTTCGCCGTTGTAGAGAACCGTCGTCGCGCCATTGACCCAGGGATCGGTCAGGCCGACGCCCAGCGTATAGGTCCAGTTGAAGGCACCGGCGTGAAGGATGATGTCGGCGGGCTCGATGCCGTACCAGCCGCGATACATCGGCCGACGGCCCCAGGCGCTGCGATGGGCATGCAGGACGCCTTTCGGGCGGCCGCTGGTGCCGGAGGTGTAGACCAGGAAAGCCGGATCGTTGGCGCCCGTATCGGCGTAGCCGGCCAGCGGCACATGCGCCTTCAAGCGCTCGATCATGGCCGCATCGATCACCCGCACCTCGTCTGTCTGCATGTGCATGCCGGGCGCCAGCGCGACCGCGGCGGCGGCTGAATCCGCGAGCAGGAAGTCGGCCTCGTCGGCGGTGAGTTGCGAGGAGGAGGGAAGCGGCACGACGCCTGCCGCCAACGCGCCGAAAAAGAGCAGCGCATAGTCGGATGTGTTGGGCATGCGGATCATCAGGCGTTCGCCGGGTGCAAAACCTTCCGCCAGCAACCCGGCCGCCACGCGGCGCACCGCGTCATCGAGTGCGCCATAACGCCAGCGCTCGGCGCTCTCAAGCGGCGCGTCGGCGTCGCTGACAACGATCAACGCGATCTTCTCCGGCGTCTCCTTCGCCGCGCGCGCCAGACAATAACGCGCGATGTTGAAGGAGGCGGGGCAGGACTCGCCGGTATAACCGCGAGCGATGGCGGGAGCGGGCAGGGGCATGGCGCGTTTGTAGAGGTGGAAGCGAAAACCGGCAAGGGAGCCCGCGCCAGCCCGCCCTTGCGTCAAATCGGCCAGCGTTTACGGGCCTCGCCGCAGCCTGTACAAATCTCTCCCAACAAACGGCAAACAGCTGAATTCAAGGGAGCACGTCATGGGTAGCGGACCGCTGAGCGGCATCAAGGTCGTCGAATTCGCAGGCATCGGGCCGGGGCCCTTCTGCGCCATGCTGCTCTCCGACATGGGTGCGGATATCATCCGCATCGACCGCAAGGGCGGACGCGGCGGCTCGAAATTCGATATCGGTTCGCGCGGCCGACGCTCGGTGGCGCTCGATCTCAAGAAGCCGGAATCGGTCGAGGCCTGCCTGAAGCTGATCGAGAGCGCCGACATTCTGCAGGAAGGCTTCCGTCCCGGCGTGATGGAACGTCTCGGCCTCGGCCCCGATGTCTGCCTGAAGCGCAATCCGAAACTCGTTTATGGCCGCATGACCGGCTGGGGCCAGACCGGACCGCTGGCCAATGCCGCCGGCCATGACATCAACTACATCTCGCTGACGGGCGCGCTGCATGCGATCGGCCGGCCGGGCGAAAAGCCGGTGCCGCCGCTCAATCTCGTCGGCGATTTCGGCGGCGGTGCGCTTTATCTCGCCATGGGCATGCTGGCGGCGCTGGTCGAGGCGCAGCGCAGCGGCAAGGGGCAGGTGGTCGACGCGGCGATGACCGACGGCGCTTCGTCGCTGATGGCGATGTTCTACGGGTTCACGGCGTCGGGCATGTGGCAGGAACCGCATGGCACCAACATGCTCGATGGCGGCGCGCATTTCTACGATACCTACGAGACCAAGGACGGGCAGTGGATTTCGATCGGTTCGATCGAGCCGCAGTTTTACGCGATCCTGCGCGAGAAGGCCGGGCTCACCGATGCGCTCTGGGACGCGCAGATGGACCGCGCGCAATGGCCCGCGATGAAGACCAAGATCGAGGCCGTCTTCAAGACCAAGACGCGCGACGAATGGTGCCAGATCATGGAAGGCACCGATATCTGCTTTGCGCCGGTGCTGTCGATCAAGGAAGCGATCGACCATCCGCACAACAAGGCGCGCCAGACCATTGTCGAGATCGACGGCGTGGCCCAGCCCAATGTCGCGCCGCGTTTCTCGCGCACGGAATCGAAGATCCAGGGTCCGGCGCCGACGGTCGGCGAGCACACCGAAAGCGCGCTCAAGGATTGGGGCTTCTCGGCCGGCGATATCGACGGGCTCAAGAAGGCGGAAGCGATTTGAGCGCACTTCCCGGCACGACGGGCCGCCGCCGCCTCTATCTGATGCGGCACGGCCATGTCGACTATTTCGGGCCGGAAATTCTGGCGGCCGGCGGCGACACGAAAGTGGTGCCGCTGACGCCGCTCGGCCGGGAGCAGGCGAAGGCGGCCGGCGCCGCGCTTTCACATGTCGCGCTCGACCGCGCCATCTGTTCCGGCGTGCCGCGGACGCGGCAGACGGCGGAATTCGTCCTCGCGGCGCAGGAATCGTCCGCGCCTTTCCTCGAGGAAGAACCGGCGCTGGTCGAAATCCATGGCGGCAGCTTCGGCCGGATTTCGAACCGCACCGAACTCGCGGCGAGAATGGCTTTCTATTTCGAGACGGCGGAGATGCCCGGCGCCACCATGCTCGAGGGCGGCGAAGTCTTCCGGGACGCGCTCACCCGCGCCATCGGCGCCGTCACGCGGCTCCTGGCCGAGCCGGGCTGGCACACGGCGCTGATTGCCGCGCATGAGGGCATCAACCGCCTCATT